>JAADIG010000017.1 GCA_013151445.1 Actinomycetota bacterium
GGCACACGGGTCGTGTCCTCGTAGCCCTTGCCATAGAACTTCTCGGCGTCAACAACTTCAAGGTATGCGCCGGATGCCTTACCGGTGATCTCCTCGTAGATCTCCAGCATGAGTTCGGCAAGGCCCTTGATCGAGGTGTCGTTGCCAGGGTTTCCGTAGTGGTAGATCTGGTTGTGAGCGTCTGGACTGTCGAGGATTGCAGCAAATGCGGTGCTGGCATCTTGTACTGCCGTGAACGAGCGGCGCTGCAAACCGCCATCGACCAGGTACATAGGGCCGTCTTCAAGTAACGCGGACACGAAGTGGGCGACAACACGAGGCCCGCCCATGGCTCCACTCTCGACGAGGTAGTCGAGACGGGGACCGATCGCGTTAAACGGTCGGATGATGGAGTACTCAAGTTCGTCACGCAACGAGTAAGCGTGGATGACACGCTCGAGCATCTGCTTTGACACGGCATAGATCCAGCGCTGGTTCGTTACCGGTCCCATCACCAGGGGGGTGATGTCCTCCTGGTACGTGTTCGATTGTGGGCGACCGTAGATTTCGGAGGTTGAGTACTGGATGAGACGCTTCTGATGTTTCACACAAAGATCGACGACCTCGAGGTTGCGTCGGAAGGTCACGTTGAAGATTTTCAGTGGGTCCGAGACGTAGAGGGAGGGGTTCGGCATCGAAATGAGGTCAACGACGATGTCCGCATTCTTGATGAGACCCTCGACAACCTCCGTGTTTCCCATCAAGTCGGCCTTGATGAATTCGAAGTTCGATCCGCTGATTCCTGCGAGCTTTGTATCGCTGATATCGGCACCAGTGATGTCATAGTCACCGCGCGCAATCATGTGCTCAACGATGTGCGATCCAAGGAAGCCGCCCGCACCAAGAAGTAGAAGTTTCATGTAATCCCCAGAGAGGTTTCGAGTTAGTTGCCTGCCGTACAAAAGCCTATCAAAAGCCACTCCGAGTGTAAATACGACTACTGACTGTGGTTGCCATCATTCCTCTGAGTGGTGAATTGACTAGTCCTGGTGTGCATGATTGCACATCGTCGTAGAATCCGGGAAGCATGAGTTTTGCACGTCGTATCGAATCGCGCCTCGAACGCCTCTTTGAGGGAGTTTCCGCAACGGTGTTCGGAGGAAAGACCGAACGCCTCGACATCGAGAACAAGATCCTACGAGCCGCCGACCTTGCAATGTTTGACCACCCTGCCGGTCCGTCAGTGCCCAACCGTTATAGGCTCTTCCTTCATCCAGAGAACCTACCGCTCCTGCCCGATGCGGCCACCGCAGCCGATCTAGAAAGAGTGATCACGGAAACCGCAATGGACGAAGGATGGAGGCTGAATGGCCCCGTATCGGTCACCATCGTGAGTGACCCCGCGGTCCCCACTCGTTCGATACGCTGTGAATCAGAAACCGTCCCCGGGCCACAGGAGCCGTGGGCGAACCTCCTCGGTGCAACAGGAAACGTCGCCTACCCAGTGACTCACATTCGTAGCTTGATTGGGCGTGATAGGGACTGCGACATCCAGATCATGCAAGCGGACGTCTCTCGACACCATGCTGTGCTCTTCGCCCGCAACCAGCAGGCCTGGATCTACGACCTCGGTTCATCCAACGGCACACGCGTCAATGACATCGGCATTACAACCACGCCGGTACTCGTTCGACCCGATGACCACCTCGCAATTGGGGGCCGTCGATTCACGCTCAAGTGGGCATACCGCACACAGCCCTGAGCAAGTGGTACGGTCGACGTGTCTGAAACGTTGAAGACCTGTTGCCTTTGTGCCGTTGAGGTCACGTAGCGTTGACAACGCTGTGTTATTCGGTCTCCAAATGGACCGCCGGAATCTGGGGTGAACATGACATATCGAATTCCGCGGGCGGGCCGAGAATGACGAGTGTACGAGCATTCCGCCTCTTCGGTTTCTGCGGAACCTCTGGTGATGTCTCCACGATTCGCCAGCGCGCCGCCGGACTCGGCCCCGACACCGCAGGCATCAACTTCGAATCGAACCTAGACAGTCCGCTCCTCACGGCCCGCGCCATCGTCGCACGCAACACCCCGTCACTGTCACACGCCCAAACCCCGGACGGATCATTCATCGTTATCGATGGTCGCTTGCTCGAACCACACCTCGCACTGAGTGATGCCCTCCAGGGATGGATCACCAATGGTGTTTCTGCATTCACCCAATACCGCTTTCATGGGCTGATCGCGGCGTGGAATGGGACCACGCGGGAATTCGTATTGATACGCGATCCCTTCGGAGTCACACCTGTGTACTTCGCCAAGGTCGACGGGGGGTTGATGTTCTCATCTGACCTCGCGACATTGGTCCATTTCGGAGTCGACCCAACCGTCGATCCGGTCGCCCTCGATATCTACATAGCAACGGGATACTTTCCCGCACCACTCACACCATTGAGATCGATTACCAAGCTCCCCCCCGGTCATTCGCTTACGATCGCCGCCGATGGTGTTGCGGAGTCCGCGTCCTGGTTCCAGCACGAGGAGAAGGAGGCGATCGACGAAACCGCTGCAGTCGACCTGATGGAAGGCCGGTTGCGAGAGTCAACCGAACGAACGTGGCCGGGGGACAACAACACGGGATTGCTGCTCTCGGGCGGTGTGGACTCCGCCCTCCTCCTCGCAGGTATTACTCGCATGCCCAAGAAACCAGTGCGGGCGTTCACGTTTCGTTACAAGGACTACAACGGCAAGCTCAATGAAGGCGGTAACGCACGAGCGATAGCGAACCATCTCGGAGTGACTCACGAGGAGATCTCGATCGGTCCAGATGATGTCCTCAACGATCTCGAGAGTGCCGTAGTAGCTCACGATGAGCCCTTCACCTGGGGACTGCATAGTTACAGAATGCGTCCTATCGCCGATCGTGGCATCACGGCTGTCTACAGCGGCGCCGGAGCTGATGGGTGGGGTCTCTCAAGGAGACACCGGGCAGCAACAAGGTTCAACAACCTCCCGGGATTGGTCCGCGGTTCGCTGAGAGCAGTTGTCAGAGCCGCACGACCGCTAAATCTGGGCTCACAAACACAGGCCGAGTGGCTTACCGAACCGATCTCGGGTGTTGGATCGCTGTATTCCCCGGACGCCGACTGGAACCGGGCACTCCGCCGTCGTATCTACCACGACCCATCCCTGGTGGATCGAGGTTCCCAGAGACTCAGTGACATCTACCAGAGCGCCGCAGACGAGCAGACAACAAGCAGCGATGAACGAACCCTCATTTTGTTGGACAAGCGTTTCAACACGGCAGACACGGTCCTGCTCTGGAACCGTGGATGGACCGTCGGATCGGAAATGGACCTCATACTCCCGTACTTCGATCACGACCTTGTCGATCTCGCCATGAATATCAAAGGTGCAACAACCGGCAAGGATATTCTTCGCCGGGTGGGTGCGAAGTATCTGTCGAATGACATGGCGAACGCACCCAAGATCCCACAGACCATGCCGGTGAGCCAATGGGTACGGGGCCCCCTCGCGGAGCCCTTTCGGGAACGGTTAGCCGACATGCCGAGCGCCATGACTTCGGTGGTCGACCCGTCGCGTGTCACACAACTCATTGACGAGCATGTGCAGGGACGTGCCGACCACGCCTGGCGCCTCGTTGCACTCCTGACAGCGGCCGTCTGGTTCGACCGACATTTGCCCTAGGACGGGCCGCTCTCCCGGAGGTTATGCCCCAATCCCTGCTCCACATTGCGCATCGATTACATGCTCTGTGTCCAATGTTGTCAACACTCGATACAATTCAGACACCTGACCGGTCTGGTGGCGCCGATGCCTGCACTTTTCCTCAACATCCTCAAACTCATTTTCCTTGGCCTCGTGTATCTGTTTCTCTGGCAGATCGCTCGCTCGATTGGTGCCCATGTCGGTCCGGGACAACGATCTAAACAAACAAAGGTCGCCGACGAACTTACCGTCATCAGATCTGAGACGATGGCTGGTCAGACGGTACGCATCGGTGCAGGAATCGTGATTGGCCGCAGCGACGAGGCCAACTTCATCATCGATGACACGTACGCGTCCGACTTCCATGCACGCATCGGCCAACAACAGGACAAGGTGCTGCTCACCGATCTGGGTTCAACAAATGGGACCTATGTCAACGGTCGCCGAATAACAGTTCCGACATCTCTCGGAAAGGGCGATACTGTCCAGATAGGAAAGACGATCTTCGAGGTCCGATGAAATACACATGGTCGAGCGCAACACACGTGGGTCTGGTTCGAGAGAGTAACCAGGACAGTGTCGCGCCCGTACACGATGGCTCAACCGACGACGTCCTAATCGCTGCGGTGGCTGACGGTATGGGAGGTGCAGCGGCGGGAGATGTCGCCTCACGGGTCGCGCTCGCTGCTGCGATCGAGCCCACACCCGACGAACAGCCGGACCCAACCGCTCGGGTTACGGCCGGGAATGAGGCAGTGCTCCTTGCCGAGCAGGAGGACACATCACGACGGGGAATGGGTACGACGCTCACCCTCGGCATGTTTCATCCCGATGGCCATGTCGACATTGGACACGTCGGAGATTCCCGGATGTACCTGTTTCGTGACGGTCGGCTGACCCAGGTAACGGACGACCACTCCTTTGTTGGCGAACTCGTGCGCGCAGGAAAGCTCAACCCGACCGAGGCGATGCATCACCCGCGCAGGAACATCGTTACCCGAGTACTGGGCACACCTGGATTGGTTGCCGACCGGATCGAACTACATCTCAATCCCGGGGACAGAGTTCTCATCTGCTCTGACGGCCTCACCGACATGGTGACCCGCGGAGGGATCGAGGCCATCCTGGCTGACACCGACACTGTGACCGATGCCGCATGGGGTCTGGTGGAAGCCGCCAACAGGGCCGGGGGTGTCGACAACACCACTGTGGTTGTCGTCGACGCTAGCCAATGAACCGGAACGCCGAGGCGTCGCTCCTCGTCGGTGCCGCACTGCTTGCCTCGCTCGGTGTAGCGATGGTGAACTTCACGCTCGGTCGGGGCTTCGACGCTCAGGTTGCGCTCACGTTCCTTGTTTGGATCCTGTCATTCGGTTCGGTGAGTTTCGCCCTCCGCAGATGGGCACCGGCAGCGAGTCCTTACCTACTCCCGCTGGCCGCAATCCTCGCTGCGATCGGGTTCACCGAAATCTACCGCCTGGATGCCGGCCTCGCAGCAATCCAGCGCTGGTCTCTGCTGCTGGCCGGGGCGATGGCCGTACTCGTCCTGTTCTTGCTTCGCGGGGAAGGTGTACGTCAGCTGCGGCGCTACCGATACTTGTTCCTCACGGTGGGTGTGCTCCTGCTACTCATGCCACTACTGCCCGACTCGTTTCCGATCCACGGTGCAGAAATCAACGGGTCCCGACTCTGGGTCCGTTTCCAGGGTCTGAGTTTTCAGCCGGGAGAGCTCGCCAAACTATTCCTCGCGCTCTTTCTGGCGTCCTACCTTGCGGACAACCACGTTGCGATGTCCGCCCACACACGCCGGGTCTTTGGGCTTGGGTTTCCGCCGCTTCGGCACTTTGGCCCGATCATCATCGCGGGTGGTGTGTCCTTCGTTGTCCTCGTGTATCAACGCGACCTCGGTGCATCTTTGCTGTTGTTCGCATTGTTCGTCGGCATGGCCTACATCGCGACGGGTCGCCGGTCATACCTTGCGGCCGGCGGCCTGTTTGTTGCGATCGGCGGGGTCGTTGCATACCAGGCCTTCGCACATGTGCAGCGCAGAGTCGGTGCCTGGATTCGTCCCTTCGATGACTATTCCGACACCGGCTACCAGATAGCCCAGGCACTGTTTGCTATGGGTAGCGGCAGTATCTCGGGATCCGGCATAGGGCTCGGACGACCGGATCTGATCCCGGCAGCGGCCACCGATTTCATTTTTGCTGCGGTTGCCGAAGAGATGGGATTCGCAGGGTCGGTGGCTGTCATTGCTGCGTACGCACTCTTGGTCGCCGCCGGATTCGGGATCGCACTCCGAACGCGCGACGTGTTCCGCAAGTTCCTTGCAGCATCGCTTACGATCGTTCTTGGCGTCCAGTCTCTCCTGATCCTCGCCGGTGTGCTCCGGTTGTTCCCCGTGACCGGGATCACCCTCCCCTTCATGTCATACGGGGGCTCCAGCCTCCTTGCCAACATGATCCTTGTCGCGTTGCTAGCGCGAATATCACACACCGGTCGTAGCGTATGAATCCCCCAATCCGCCGCCTGGCCTTGTTGATGTTCATATCGTTTGCATTACTCGTTGCCGCGGCGACTTATCAGCAACTCATTGCCGGGCCGGACTACAGAGATGACCCGAGGAATCTCAGAGTCGCGGCGGCCCGGCTGGGTCGAGAGCGCGGAACAATCATTACGCGCGATGGGGCCGTCGTTGCCGAGTCGATCCAGGATCCCGACGACCCGACAGTCTTCCGGCGTTCCTACCCGTACGGGAAACTGTACGCACACGTCGTCGGGTACGACTCGCTACTTTTTGGCACGACAGGGCTCGAGGCATCACGCAGCGAAGACCTCACGTCGGAGCGTGATGCGACAATCTCGGGAGTCCTCTCGGCGTTATTCGGTGATGACCTGCGGCCCAAGGGACTCCGCCTCACGATCGACAACAACCTCCAGCAGATCGCAGCAGCCGCGCTTGGTGAACAGCGAGGAGCGGTGATCGCTATCGATCCAGCGACCGGTGCGATACTCGCTCTCGTCTCCACCCCGAGTTTTGACCCGAACACACTGATCGGTCCCGGAGCGGCGTCCGCCGGTCAAGCACTCGACGATGACGCTGCGACCCCACTGCTCAACAGGGCGACCAGCCAGTCGTACCCCCCCGGGTCTGTCTTCAAGATCATTACCCTCGCGGCAGCACTACAGAACGGTGTTGCTAACCCGGCCACGATCTTCGACGATCCGACTGCACTCGACCTGCCCGGTTCCACCGCCGTCATCCGCAATTTCTCACGCAATCGCTGTACGGCTGGCGAGTCGGTGAGCCTCGAAGATGCGTTCATCCGCTCCTGCAATACGATATTCGCCCAGCTCGGGATTGATGTCGGCCCAGACGCACTGATCGGCCAAGCGGAGGACTTCGGGTTCAATCAGGATATTCCGTTCGAACTCCAGACCCTCGCTTCGGCCGTTCCACCGGCGAACACGTTCGAGTTCAATGATGCTGCATTGGCCCAAACGGCGATCGGTCAGCGCGACGTTCAGGCAACCCCGCTCCAGATGCTCATGGCCGTGGCAGCAATCGCCAACGGTGGCGAGATCATGGTCCCGTACGTCGTCGAAGAAGTGTTCACCGCAGAGGCCGATGTTGTTTCAAGAACCGAACCTCGGGTGTGGCTGGAGGCCGTGGGAAGACCAACCGCCGATACCGTTGCTGCCCTCATGGAGCGTGTCGTGACATCGGGAACGGGTCGTCGAGCGGCGGTACCAAACATACGCATCGCAGGAAAAACCGGGACCGCTGAAGTCCCCGGAAGCTCACCCCATGCGTGGTTTCTTGGGTTCGGTCCCGTCGCCCCCAACCCCGGAGAGAATCAGATTGCGATCGTTGTTCTCGTCGAGTCTGGGGGAGACATCGGCGAGAGTGCAACTGGCGGTGCGCTAGCGGCACCGATCGCACAGCAGGTGCTTGCGGCATTCTTTGGCATTCCCGAGTAGCTCAGCGCCTTGTTTAGCTGAAACCCGGGTACCATCTACGCACTGTGACTGAAGAACGCATACTTTCTGACCGCTACCGGCTGCTGCGACACATTGCTCGCGGCGGCATGGCTGACGTGTGGGAAGCCGAAGACCAACTCCTCAATCGGCGGGTAGCCGTCAAGATGCTGCACCCGCAGTTCGCCCGGGACGAGGCCTTTGTCTCTCGATTCCGCAAGGAAGCGCAGAACGCCGCAAACCTGACCCATCCCAACATCGTTGCCATCTACGACTGGGGCGAAGAGGGTGATACCTACTTCATGGTGATGGAACTCATCGATGGTCGTACGTTGCGTGACGTGCTCCGATCCGAGGGTGCGTTCCTGGCAAGGCGAGCCGTTGAAATCGCTGCCGAGTCCGCCGCTGCCCTCACCGTTGCGCACGAGGCGGGGGTCTTCCACCGCGATGTCAAGTCTGGCAATATCCTTCTCACATCCGATGGTTCCGTCAAAGTTACGGACTTTGGTATCGCCCGCGCCCTCGACGACTCGGAAGAGTTGACGAAGACGGGTGCTGTCATCGGGACCGCAACTTACTTCTCTCCCGAACAGGCACAGGGGCTGCCAGCGGACGGACGGTCGGATATCTACTCGCTTGGTGTCGTCCTCTTCGAACTCGTCACCGGCCAACCACCCTTCTCTGGTGAAAGCCCGGTCGCGGTTGCGTATCAGCACGTATCTGAACTTGCGCCTCCAGCGTCAAGCATTAACCCGGATGTGCCGGCAGCTCTTGAAACAATCATCGAAAAATGCCTGGAGAAGGACCCCGCGTCCCGCTATCAGACCGCGATCGAGCTTCGCAATGATCTGCTCCGGTTCCTGCGGGGCGAGAACCCGATTGCCGCTCCCGCGGCGGCACCTCCACCGCTGATCCCAGTTGGATATGAACCACAGACGCCGATCGAACCGACGCCCCAGCACGATGCCGCTACCCAGGTCATCCACACCGCATATACGGCAAACCAACCACCTCCTCCCCCGACGGCAACACCAGATGAGGTAGGACGCCACGTGTCGTACCCACCCCCACAGGGGGAAAAGGAGTCACAGCTCACCTACATCCTCATGGTTGTGGGCCTTGTCGCGGTGCTGGCCCTGGGTCTGTTTTTCCTTTCGCGGGTGATGTCGCCACCGGAGCCCGTGGTCGCAGAAGTTGTCGTGCCTTCTCTTGCCGGTCAGGCAGACAATGACGCATTCGCCACCCTCCAGGAGCTTGATCTCAAGGTGCGTCGGTCCCTCGAATTCTCGGCCAATGTCGATGCAGGGCTAGTCATCAAGACCAATCCGGCGGCGGGAGAGCGGGTGCTTCCCGGAACGCTCGTTGAGGTCTCGATCTCAAAGGGAGAGCAGACCGACAAAATCCCGAGCCTCGTCGATCAGAACATTGATGACGCCAAGCGGTCGATCGTCGCCAACGGATTCGTCGTCGGCACCATCACGATCGATGAAACATCCGGAGCCGAGGAAGGAACCGTTCTTCGTCAGAGCCCACTTCCTGCGACTGATCACCCCGCTGGTACGAGTATCGATCTAGTCGTATCCGGTGGACCATTTGCGGTCCTCATACCCGACGTCACCAACATGACCGAGGAGTCCGCAACCCTTACCCTCAACCGCGCTGGTTTCTCCGACATCCAGGTCGTCGAAGAATTCAGCCTCGACGTCCCCGAGAATCTTGTCATTCGCTCCGAACCCGGTGCCGACAACCTCCAGGACCGCAAACGCCCCGTTGTTATCGTCTTGTCCCTTGGCCCGGAACCGTTTGCACTTCCCGACTTTGTTGGTCTAACGGTCCAAGATGCTCAGAACCTCGCAAGCCAGAGAGGTCTCACGATGATCCTTGATACGGAGACGGTAGAGGTCACCGCCGCATCGGGGTTGGGTGGTCTGATTGCATCACAGGATGTCGCCAAGGACACGGAGGTGCGTGCCGGCGATACGATCACACTCACACTCGGAGTTCTCATCCAGGTCGCGATGCCGAATCTTATGGGCATGACGGTCGACGACGCCCGGAGCGCACTTGCCCTCATCGGTCTACAGCTCGAAGTTCTCGGCGACTCCGATGTCGCCCCAGACTCAGGTCTTGTTGGCCTCATCGCGGATCAGATCCCCAATCCGGGTGATCTGATCGACGATGGAACCACCGTGGGCGTGTGGATCGGAGTGCTGCCGCCAACGACAACGACCAGTACCACGACGACCACGACATCAACGACAACAACCACGGCTCCCTAACGAATATGGGTACGCTTGAAATAGAGCGTGCGCAAGCCCTCCTCAGTTGGTACCGGATTCAGCGGCGCCAGCTGCCTTGGCGTGACACCGGCGAACGTTACGACGTGCTGGTGTCGGAGTTCATGTTGCAGCAAACTCAGGTCGAACGGGTTATCGCGTACTTCGAAGCCTGGATGAACAGGTTTCCGACTGTTGAGGATCTTGCCAAGGCATCGCTCGCGGACGCCCTCTCGGTCTGGAGCGGACTCGGGTACAACAACCGCTGCAAACGGCTGCACGATACCGCAAAGATTATCGCCAGCGATGGGTGGCCGACATCGGTGGAAGGCCTCGAGGAACTTCCCGGAGTCGGTGCATACACCGCACGGGCGATCGCTGCATTCGCCCTCGGCAAGCATGTGGCAGCGACCGACACCAATCTGCGTCGGGTACTCAGTCGGTGGTACGGGGAGCCGCTCAAAGGTCGGGCACTCGACGTCGCCGCCAATCAGAGCCTGGCCGATCCAGCGCGTGACTGGAACCAGGCCATGATGGACCTGGGAGCGGTGATCTGTCGTAACCATGATCCCATCTGTAACCAATGTCCCGTTGGTGCCTGGTGTGCGGGTCCCGGGCTTATCCTGGACGTTCCCCGCCAGACCAAGTTCGAAGGATCGGCACGGCAGGTCCGCGGCGCCGTCGTTCGGGCGCTGGTACGAAGAGCCCCTCAATCCATCGTTGAGCTCGTTGCTGCGACACAGTTTCCAACGTCTCACGTTCTCGAGGCCACGTCATCTCTTGCAACCGATGGACTTGTCGAGACGGAAGATGGCGTCGTGCGCCTCTGCGAATAGTGTGACCGAGGTGATCCGTGCCGAAGCGACGTGCGGGCCCACTCCCGCACGGATCACCTCATTCGATCATTCCGACTTGTTGAACATGTAACGAGCAATCTTCCAGTCGCCATCTTCAACGCGCAGAATGAATATCTCTCGGTTCGACTCCGAGTTCGTGACCCCGGGGGCGAGCACAGTCTGTGTGCCGCTGCTGCTGGTCAATGCGAAGGCATAACCACCCTCGGCAACGACGATCTCGTCGAACGTGAACTTTATGTCGAGGGCGATCATCTCGAATATTCCGGCATACGCCGTCTCTAGGTCTGCACCCGACGACGTCGGGAGCGTCGTTGGCATAAAGACCCCATCACTCGTGTAACACGATGCCGCCAGGGCTGCATCGCTG
This sequence comes from Actinomycetota bacterium, assembly GCA_013151445.1. Taxonomy (GTDB): domain Bacteria; phylum Actinomycetota; class Acidimicrobiia; order Spongiisociales; family UBA5794; genus BMS3BBIN02. The sequence goes on from JAADIG010000017.1 coordinate 11,187, forward strand.
GTGTTGAGCGAGTGTTCGTAGGTGGTCAGCAATTCTCGAATCTTTTGTGTGTCGGACGTTGACATGTGTACTCCTCAGAAGAAATAGATTACAAGGAATACAACTCGGTACCACTCGATGTATTCCTTGGAATGTATATCGTGATAGGATGTGGCCATGACTCCTGACCTTCCCGCTCTCTTCCATGCCATCGTGCGACTTGAAATCGAACTGTGGAACGCCGTCGAGCATCGCCTGCGCACCGAGCACGACGTTGCCTTGTCGTGGTACGAAACCCTGAATGTCGTCGACCGAATTGAATCTGTAACCGTGAACGACCTTGTGCGCGAACTCACCATTACGGTCGGCGGCGCCAGCAAACTCTCGGATCGTATCCAGTCAGCTGGTTACCTCCGGCGGATTCCGCACCCTACCGACGGACGATCATCGATTCTCGAACTCACCACTGACGGTGCACGCCTTCTTGAGAAGCTTCGCGCCACCGTCGCCCGGGCGCTGGACAGCCTCATAGGTCAGGCATTACCACCAGACATCGTGCAACGCCTCACCATCGATATTGGGACTCTGCGCTCCAACCTCGGTGGTACCACCACAACACTCGAAAGCGCAACGCGATGAGTCGCACCATGCGAGCGGTGGTCCTCGACGCCCCCGGACCACCCGAGGCCCTCACAATCCGCGACATTCCCCTCCCGTCTCCCGGCACCGGTGAGGTGCTCATCGAAGTCAAGGCCTTCGGACTTAACCGGTCCGAACTGCACACCCGTCTGGGTCTCGCCGAGGGGGTGACGTTCCCCAGAGTGCTCGGGATCGAAGCAACGGGAGTTATCGCCCAATCTTCATCAGATAGTTTCTCGGTCGGCCAAAAGGTCATGACGCTGCTGGGAGGCATGGGTCGGACCTTCGATGGTGGATACGCCGAATACACATGTGTGCCGGCCTCACAGGTGATCCCCTTCGAGAGCGAACTCGACTGGGTCACCCTCGGCGCCATCCCCGAAATGCTGCAAACGGCCAATGGCTCACTCACCGTCGGACTTGACGCCCAACCGGGTGAAACGATCCTGATCCGCGGAGGCTCATCATCGGTTGGCATGGCAACCACGATCCTGGCCAAGCAGCGCGGCCTCACCGTTATCTCAACTACCCGCAGCACTGCCAAGACATCCACTCTGATCCGTGCTGGTGCTGACCACGTCATCATCGATGACGGCTCCGTGGCGGCCCGGGTACGGGGAATCTTGCCCGACGGGGTAGACAAGGCTCTCGAACTTGTCGGGACACCTACCCTCCCCGACACTCTGGCGGCCACCCGCGTCCACGGGGTGGTGTGTTTCACTGGCATGCTGGCAAACGAATGGATCGTAAAAGACTTTTACCCGATCGAATACATCCCCCGCGGGGTCCGTCTCACCGCCTATCACGGCAACGCCACCGATCTACCCCAATCGGTACTCCAGGGATTTCTCGATAGGGTCGCCTCCGGAGCAACAACGGTACCCGTCTACAAGGCCTACACAATGGATGACATTTCCCAGGCCCACCGTGACATGGAGGCGGGCATCGCGGCCGGAAAGCTCGTTGTCACCCCCTGACGAGTTGAGCCGCTGGACTAACTACGCACCAGCCAGGAAATTCGCCAGCAACGCCTTACCCTGGGTCGTCATGATGGACTCCGGGTGGAACTGCACACCGGTGATCGGTAGGGAGGTGTGCCGAATCGCCTGCACGACACCGTCCTCCGATCGAGCCGTGACCTCAAGGACGTCCGGGAGTTCGTTGCTCGACAACGAGTGATACCGTGTCGCCGTGAACGGATTCGGCAGGTTGGTGAACACACCACGCCCATCGTGACTGATGTCCGATGTCTTTCCGTGCCGAGGCTCCGGGGCAAGCCCCACCGACCCACCGAAGGCGACGGTTATCGCTTGGTGGCCAAGACACACACCAAGAATCGGAACCTTGTGTGCAAAATACGTTACGTATTCAATGGAATACCCTGCGTCCTGGGGAAACCCCGGACCCGGAGAAATCAGCAATCGGTCGATCTCTAGTTTTTCCGCATCTTCAGGTGTCAGCGCATCGTTGCGGACGACGTGGGGGTCGGCTCCGAGCTCTCCTAGGTACTGGACAAGATTGAAGGTGAAGGAGTCATAGTTATCAACGACGAGAACCCTCACCCCAGTGTTCCCCCACTATCCAGGAAGGACGTGCCCATCCACTCGTAGACGAAGTTGAGCACTACAAGAAAAACGAGAATCGCCAGGACTGCGAGAGCGACCCGTACCGGTGTCGGACCTGGAAGAGCTTGATAGGCGCGTTTCATCATCATAAGGAGCCCTGGATCGTAGCCGCATTCGGCCCGGAGACGAGTTCGGCGAACACAATGAGTCGCTTGCGCGCTGAGAACTTCGGCTCGCACGTCGTCAGGGTGAGCCACGCCCCGTCTCGGTTATCCGTAACCCACACGTCGGTGGGATCGACAATAATCACTTCGCGGACGATATAGATGTTGAGACCAAGCGCTGTTTCTACTTCGATCGGATCGCCAATCTCGAGGAGATCAAGATCGCTGAAGGGAGCACCGTACGTCGTCCGGTGGCCGGCGATGACGGAGTTCCCCGGTTGACCAGGCAGCGGTGTCCCCGGCATATGTCCGGCACCGTTCTTGAGGGCCGCCACCGTTACCCCCTCGACGACATTCCACCCGTTCGCCAGTGACGGGATATCAGCCCGGATGATCGCAAACGCTTCTCCCACGGGAGGCACCGATTCGCGTTTAATCGTCAGCGTCTCGGTCGGTCCTTGCGAGACAAACTCACCGGTCTGGGGATCCTCGACCGCGAGCACGTCGGTGGGAGGGGTCCACTCGACCTCCTCGATGACCGCAGTTCTATTGTTCTCGATGCGTTGTTCGTTCAACGCACCCTGGTTCTGCTGAGAAAAGTACGTAGTGATGAAGAGCGCGTGGATAACGAATCCAACAAGGAAAAGGCCCACGTTGATGAAGAGCCACCCGAGACCCCGGATGTAGCGTGCCCTACGGGATCGAGGAACGACACCGCTTGTGGAGTCATCGCCGTCGACGTCGGCGACCGGGTCAACGTCGGTGTCAGTAATCTCTTGGGTTTGCAAAACTTCTCCATCGCCGAAGGTCGCGGTCTCTGGCAGGATAAACCGGCCGTCGGTTTACCACGTTGCCTATTGAGGTATGTCGGCCGGAATGACTACTCTATTGAGCTATGCCTGTATCAAAAGGGCGCAAGAGCGCTAACAAACGGCCTGCACCGCCGCCAACAAAGGATCCCATCAAGTCGAAGGGGCCCTCCCCGCAGTGGTACGTAACCACGATGTTCGGCACCATGGGACTTGGGGCGATCATCATCGTCGTGAACTACATGGCCTTCGTGCCGGGAACTCCGAGAAACACTCTGTTGCTCGGTGGACTGGCCTTAATCGGTGTGGGTTTCGCGATGACAATGGACTACCGCTAACTCCATCAGTAAACCACCATCGGGCATGCCCGATCGGTGTGTTTTGGGTCGAGTCCTTCAATCTGCATCGTTAGCCTGCAAGACTTTGCCCTGCGTACCCTAAAACGCGCGTTCCTAACGTCTCGGCCACAATGGCCGAAGATAGGAAGGGGTTGGAGACTTCAATTGTCTGCCGCCCATAGATTCCTTACTAGGAGAAAAAGCAGAATATGAAGAAGATTGCACTTTTTGCAGCGATGGCCCTCGTAGTCGCCGCCTGTGGAGGCGGCTCCGATAGTGGCGCCAGCCTAAGCAGTGAAGAGCAGGCCGCCGTTAACGAATTCGCCACAGAGTTCAAAGCGAGTTTCGACAATGGCAGTGACGGGATCAGTGTCTCCGACGATCAAGCAGTCTGTGTGGGTGAAAAGTACGTCGGCGCCCTTGGTGTCACGCGTCTCGAAGAAATCGGCGCCGGCTCGGCCGAGCCTGATTTCACGGTTCCCGTCGATGAAGCCCGCCAGATGGCGACGTTGTTCCTTGACTGTGTTCCGATGCGGGACATGATCATCAGCGAACTGTCCAGTGGAGACACTGAGATGACCGAGGGACAGATAGCCTGTTTCTCCGACGCATTCACCGATGATGTCCTTGAGGAGATGCTCGTCGTGACTTTCGCTGGCGAGGATGCGGCACCCGACGCTCAGGCCGCACTGGTGGGAGCGATGCTCTCCTGTTTCAACGCCTGACCAACCGAATATCCAAACTGAAGAGGGACGGTACCTACGGGTGCCGTCCCTTTTCTCGCGACCGAACGACACACTGCACCGATCCAACAATCCCACCGGTTCGATGTGACCACACCTCCCTCCGGACCTTCTCCCAAAACTCCTCAGGGAAGCGCCCAATGACGATGTCATGACCGAAATGTATGTCGTGGTCTTCGCTGGCGAGGCTGCTTCCCCAAATGCTGAATCCGCCTTGCTCGATGCCCTGGGACCCTGTTTCGACCGCTGACCGCCACTGCTGCCGACGAAAACCGCAATGTCTGAGACCCTCGCTGATAAGCTCTTCACGGGCGAAAATGTGCCCCGACGCCCCGACTATCGCTGGGCAATGGCTGTCGCATCCCTGAATCAAGAGGCGGAACCGCCGAGGGAAAAAGAGTGGATGGAGACAGGGGCTTGTGTTCGGCGATATCAAACCCTTTGTAGGAGGAAAATGAGAATGAAGAGATTTACAGTACTAGTGGTTTTTGCTTTGGTGGTCGCAGCCTGTGGCGGAGGTGCCGCGGATGATGCGGCGACAGACCCGGCAGCTGCGCTGAGCGTAGAAGAGAAGGCTGCGGCAAGCGAGTACGCCGTTGGTTTCAAGGGTGGTTTTGATGAGACCGCCGGCGGCATGGCAGTGACCGACGATCAAGCCCTCTGTGTCGGCGAGAAGTACGTCGGTGCGTTTGGTGTCGACCGTCTTGCCGAGATCGACAACGCAGCGCTCGATTCCGAATCGATCCCTCTCGACGAAGCCCGTCAAATGGCGTCTCTCTTCCTCGACTGTGTGCCGATGCGCGACATGATCCTTGAGAACATTGCCAGCAGCGGTCCGGAAATGACCGAAGAGCAGACAGCGTGCCTCTCAGAAGCTCTGACCGATGAAGCGCTCGCCGAGGTGTTCACTGCACAATTCTCTGGAGCCACTACACCACAGGATGATCAGCCCGACGTGTTCGCGGCCATGGCAGCGTGTGCCAACATCTGATCCGCAGCCGGAGCCAAAGGGCTCTTGAGACCGACCGTCGCGAGGGCACAACCGAGACCTTCGCTTCATACGCCGAATCACATACGCGTAATTATCCACGGATCTTTCCACAGGCTGGGGAAAACTACACGCGTGTCACTCGGTGCAAGATGCGTCAGGTCGCCTGCTCGGGCTCCCAGACCGGATCCATATCCTCGCGGCAATGACGCGGGGCCTCGATGTCTTCACTCTGCGCATGAGTGACGGTGAGGCGCATACCGCAGACACTGCACTTGTAGGTCTGATTGACCTCACCGACATCCGCGGGATCCGGTTCTGGTGGGACCGGGATAGCAAGCATCCTGACACTCCATGCAATGGTCCGGAAAATCACCAGACCAAACACGACCGCAAGCACATAGGTAAACACCCTGGTTCAATCCAGCCGTTCGATGATCGTCGCGTTCGCTAAGCCGCCACCCTCGCACATCGTCTGCAACCCGTACCGACCGCCAGTTCGCTCCAGTTCATTGAGAAGCGTGGTCATGAGCTTCGCCCCAGAGGCACCGAGAGGGTGACCCAATGCCATCGCCCCACCATTGACATTCGTCTTCTCGAGATCTGCACCGGTCTCACGCTGCCAGGCGGCGATGACCGTAGCGAACGCCTCATTGACCTCGAAAATGTCGATATCGTCAATCGTCATGCCAGCCTTCGCCAAAGCCTTTTGGGTCGCAGGGATCGGACCGGTGAGCATCGTGACAGGATCGGTACCGGCGAGCGCGAACGTATGGAACCTCGCCCGTGGTTTAAGACCAAGCTCCTGGGCCTTCTCGGCGGACATGATCAGAACCGCCGCTGCCCCGTCGCAGATCTGTGACGAGTTGCCAGCCGTCACAATGCCGTCATCCTTGAACACGGCACGGAGGCCAGCGAGACCCTCCAGCGTTGTCGACGGGCGGATCCCTTCGTCCCGAGTGACCATCTCGATAGTCCCGTCGTCACGCCTCACCTCGATCGGAATGATCTCATTCTCGAAACGGCCCTCTTCGGTAGCGCGGTTCGCACGGAAATGTGACTCGTAGGCGAGCGCGTCGATCTCCTCACGCGAAATATCCCACTGCTGGGCAATGAGCTCGGCAGAGATTCCCTGGGGAACCAGACGGTGGTCATAACGGTCAAATACTCGCGGTCCGAACGGTTTACCCGGACCCTCCATACTGGAACCCATCGGCACTCTCGTCATCGATTCGACGCCGGCGGCAATAACAATGTCGTACGCCCCCGCAATAACGCCCTGGGCGGCAAAATGTGCTGCCTGTTGGCTCGACCCACATTGACGATCGACAGTCGTCGCAGGAACCGTCTCAGGGAAATCGGCCGCGAGGACAGCACTGCGCCCCACATTCATCGCCTGCTCACCAAGCTGAGAAACACACCCGACGATCACATCATCAATCTGCGACGTATCGAGAGTATTGCGTTCGGCAAGGGCCTTAAGAACCTCGGACAGCAGATCCACAGGATGCCAGTCCTTGAGCTGTCCCCCACGACGTCCCCCTGGAGTGCGCACAGCGTCAACGATTACTGCGTCGGTCATCGATATCTCACTTTCGCCACGGTGTGGAGAACGATCTGACCAATGACGGAAACGAGACATGCTCGGTCCTCTGTGTCGAGTGCGATCGACTGCACACACAGTTCACAGACAACGGCACCCGCCCACGGAGCGGAAAGCCAGGTCTGTTTTTCTGGGTGGAGACGATCGGATTCGAACCGACGACCCCCTGAATGCAAATCAGGTGCTCTGCCAGGCTGAGCTACGTCCCCGAAGGTGAGTTGATTGTACTCGCGATCCCACAAACACAAACCACGTCGCTGCGGTGCCCCCGGTCTCATCTTCCGTGTCTCCAGGGGAGATGGTATGCTCACGCTTCCTTCGGGCCCATGGCTCAGCCTGGTTAGAGCGCATCCCTGATAAGGATGAGGTCCCTGGTTCAAATCCAGGTGGGCCCACGGGAACCGAGCGAAGCTCGGTTCCTTGCGAGAACCCTTCGGGTTCTCGGGGCAACGCCTTCGGTGTTCCCCGAAGGCTTCAAGTCCCTTCCGGGCTTCGAACCCCGCTACCCGTAGACGCGCGTTCCTGAGTCGCGTCTCTGGTTCAAGAGCACCCAAACGTGCTCAACCTCCGTGAGGACCAAGACCCTAGGTTCAAATCCAGGTGGGCCCACGATCAAAGGTATCCCCGCAGACTTCGAGTCCCTTCCGGGCCTCGAACCCCGCTACCCATAGCCGCGTACTCTTCCGATGCGCGTCCCCGTTCCCAGGAACACAGAGGGCCCGCGACCGACGCATGATTCAAGACCCTAGGTTCAAATCCAGGTAGGCGGGAACGCCTTCGGCGTTCCTTGCTAGAACCCTTCGGGTTCTCAGGGGAACGGGGGAACGCCTTCGGCGTTCCTTGCTAGAACCCTTCGGGTTCTCGGGGGAACGCGAGAACGGGGATGTCACAGACTCCGTTGCTTACGGGTTCTCGGGGGAACGCCTTCGGTGCTGCTTGGGGGTTGGTTACTTCTCGGTGGGCAGCGAGTCGATCTGTTGGGTGAGGAACTGTCGGTCCCTGCTCGTTGGGGCGAGGTCTATGGCGCGTTCGTAGGCGGTCCTCGCCGCATCGCTTTCACCCAGGTCACGCAAGAGGGAACCACGGGTCGCGTGCAGGAGGTAGTAACTATCGAGTTGCGACCCAATCGCATCCAACGCGTCAAGGGCGGCGACCGGGCCCTCGGTTTCACCGATCGCGATCGCCCGGTTCAACGCGACTACCGGCGTTGGCATGATCGAAAAGAGATGGTCGTATAGCGAGACGATCTGCGGCCAGTCGGTTTCGTCGAACGACACTGCATTGCAATGTACGGCCTGGATTGCGGCCTGGAGCTGAAACGGCCCCGGCTGATCACGCCGAACACACGCTCGCACGATTGCGTGACCCTCCTGAATCATTGCACGGTCCCATCTACTGCGGTCCTGGTCACGTAACAGGACGCGATCCCCCTCTCGTACCCGCGCTGGCATCCGAGATTCGTTCAACACCATCAGTGCAAGCAAACCAGCCACCTCAGGCTCGTCGGGCATCAGTTCGACGAGTGAACGGGCGAGTCGAAGGGCATCGCTGCGCAGCGACTCCTTCTCCGGACTATCGATCCCGGTGTTGTAGATGAGATAGACGACCGACAGCACCGACCGCAAACGTCCCGGAAGATCGGCGTGACCGGGCACCCGATACGGAATCTTGGCAGCCTTGATCTTGTACTTTGCCCGCACCAGTCGCTTCGCCATTGCGGGCTCGCTCACCAGGAACGAGCGGGCAACCTCGTCCACGCTCAGACCGCCGAGCAGCCGCAACGTCAATGCCACCTGGTGTTCCGTTCGTAGGGCCGGGTGACAACACGTAAAGATGAGCCGGAGTTGATCATCGTTCACGGGTTCGTCTTCTTCCCAGTTCCCCGGGTCGAACCCATACGTCGCGCTCAAACCAGCACCTACCTGTTCATAGAGCTCCCGGCCCCGCCGGGCCCGGCGATGATTGTCGATTGCTCGGTTTCGTGCGGTCCTCACAATCCAACCCGCCGGATTAGGAGGAATCCCGTCGCGTCGCCATCGCTCGCTCGCTATGACGAACGCGTCCTGGACGGCGTCTTCCGCAAGCGTGATATCACCGAAAACACGGACCAGTGTCGCCACCGCCTGGCCGTACACCTCGCGGAATACGATCTCAACATCGGGCGGTCCCCGATGGCCGGCAGCGACACGGGTCACGTCATCAGCCGCCTCGTGAATCGTGGAACGGACGCACCTCAATCGGATGGTTGATGGCGTCCACTACCTTGCCTGCCCAGGCCAATGCCTCGTCAAGATCCTCGGCGTTGATGACGTAGAAACCACCGATATGCTCCTTCGCCTCGACAAACGGGCCATCGGTGATCACGATCTCACCATCCTTCGAACGGACAACCGTCGCAGCATCGGGACCGTGGAGCCCGCCCGTGAACACGAACGCTCCACTCTCGCGCATGTCGGCCTCGAGGGCGTTGATCCGCTCCATGAAACCCTGCATCATCTCGGGAGTCGGCTGCTCGCGAACTTCACCCTCCGCCGTGTGCATCGACAACAGATACTGACTCATGAGGTTCTCCTCGTTTCGGTGCGGGTCGGTCCCGCACTCACCCTACTTACGAATCAAACCACCCGACGAGGACACCGACTCGCAAATGTTTCCGATTGACCGACCGGGCTTGCACTATGTGGCCTCGGGTCACCCATGATCCAGGTCGTGTCGATCGCGAGCAGCAAGAATCTCGGCAACGTTGCTCTCGGCCCACTTGGTGAGCGTTGCGAGAGGAGTTCCGAGCGACCGGCCAAGTTTCGTGAGTTCGTACTCAACTCGGGGAGGTACTTCCGCAAAGATCTCGCGGGTCAGAAGCCCATCACGCTCCATGGCTCGCAACGTTGCGGTAAGAACCTTTGGAGTCACTCCGCCGATACACCGCTTGATCTCAGTGAAACGAAGACGTCCATCCTTGAGTGCGAGCAACACGAGCACGGACCACTTATCACCGATCCGATCCAGCACGGTTCGGGTGGCGCAGGTGGGGTCGAAGGCGTTGCCAGTAGTCACAGTATCCTAAGGGTAGCAAGGTCTCCTTGCGGATACCAGTTTCTGATCGCTAGCTTCATGTGGGCAAGCTACGTCACGCACAGTGGAGACATCAACATGGACATCCTGCTTATCGGTGCTACCGGAATGATTGGGAAAGAAATCGCATCCGAAGCAACAAGACGGGGACATCGCGTCACCCCTGTCAGCCGTTCCGGAGGCGAAGGAATCGAAACCGCAGACGCCACGGACACCACACGCATCACGACGCTCGCGTCCGGCCACGATGCCGTCGTCATGGCGACCAATCCACCGCACGATGTCACCGATGGAACAACTCCATTTCTCGCGGCGGGGACGAGTGTTATCGAAGCAACTCGAGCAGCCGGTGTACGACGGCTCGTTTTTGTTGGTGGTGCCGGCAGTTTGCTGCTCCCCGACGGTGAGCGTGTCATCGACGCTGCCTGGTTCCCCGCCGAGTTCAAGGCGGTTGCGCAGGCACACGTCGAACTGCTCGAGCTTATCCGCCGCGACGCAACCGACCTCGAATGGACGTACATATCGCCACCCCCGATGATCCAACCTGGCGAGCGGACGGGAACCTACACCAGCGGACACGACGACGTGGTTGCAGACGCCGACGGAGTGAGCACGATAAGCGTCGAGGACTATGCCATCGCACTTGTCGACGAACTTGAGCAGAACACCAACGTCGGAAAACGCATGACCGTGGCTTATGCCTAACCGGGGAGGTGATTCAAACTCTCGCCCAACACGAACACCGGCAATCGACCCCAGTCAATGTTCGCCCGGTCCCGTGGATGAGCCGAGTACTGGACAGACCCAATCGAGGGGCGCCGCTGCCGCCATTCCCCTATGCCTCAAGTTCACTCCACCAGCTGCAGTGTCCGTGCCCGTTGACCGGCAGATACGCATGGCCAGTCACCAGCGTGTCCATGGCCGCGCGTTGCGGCAAGAGGTTACTCCCCGATCTGATCATCAGCGATACCTGCAGCAAGGCGTCCTCAAGGTATCCGCTGGCGCACGTGCTTACTGACCTCATCGCGAAGATCAAGCATCCTCCGGACCCTGATTCGGGTGCTCCTTGACTCTGAAACAATCGCGCACACGAAGGACTCGGTCCCAGACTGAGGACCGTCACAGTCTGTGCCCTCGACAAGGATGGCCTGCATCTCAGACATCACAACTCGTGTCAGTCGTGCTTGCATGGTCCAGCGTCTACCGATCTCAAGCGCTGTAAATTAGTTCATCTCCTCGCGGACCCGCGGCGCTATCGCCAAGCTTCTCGTCTCGATTTCTGCTGCGAACGTCTCCTTGGGGTTTGAGTGTCGGTTTCGCACACTATCTGTGCAGCGCCTGCTCCAGACCTACGTTTCCCGGCGGAACCCGAGAGCGCACCGCCAACCGTTGACAACCATGAATCCGGGCGCAGCACCGGGGCTTCCCGAGAACCGTGCCATACGGGAGCGGGATGCAAGGGCTTTACTAAGTATGAGCATTGCGAAGGAATCCATTGTTGCCCGATGATGTCAGAACTGATTCGTTCACCGAGTTTGTTGACGGATGTCAGCTTCGTCTACGCCATGCGCTCATGGCAGCATTCGGACCGGAGACTGGACGTGACGCGGCCGCTGAGGCCCTTGCGTTCGGGTGGGAACACTGGGACCGGGTTTCTGTGATGGAAAACCCCGTTGGCTACCTGTACCGGGTCGGCCAAACACAGGGTCGTCGGATGACCAAGCGGCGAGCACCGATCCTGCCACCCGTCGACACCGGTGCGATGCCGTGGGTCGAACCCGGCCTTCCCGCCGCGATGAACCGTCTCACCCACAGACAACGCCAGGTCGTGTTCCTACTGCATGCCTATGGCTGGTCAATGACCGAGGTCGCGGAGCTGCTCGGGATCTCGAAAGCGACCGTACAAAGTTACTCGGATCGCGCAATGCGACGCTTGCGACGATCACTGAAGGTGAAACCATGACGACCGACCTCGAGACCCAGATCCATGCCTACGGCACCCAGTTGATCGACAGTCAGCCACCGATCACCGCTGTCGATGTCTCCGACCTTCTCGCGAAGATTCGAGAGTTGCCTCCGATAGCTCCACCGGTTCGTCAGAAGGCGAGACCCTGGGTTGCCGTGGGTGTGGGCCTTGCGGTCCTCGTCCTGTTTGGAGGGCTGACTCTGCTACTCAGCCGCGGCGCCGCGGATGCGCCGCCAGCGAACCAGCCCTCGACAGTCGCCCCCTCGACGACACCACCCGACGAGAACGCCGGCGCAGCGCTCGGCACGTCGACCTATGTGGACCTCCCCAACGAGTCTTCGATCGGTTGGAAATGGTACGAGACCGGGATCAGCTCACCCGGATCGATCTGGCGTCTCCGGAACGGGACCTACGTCGCGTACGATCAGGGTTTCGACGGGACTTGGGACCAGGATGACGGCTCGGTGCTGTTCTCCATCGGTACATCGTCCGTCCGTTTTGCGGACCCCACCGAGAGTTTCCTGATCAGCGCCGACGGCGAGAGTTGGGATGAAGTGCCGCTCGACCGATTCGATGGATTCGTCGCGTACGCCGAGGTAGAGATCCCCGCCGATGCACCTTACTTCTACGTATTCGTTCGACCGATCGACGCCGACCCGAACGCTGCCGCCTCGTGGTCAACGTGGGCGACCGACGATGGCGGGACATGGTTCGAAGTATTGATCGACGGCGAATCGGGAATAACGTACTTCAACGACTACGCGCAGATTCGCAACACCGCGATCGCAGAAAGAGGAGGCGATACCGGAGGATTCTTGGTGTCGTCGGACGGAGGTCGGTCGTTCACTGCGGTCGATCCAAGCGCCTTTCTGCCATATTCGTTCGGGGATTTGGCCACGGGTGGGATGTATGTCTACGACGGAACATTCCGACTCATCAGATGGACCGAAGGACGATCTGATACCGAGCCGTACATATGGATGCAGAACCCGCTCCTATGGGAATCCACCAATGGGAAGGACTGGACACTCCTGGGGCCGACGGTCGGTCTCGAACCACAACCCGACGGGCGCGCAGTACTCGCGACTTGGGGGGGCGAATTTGCAACGCTCGCGAACGGTTCACTCCTGTTCAGCGGAGCTGGACCGGAAGCAACACCGACTTCCAGCGGCGATCCGGCGGCTTATGTCCTGACATCGTCCGATGGCGGAATGACGTGGAATCCAGTCGATACCTTTCCGACATCCGGCCACCGGACGTTCGGCAGCGAGCTCATCCCCGCGGCAAGCGGCACCACCACCGTCGATGGCTGGGTCATCCTTACGTTCTGGGACACCGCAGAAACGCTTGCCACGAACGGAGATATGTGGGTGCGTATCGACGATCCTCCCGGAGCAGACGAGCGCGCATTCGGAATTCGGGGAGCGATCATGAACGGTATGGAGTGGATCTTGCTCCCGAGCTCATGAGATAGCTCGCCAGTCCTCCATCTGCGGGCAACCCGATAGACGGGCATGCCCATCACAGCCAGCGGCGGAACCAGGTCTTTTCGAAGAGGATCTTGGCGATGTGCCAGCGACGGCCGACGCCGTGGAGTTTGATCTGCGGTGTCGGATCGGCGTAGAAGTCACCACGGCCGAAACCGGCTTTGCCGCCGCCGACCTCGATGAAACACCCGCCATTGCCGTCGAATGACGCGGGGTCACCCTTGCCGGTGATCTCCCGGGCGATGTTCCTCGCTACCACCTCGGCCTGGCCTTCTGCGAACACACCGGCCATCGGGAGAGGTTTCCCCATCTTGAGGAGGATCCCCGTGATATCCCCGATCGCGTACACACCGGGGAACCTGGTGTCGAGCGTGTTGCGGTCTACCGGGATCCACCCCGACTCATCGACCAAGCCCGAGTCACGAACCACGTTCGGAGCACGATGGGGAGGCACATACGCCAGCACATCGAAGTCCGCCTCGACACCGTTGCTGAACGAAATACGTCGGGCCTCCGGGTCCACGGCTGTGACCTGGTGCTCGGGATGGAAGCCAATCCCCTGACCCTCGACCATCTGTCGGACACCCGCCGACACCTCCGGCCCGGTGACCCCCATCGGTCCCGGCTCGGCGGCGTACAGATCCACCTGGGTTCTGTCACCAACGCCCCGCTTGTTCGCTTGCTCGTTGAGAAGCATTGCCGCCTCGTACGGCGCCGCCGGACATTTGTACGCCGGCGTCGCCGTGAGGACAACAATCTTTCCGCCGTCAAAGTTCTCGAGGGTGTCATGCAGACTTGCGGCACCGGCCATCGTGTAGAAGGTCTGGCCGGCGTCGGCGAGGCCGGGGATCGTCTCGGGAGCGAGGTCGGCACCCAGGGATACGATCAAATAATCGGCATCAAGCGTCCGACCACCACTGGTGGTTTCGCCTGGTGAAGAACCGTTCGATCCGGGTCCGATACGTACCCGACGAGCCTCCGGGTCGATCGCCTCGATCTCGCCATACACAACCTCGATCCCCTTCTTCTCAAGCCTGGAGAGCGGGCGAACTATGTCGCGCGCCGTGCGCAGACCCGCCATGAACCACAGAAGTGACGGGGCGAACAAATGGTCGGGTTCGCGGTCCACGACAATCACTCGATGGTTGTCCGGAAGTTTCTTGCGGAGCACCGTTGCTGCGACCACGCCGCCAAGCCCTCCGCCGAGTATCACCACTGTCTTGGATTCACTCATCGTCCATTCCTTTTCATTGTCTGAAACCTGGCGTCTGGGTTGTTGTCAAAAGACCAACACCCGATCGGAGTGCAGGGTCCAATCGGTGAGTTCGTCCATGGTGCTGCGGTGAGTTCCCGCAGCAAGTTCCTCGTCGGTGATGCCCCGGGCATCCATGCAGGTCCCGCAGACACCGACCTCGCCGCCGCGCCGAGTCACCAATCGGAGCATGTGTTCAACGTTGTAGAAACCGCTGGGGACCCTCTGCCCAGCCTTGGCGCACGCTGCGGCGTCGCCGACAAGAAAGACCTTCACCTCTTCGGCTTCTCGTCTCACCACCGATCCGGCGAGACGCAGGCCGTTGTAACTTCGCTCGGTTCCGTACGGGGGGTCGTTGAGGACGAAGAGGGTGCTCATCCTCCACTCTCGCTCCCCACCGCGACCGGCAGGCCGGCCTGGCGCCACTCCGGAAGCCCATCTTCCAACCGTCGTGCTCGAAAGCCGTGTTTGTGGAGCAGCTCCAGCGCCTGAGGGGCAAGTACGCAGTACGGCCCGCGACAGTACGCGACGATCTCGGCATCCTTGGGCAGGCTCGAGAGTCTCGCCTCCAACTCGCCGAGCGGCACCGAGAGTGCGCCCGGGATGTGGCCGGCGTCGTACTCCTCGCCCGGGCGAACGTCGAGCAGGATCACGTCACCGTCGTCGGCTCGTTCCATGAGCTCCGCTCGGCCAACCGGATCAAGGTTGTCGCGCGCCTCGAAGTAGTACCGCACCACCTGCTCGACCTCGGCGAACCGGCGGCTCGCCAGGTCGCGTAGGGACAGAAAGAAGGTGCACACTTCATCGTCCGCAAGGCGATAGAACACCCTCGTGCCTTCCTTGCGGGTGTCGACCAATCTCGCCTCGCGTAACACCCGAAGGTGCGCCGAGGTGTTCGTCATACCCATCGCAGCAGCATCGGCGAGAACCTCGACACTTCTCTCTCCCTGGCACAACAGCTCAAGCAGTTCGATGCGCTTGGCATTGGCGACAGCCTTCCCAATACGAGCGAACTGCTCGTAGAGACCATCCTTGACTTCTCTTCCGATATCTAGCGATTCACTCATACCTCTATTATTCCATAGATTTATGGAATAGACAAGGAGTCTATTATTGTAGAATTGTGTTGTCGAGAGAGTCTCAACAAGGAGGCCACTGATAATGGACATAGGTTTTTCTGGCGCAGGAGTACTCATGATGTTGTTGATATTCGGAGGACTCATCGCCCTCATAGTGTGGGGCATTGGCCAAACATCGGGAAGGAGCCGCTCGGATGGGGGTCGAGCAGTAGAGATTCTCGAGGAGCGCTTCGCCCGCGGTGAAATCGACCGCGACGAGCTCGAGTCCCGTCGCCGCGAACTGGGTCGATAATCAAGATTCGCCCACGACGAAAACGACTGCAGTAAGTTCGAATTCCATCGCCGCGCCCCGGGCCAGCGGTATCGATGGCAACGTCATGTGTCTGTGTGCCCCGCTAGACGCTCCATCTGCGGATCGGCGGTGCGTGCCATCCATACGAGTCCGTACGCTCCCATATTCTGACTCTGTGCCATTCGTGCGGCATCGCGACGTAGCCTTGTTCACTGTCACGAGTTGAGAAGGAGAGATTCTCAATATCGAAGCGACATCCAGTCTCTGCGGAATGGTTCTCGGCAGTACTCTAACAATGTTATAGTATTGAAGAGAACCAGGAGACTATGTGCGGACACAACTCTCAACGGCCCTGCAGCTCCCTACCGACGAGGTGGGGTCGGCGCTGCTGGATCTGAACGAGAATCAGTGGTTCGACCGTAAAAGTGTCCTCGTGTCTCCTCCAGATCTCGCGAAGGCTCAAGTCGCCATGGCGAACGCCGAGGGAGGAGCCGTAGTCATCGGCCTCAGAGATCAGCAGATCGAGGGGATCGCTAGCTACCCGGAGAAAGTCAACGCACTTCGGCAGGTCGCCATGGATTTCACCCGCCCTCTCGTCCGGATACACGCGGTGGAGTTTCCCTGCATCAATTCGCGCGGTGAACCGGATCATGTGCTCATCATTGAGGTTGAGCCCTCAGAGGTCGTGCACGCGACGGCGCGAGACGAGGTGTACCTTCGAGTAGGCGACGAAACACGCAGGCTCACCTTCGCCCAACGTCAAGAGCTCGTGTACGACAAGGGCCAGAGCGTCTTCGATGGAACCCTCGTCGCTGGTGTTGATCTGGATGACCTCGATTGGGAGACAATCTACACCTACGCGCAAGCAGCCGGCTCCGCCGATCCTGAACGGCTACTCCAGCACCGTGGCCTCCTACGAAATGAAGAAGTGACGGCTGCTGCACTGCTGCTTTTCGGTAAGAATCCTCAACTTGAGTTCCCGAACGCCTACGTGCGTGTACTCAGGCATGCCGGAACGATACGGGAAACAGGTTCTCGCCAGAAGCTCACAGCCGACACAAGTTTCGATGGAGTCATCGATAGCGTCCTACAAAGAGCGTCCCAACGCATCAGAGAAACTCAGCCCACAGCCCGACAACTTCAACAAAGCGGGCGTTTCGGCGACGTTCCCCTCGTACCGGAGGGAGCATGGATTGAAGCACTCGTCAATGCGGTTATCCATCGCTCTTACAGCATCGGCGGCGATCATATTCGTGTCGAGATCTTCGACGACCGAATTGAGGTAACGAACCCCGGTCGGTTCCCCGGGCTCGCGGAGTCCACCGACCCACGTGAGGCGATGCGTTTCGCCCGGAACCCGCGAGTTGCTCGAGTGTGTACCGAGCTCGGGTGGGCACAGGAACTCGGCGAAGGTATCCGCCGAATGTTCGACGAAATGCACCGAGCCGGTCTCCCCTCACCTGCATACCACCAGTCATCAGGAGGTGTCCGGGTGACGCTGACGACCGCCGCCGTCGACCCTGAGGTCGCAACTCAGTTGTCCCCGGGATGGCAGGATATCCTGGCAGCACTTGGCCAGGCCGGACGGCTACGAACCGGAGATGTCGAAGAGTTGCTCGGAATAGCCCGACCGACCGCAATCCGAAGGCTGCGGCAACTGGAATCATTCGGACTCATTCGGTGGGTTGGCGCAAGCCACACGGACCCAACCGCGCATTGGATTCAAACAGACGACTAGGGCGGTGGATCGCTCATTCCACTCCGTCTCGCACCGATCGAGCGTTCGCCAGTTCCGCAGTGGTAGACCGGCTATCCGAACGGTGGGGAAGGTAGGACCGCGAGGATGATAAACCATGCCCCCACGGCCGTTACGACCATGCCACTCCAGCGTTTGGCCGCACCCCCGGATGCACGGGCCGACCGCATCACGTCGCTA
>JAADIG010000044.1 GCA_013151445.1 Actinomycetota bacterium
CGAGTGAGGGGATCCACTGCGCCGACTCCACCAGTTGGAACCCGGTCGAGAAATCGAAGCGTGCCCATGAGATCGCAACAGCGATGAGGGGGAGGAAGCTCGTGGCGATCGCCAGAGGGCGCGCGAGATGCTCATGCCGCTTCGGGATCGCCAGAGTGACCGCAGCCACCACAAGTGGAACGACGATAGCCAATGTCAACATCCGTGTTACCTCCAGAGGGTGGCGACTGCGATTGCCACCACGATTCCGATCATCATCGCTGTGTAGTAGTGGTAGGACATCCCGGTCTGGGTACGGCGGCTCTGCTTACCGGCTTCGCCGATACCCGACGCAACGCCCTCCACGGTTCCGTCCACGCCCCGGTCGTCTACCAATCTCGACATCTCTGCACCCTGAATGGTGCCGCCGCCAATGCCCCAAACCACACCATCGATTCCTCGCTCGACTAACTGCTTGAGGATGCGCGACGTGTACTCGGCGAAGGCCGCAACCGAGTCGGCGATTCGTGCCAGGACGTTGCGGTCGGCGATGAAGAGCCACTGGCCAAGGCGAGACACGGGGTCGACGATGAGCACCCGCGCAGCGGTTGGGATCCCCCACCATCCTGCGATGAACGCACGAGCTCGAGCCGGCATGCCGAAGGTCACGAGTCGGCCGCGTCGCCACGCGATGGCGACCAAAGTGAGTCCGACCACGACGAGGGCCAACGACAGGATCGTCTCGGCTCGGCTCGGCGACAGGATATCTCCGTCGGTGGCACGTTCCAAGATGGCGTCTCCCCCCGGGAGCCACAGAACCCCGAGCAGCAGCGTCAAGGCTGCAAGTGCCCCGAGAGCGACCATCTCGCCGCGTCGTGGCGGTGCGTGGATCTCGCCCTTGGGTCCGGGCCCGTACGCAAGCATGTGGAGCCTCGCTGCGTACAGGGTGCTGAGCAGTCCTGCCGCTGCTGTCCCCAGGCCCACCCAAATGCCTGCATCGAACGCTCCGGCGAGCACCGCTTCCTTGGTGAACGCCGCTCCCAGCGGTGGCACCGCTGCGAGTGCCAGCGCCCCGATACCGAAGAGCACCGCGACCCGCGGCAGAGCGCTCCCAAGTCGTAACTTGGACAGATCGAGTGTGCCGCTCGCATGGAGAGCGACGCCTGCGGCAAGGAACAGCAGTGACTTGAAGAGGGCGTGCGCCGTGAGCTGCCCGCCAGCGGCTGCCGTGAAGCCCGCGCCAACGGCGACCAGCATCAGTCCGTACTGCGCAGACGTCGAGCCTGCGAGAGCCTTCTTGAGATCTTGCTGTGCCAGGGTGACCATGCCGCCGGCAAGGGCTGTGACGAGTCCGATTCCGATCACCACGGGGGCGAACCAACTCACTGCCGACAGGGTCGGCTGGAGGCGGATCAGGATGTAGGCACCAGCGGCGACCATCGTTGCGGAGTGCAGGAGAGCCGACACAGGCGTCGGACCGGCCATGGCCGAGAACAACCACGGTGAGAAGGGAACCTGTGCAGATTTTGCAGCTGCTGCCAGCACCAGGCCTCCTGCGATGACCGCGAGCCAGCCGGGCGACACCGATGCGAGGTCGTCATATTGGAGGCTTCCCGTCGCGGCGAAGATCGCGCCGGCTGCAACGTAGATGCCGAGATCGCCGAATCGGGTCGTGACGAAGGCCTCTCTCGCTGAGCGGGGACGTTCCGGATCGCGCCACTCGTGTCCGATGAGGACCCACGACGCCGCTCCAACCAGCTCCCATCCGATGAGCAGTGTGAGGAAGTCGGCAGCTATGACGAGGAGTTCCATGGCTGCAACGAACCAGGTCAGGGCCACCAGCAACTTGACGATGGCTCGATCACCCTCGGAGTTCGTCGCGGCGAAGCCGATCACGGCGGTGGCGATAACGGGGACCAGGATCACCATCGTCCGTCCGAATCCTGTGATCGACACGGCGAGGTCGAGTTGCCCTCCCCACGACCAGGTACCCGTGGCCTCGAGTGAGGCGACCAACGCCGCGCCAGCAACGGTGGCCACCATCACGAGGACGGACGCGACCCTTGCCGCCATCTGGTTCCGTCGAACTGCCAGGATGATGACACCTCCGATCAGCGGCGTGAGTACGGGAAGCCAGACCATCAGTTCCGCAACTTCTTGAGCTTCTCGGTGATGTCGGCCTTTCGGGACCGGTACACCGCCGTCACGAGTGCGAACCCGATGGCTGCCTCGATGGCCATCACGGCGAGGATCACGATCACCAGTAGCTGCCCGGCAGGGTTCCCGCCGGTCGACGCCCACCAGAACGTGATCGCTACGAGCAGCGCGGCGTTGAGCATCAGCTCGAGACCCATCATGATCATCACGAAGGACTGCTGGCTGAGGGCCCCGTACACGCCGATCCCGAAGATGGCTGCTGCAACGACCAGAAGGATGTCGATCATGATCGATCCCCGGTCTCGACGTCGATGCTCGGCTCCTCGGATCCGTCGAACGCGTCACCGAAACGGCCCTGCTTCGCTGCAATGGCGATGGCGCCGATCATGACTGCTAGGAGCGCAACGCCCGCAGACTCGAAGACGAGCATTGAACGGCCCAGCAGTTCCTCACCCAGGGCGACCGTTGCGTTACCTGCGGGTACCGGGCGATCTGGGAACTCCGCGACGACTCCGACGAAGGCGAGGACGATGAAGGACCCCACGCCCGCGATGATCGACGTCCGGTGCTGGTGAACCATGGTCATCGGGTTCAACCCTGCAGGGTTCATCATGAACAGGATCATGAAGATCGCCATGATCGTCATCTCTCCGGACATCATGAGGATGAGGATCAGTCCGAGGAACTGGGCATCGAGCACGATCAGCATGGCCCCGACCGCTACGAAGGAGACCATCAGCCAGTACGCCGCTCGCAACATGGAGTCCGTGCGAAACACCAGCCAGCCCGAAACGACTGCTCCGATACCGAACGCTGATACGAGGAAGTAGGAGAGGGGCCCGGGGTTCACAGCGCCAACCAACCAGAGACGAACACGTCGACCAGCGCCAGGGGAAGGAGCACGACCCATCCGAACCAGACGAAGGTTTGAACTCGCATCCGAGCGATCGTCCGGCCTGCCAACGCTAGGAGCACCAGCAACACCAGGGTCTTGACGATGGTCCACAACCAGCCGGGAAGGACCGGCCCGAGGTAGCCGCCGAGGAAGACGGCTTGGCCCATCAGCGACAGGGTCACCATCAACGCCGCCCGTGCGAATCTCCATGTTGCCAGTCTCAGGCCGGATGCTTCGGCGACGACCCCGCCTGCGAGATCCGCGCCCTCGGGAAGGTCGAACGGGCCCCAGAAGGCGATCGCGGCTGCCGTGACGAGGTAGATGGGAAGTCCGAGCGGTTGGACGATCACGAACCACAGGCTCGACTGTGCCTCGACGATCATCCCGACAGATAGCGACTCGGCCGGGATCGCCGTGGTCAGCACGACGAGAGAGAAGGGGATGCCGACGGACAGGACCATGGCAGCCATTCGATATCCACCGATCATCGGGAGAACCGAGTTCGGCCCCCATCCGAAGATGAACACCGCAACGAGCACGATGAGCATCGCAGCACCGAAGAGCACCAGTCCTGCATCGATGTCGCCTCCCGCCGATGGTCCCGCGATGGGGACCGCTACGGCACCGACCGCTGCAAGGGCCATGAGCAACGCCGGACCGAGGATCCATGCCTCGAAGTCCGGTCGCTCGGTTGTCGTTGCCGGCTGGAGCAGGAGGAACGACAGTCGCCTGACGGGGTAGGCGAGAGCGGTTCGTACGCTACCTGTACCGCTCATCAAGCGGTCCGCCACGACGAGCACGTATGCACCACCGCTGAGCAGGGCCGTCACCTGGACGAGGATCCCGAAAGCCGTCATGGTGCCGGCGTCCCGACGGATACGGTCTCCATGTCGATGTCGAGCGACTGGATCGTTGTGACCAGGTCTCCCCACTCTGACCCGATCAGCACGGTTTCGAGTATCGAGACCAGCCTGTTCGCCGGGTCGGGCTCACCCATGCGGTGTAGGCCGTCGGGCGCTTCGACTTCACCGTTGCCGAACGCGCGGGTGTCACCGGCACGACCCGCGAGGTCGAGAGCCTGAACCGCTTCGGCTGCCCGTTGGGAGAATCGTGCCCAGGCATCGCCACCCGAGTGTGTCACCGGTTCGAATCCGAGGTCACGGTACGCCTGCTCCTCTCGCCGACGGTCGTCGGCGACCCCGGTGGCACGAACGACAGGCCCAAGGCCTGCCAGGTCGATCTCGCCAGGCAACACACCGACGTTCCTCAGCGTCATCAGACGGAGCAGGGATCTTCGTACTGCCTTGACGAGGCGTTCGACCGGGTCGACCTCGCCGGGACTGATCATCCCTGCGATGCGGTCGGCTCGTACCGCTAGTCGGTCGACACCGGCGATCTCGAGAGTGTCGGCCATCCATTCGATATGGTGTCTGGCACGGGCCATCTCGAGATCGCGGATCGGAGTTGGCTCACTCAGCGCCCGGGTGAACAGACCGGCCGGGCCGGCTTGTATGAGGTTGGTCGGGGCGACCTCGACCGCCTGCGCGACATCGCCTTGCAGTGAGATACGCAACGCAAGGCCCGGTGGGAACCCGGTGAACCAGGGCCCAACGGTCACCGGCAGCTGATCCAGTTCGAGGTTGTCGCGAGCAGGTGCTCGCAGCGCGAGCGGTCTGCCGTACGGGGTACCGCCGGTCATGCCGGCACCTCCATGTCCGTACGGTCCAACACCTCGCCACTCCACCGCATCCACGTCCGGCAGAAGCGGCTGTTCCGGTGCGACCGCCCCGCTCAGCACGTCGTGGAATAGTCGACGGATCGTCGTGGCAACCTCGGTGACATCGCCATTCACGGTCGTCTGGACCGGTATGACCGATGGTTCGGGATGGCCCCAGGCCACGGTCACCCGCGGCCCTGCCATCTGATCGTGAACGTGGCTGACGGTGCCTGTTGCATCGTTGGTGAGCGCTCCTGCGATCAGTAGCACGGATGCATGCCGGGGGCTTGCCACGATGCTGATGCCTTCGACGAGCCGTAGCCGGTGCACCGCAGAGCGGTAGCCGCCGCCCACGACCACGAAGACCGGTACATCACCGGTCTTCGCTAGATGGGCGAGTCGAGCTCTCAAGCCCACTCGAAGCTTTTCTCTCGCCAGGCGTACACCATGCCCACGATGAGGATGAGGATGAACATGAGCATCTCGATCAGTGCCAGGAGACCTTCCTTGACGAAAACGACCGCCCATGGGTACATGAACACCATCTCCATGTCGAAGGCAAGAAACAGGAGAGCCATCGCGTAGTAGCGGATGTGGAACCTGTTCCAAGCATGGAACTCGGGCTCCACACCACCGGCGAACGGCACGCGTTCGGGAACCGTGAGGTCTCGTTCACCGGTGACGGCCCAAACCCACTGCGCTACGCCGATCGCGACGAGCGCGGCGAGGAAGACCACCAGGGCAGCACCGATGCCTCCCACGTCTCATCTCCTCCCTGGTCAGTCGGCGTAGTCCTCGGGGTTCTCATCGAACTCTTCCTTGCAGTCCATCGAGCAGAAGTAGTAGGTCTTGCCGTTGTGCACACTGGTGCCGACTGCATCGGACTCCTCGATGACCATCGCGCACACAGGATCTTTGGCCGTTGCCATGTTGTCTCCTTCGGGTTGGCGGGTTCGTTTCAGCCGCGCTCATCGCGGTGATTCGGGCAGGATATCACACACCTGAGTAACCCCACCCGGGGTGGGGTCGGATTGCTGTGGTGGCGATCCAGGAGACCTATCGTTGCACGCTAGCGCATCACCGACGGATGAGGAGCGGTACGGCACGCTCGGGGTCGCTCAGGCCGCCGTGGTGGCCGACCAGGCGGTCGTTGCTGCGGCGGTGGAAGATCGCGTAGCCGTCGTGAGCGAACACGACGCCGTCCGGTCGGCGTTCCTCGAAGGTCTCATGCCTCGGGCCGGGTCCCCACAACGCCGTGATCTCCTCGTACGGAACCCACTCTGCGGGGAGATCGCGTGCGAGTGATGCACCGTCACCCTTGACGAAGAGTGCTCGGGCGTCACCGTAGAGGATCCGTCCCTCGTGCTGGGCCGGTGTGAGCCGCACCTTGTGTGCCTCGTCGATATCGATGTGTCCGTGGTCTGCTGTAGCGATGAGGGCCACGTCCGACGGCAGTTCGGTCATGAGACGTCCCCAGAGAGCGTCGACGGCTTCCACTGCCACCGTGTACGCCTCGGAGTCCTGTCCCGAGACGTGGGCTGCGAAATCGATGTGCGGCACGTAGAGGAACACCAGTCGTTGCGGTACGGACGCCGCCTCGATCGTGCGGTCGGCTGCGTCGTCGAGCGACCCATAGGGAACGAACGATGCTCCGCGGTACAACGCGAGGGTGAGCGGTGTCCGATCGAAGTGGTCCGGTTGGATCGTCACCGGCTCGACCCCAACCGAGGACATCCGCTCCCAGAGGTTCGGTCGGGGAAGGAACGACCGGTGATCCTGATCGATGGCACCACCCCACATGGTCGTCATGTGGATCGTGTTCACGACCTCCCCAACTTGCGGGATCCACAGTTGATAGGCGATCAACCCGTGTCCGACGGGCGGCACCCCTGTAGCGACCGTTGCCAGGCTCACCGTCGTGGTTGTTGGGAACGGTGCGTCGATGTCTCCCACGTGGGCCGCTGCGAGCCTACGGCCTTTGGGGTGATCGAGTTGGCGGCTTCCGAGGCCGTCGAAGAGGACGAGGACGGTGGTTCTCCGAGATGGCATCAGAGAGGCAAGGCTGCTGTCGAGGCCGGGCGCACGAGCAGTGCCGGTCGCCTGCCCCTCGATGTGAGCGATGAGGTTGACGAGACCCTTCCCGTCGTAGCTCGGTGCGATGATCGATGCCATGACAAGACGCTACCGGATACAGGGAGGCTCGGATCGTCTTGTCGACAGCAAAGAGTTGGTTCTGGCACCGTGGCAGTCCTACAATCGCCTCCCGTTGGCGGCTCTTGCAGCCGGGAGAGGCTCGAAGGGTTTCGGGGTGCTCAATCAGTACTACGGCGACTACGTCAC
>JAADIG010000013.1 GCA_013151445.1 Actinomycetota bacterium
ACAGGCCGGTCCCGGTTCCGCGGTCGAGCCTGGCGATCGTCTCCAGGTCGTACTCGATAGTTATCGGATACCCGTCGGGGGAGAGCCCGATCGGCCTTGACCAATCGTTGTTGTTCACCTCGTCCCCGGTGCGAGAACACGTGAGACGGACAATGTGCGGGTGGATGCGGAGGTTCATGGCATCTATTGATAGCACTTCAACATCTCGGTGCCACTCGGTATCGATTAGTTCCCCAAGCATCGACGCTGTGACGTCGAGCGCCGGAAGGTGCTTGAAAGTCGTGGGGATACTGAGACATTGTGCGGACGGTGGTGTGTTGTTTCAGGACATAGGACTGAGAGGGATTTGACCCGCGGCCTTCGAGTTATAAGTTTCAACACGTCGTCCGCACCGATGTCACTAGGTCCACGAAACCCTTGGCATAGGGGCTGTCGCATGAATCCGTGCGTTCCTCGCGTTTTGGTTGGCCGCGCGGGACAGCGGCGTCATGGTGAATTTACGTACTGTTGAGCGGGATCAGTTGTTGTTGATGTCGTCGTCTGATTGGTTGCCGCCGGATCATCTGGCCTGGTTCATTGTTGATGTGGCCGCCGAGTTGGATCTATCTGGGTTCTATCCGTCATTGCGGACCGATGGTCGGGGCGGTGCATCGTATGACCCAGGGGTCGCGCTCGATGTCTTGTTGTATTCGTATTGTGCGGGAGAGCGCTCGAGCCGGCGTATCGTGCAACGTCTCTGTGAATATGTCGCGTTCCGGGTGATCGCAGCGAATCAGCAGCCGGATCATGCCACGTTGGCTCGGTTCCGCCACCGTCATTAGGACACGATCGCCGGTGTGTTCTCCCAGGTGGTGGGGTTGTGCATCGCTGAAGGGTTGGTGCAGTCGGGGGTCGTGGCGATCGATGGGACGAAGATCGAACCCGACGTATCGGCCGGGTCGTCGTCGGTGGCTCATCGCCAGATCGTCGATGAGATCCTGGAAGAAGCTGAAGCGGTTGATGCTGCCGACGACACCAAGTTCGGGGATCACCGTGGCGATGATCTGCCCGCCAGGTGGGTGGGTCGTCGTGACAGTCGGGTCCGGTTGCGTGAGGTGTCGCGTCAACTCGATGCTGATAGCCCGTGTGATGCCAAGTCGTATCAGGCGAACATTGGGCATGTCGGCCGTTGCACGGGCAACATTGCAACCCGCTCAACGTTGCCTTCTGGATTGAATCGGGTGAGCCTCGAGCCGTCCCAATGGGCAACCCAAACGTGGCCTTCCTCATCGACCGTTGCTCCGTCCGGGTAGCCGTGCTCCTGAGGTATCTCGGTGAACACCCGTCGATTCGCGATGTCACCTGTTTCCGTGTCGTAATCCCATGCCCAGATCACTCTCTCGGGGCTGTCGCCGAAGTACATCGTCCGTCCGTCTGGACTCCGACACAGGGAGTTCGCGATTCTGATATTTCCCACGACTCGTGTGTATCCAAGAGTCTCATCGAGACGATACAAGGCAGCTACCGGTTGAGCGGCGTCGACGTCATGAAGCGTGCCAGCCCAGAACCGACCCTGACGGTCACAGCGACCATCATTGAACCGATTCTCCGGTAGGTGTGACTCTGGATCAACAATCGGGGTCACATCACCGGTCTTGAGATCGAGGAAGCAGAAACCCGAGCGCATAGCAACTACGAGACCATCTCCAGCGCGAATCGATAGGGATCCAATAACCTCGGACGGGTCCACACTTCGTCCAAACCTGTTTCTGGATCGTAGCGGTGAATCTCGGGGGCCCTGATGTCTACCCAGTACAACCTTTGCGTCTCGGGGTCCCAAGCGGCCCTTCGCCGATCTGGGACCTTACGTTCACGGCGCAACTGACCTCTGTCATACTCGCACAACCCACTCTGTTCTTCGAGAGGTCACCGCACCACGCGCGCGTTTCCGCCAGCTGCAAGGGCTTCGACCTCATCAACACTCGCCATAGAAGTATCGCCGGGAGTTGTCATGGCGAGTGCCCCATGTGCGGCCCCGAGTTCCACGGCCTCTTGAAGAGATCTTCCATTCAACAGTGCAAAAATCAGACCCGAAGCGAAGCTGTCGCCGCCTCCGACGCGGTCGAGAATATGGAGTCCTGTGCGGTGGGTTGCCTTCACAGACCCGGTCTCTTGGGACCACGCGACCGCACCCCAATCGTTTGTCGAGGCATCGTGAACCTCCCTCAACGTTGTGGCAATGATCTTGACTGATTGATATTCTTCTACCACAGATCGGTTCATCGCTTCGAAGTGGCGGGGATCCAGGCCTGTTAGGGTTTCGTCGATGCTCGGAACTGAGAAGCCAAGTGCAGCGGTGAAATCCTCTTCGTTGCCGATTAGGACGTCGACCTGTTCTACCAGTTCGCGGTTCACAATCTGAGCCCGATCCCTTCCGCCTTGGCCCTCCCAGATGCTGGGCCGGTAGTTGAGGTCATACGAAACGATCGTGCCGTATTGTCGAGCAATGTTCATAGCCTCTGCAGCGACGATCGCTGTCGTCTCCGACAGCCCTGCGAATATTCCGCCGGTGTGGAACCAGCGCACGCCGAGGGTACCGAAGATGTGGTCCCAATCGACGTCCCCTGGTTCGAGCGCGGCTGTGGCCGTGTTGGCTCGGTCTGAAACGCCCAGCGCTCCGCGGACTCCAAAGCCGCGTTCTGTGAAGTTCAGGGCGTTCCGGTTTTGCCAGCCGATGCCGCGCGTGGGTTTCCAAACCGCGTGAGAGAGGTCCACGCCACCCTGCAACACCAGGTCCTCAAGAAGGCGACCCACATCGTTTCGCCCGATACCCGTAACGATGGCTGCGCGCAGCCCGAAACATTTTCGCAAGCCGCGAGCTACGTTGTATTCACCCCCTCCTTCAGACACGGCGAAAGAACGAGCGGTCCGAATTCGACCCTCGCGGGGGTCGAATCGCAACATCACCTCGCCAAGCGCTAGCGCATCGATCTGACATTCGTCCTCAGAGCGGATTTCAAGGATGGCGCTGCGAGTCATCGCAGGGCACCGCTGATTGCGATAGCTTCGGTAGCGAGGCGTTCGATGCGCCTCCAGTCGCCATTGTCGATCGCTGGCTGTGGAGCAATCCAGCTGCCACCGACCGCAATCACGGATGGGAGTTGGAGATAGGCAGGCGCTAGCTCCAGTGTTATGCCGCCGGTCGGGAAGAAAGATATCTCGCGATCAAGGGCCGAGAGAGTCTTCACCATCGTTGTGCCGCCAAGCAGCTCAGCGGGGAATAGCTTCACTACGTTGAGACCGAGAGAGAGCGCCGCGTACATCTCGGTCGGTGTGCTTATACCTGGGATTACCAGGATGTTCTTGTCCAAACATGCTCGCACGACAGCTGGATCCAGACCCGGCGAAACAATGAACTGTGCTCCTGCACCAATTGCCGCCGCAGCCTGATCCGCGTCGGTAACGGTGCCCGCCCCTACCAAGAGACCGTCAATTCGTGCCGCTCTCTGGATTGCTTCAAGACCGGCGGAAGTACGAAGCGTGATTTCGATGATCGACAAACCGCCCCGAACGAGCGACTTCGCTAGAGGTTCTGCATCAGACGGGTCTGCGAGAGTCACCACAGGCACTACGCCACGAGACCGAATCTGTCGCAGCACTTCAGATGCACCGGTCAGGATCGAATCATCCATCAGAGCAGTCCGAACTGGTCGTAGGCCTCTGTGGCCGTCATACTTCGCGGCATTGCGCTGTCCGACAAAAAGCGAGACTGGGTCAACTTACTCGTCCTTCTCTCTCTCACCCTGATACCTCTTGGCCGGTCGGCCCTGGTCGAGATTCCGCGGCGGTCCCTGCCCACGGTGAATCCTCGCCGACTGAATGTGCGAGCAGCGCCAGGAGGGCCGAACCTGAGTGCCGGGCTGCGGCATCGGGGGTCATTCTTCTGATCGCGTGATAGGCGCGACGACCGTGTGCAAGCGCGATGGGTGATCGTCCAGCCAACTCAACTGCTATCCCATCGATGCGTGCATCAAGCTCGTCTTCCGACACAACCTCGTTCAGCAATCCAAGCTCCAGCGCCTCGGGGGCACCCAACAGCCGACCGGAGTACCACAGGTCAAAAAGCAGTTTCCGCGGCAGAGCATGCTCTGCCGCGGCCATCGCAAGCATCGGGAAGAGTCCTGCCTTGATCTCGGGATAACCAAACGTCGCGGTGTCTACAGCGACGGCAAGATCCGACGTGTGCAGGAGGCTCATTCCGGCGGCGTGGCAAGGCCCATTGATCGCCGCGATCACAGGAACCTCAAGCGTGTCGATTGTGCCGAGCAGTCGCAGAAAGGACGCGGCGAAGGCTTCCTGTGAGGCAATTACTCCGTCACTCAGCCCATCGATCATCCCTCCGGGACAAAACACACGATCGCGACCTGTGAGCACGATAACGCGGCAGTAGTCATCCGAGGCTGACGTCACGAGTTCGTCGTGAAGTGTGTCAAGGGTTGCCCTCGACAGTCGGTTGTCTTGGTCTCGCTCTGCAATTCGCAACCATGTCGCTGGACCGCGGTGCTCGACCATGACGCGTGCTCGTTGCGAAGTACTTTCAGTTGTCAGTCGTGCCGTTGTGCCGGTGTCGTCATCCATGTCCTGTCCTCTGCTGGAGCGGCCGGTATCTAGCAGCCTGATTGTATGGGGTCACCCTAGGATGGTGACCTCGCAGTCCTTCGATCGGCGATCGGGTCCGCGATATGGCCCCAGACTGTGGTTGGTGACTCGACGCCCAGACTCGCGACGTTGACGTCATCGACCATATTGGCGCATGGCCGCTGTCTACGACGCAACGTCTGAGGTAACGGGTATGGGTCCACTCGAATCGTTCCGCGATCCGGAACGCCCGAGCGCCGGGTGTGCTGCTACCGCGGTCTGCAGGCCGCAGAGCATTGCGACAACGGTTTGCAGTACTCATGAGTCCGCCAAGGTTCCGACCCCGGCATTGGGCGGGTTCGCCAGCACACGCGTTCTTGCCGCCTGCCTCGTCGATGTCGTCAAGGCCGTCCGCGTCTGACCGTCGCACCAACACAGTCATCCTTCTGGGTCCGACACTGTGGCGGCGAAATTTCTCGCGGCACTAGTCGGGAGTAGGCCATTACGAACAGTCATTCAATCGTCCTTACGTATCGAAGGGGGTCCAACATGCGGCGTGGTTTGCGGTACATATTCCAGGCGGATACAGCACTGCGACTTGCGTTCCAAGCAGACATCATACATCATACAAGTTAATACGCTTCCCCGCGAAGGAAAGAACGGCAAACTGTGACCGCATGCGCAATCCTCGGTTCTGGCAATATCGGGACCGACCTGATGTACAAGGTATTGCGATCGGGTGAGCTTGATCTCCGAGCACTGATCGGAATCGATCCTGATTCCGAAGGGCTGGACAGGGCGAGAAAACTGGGAGTGGCTGTCTCGTCGCAGGGTTTGCAGTGGCTCATCGACAACGCAGATCAGGTCGATCTCCTTTTCGATGCCACGTCGGCTGGGGTCCACCGAAGTCACGCTCCTACCTATGAACGCTTAGGTATTGTTGCGATAGATCTCACTCCAGCCAAGATCGGGCCGCCGGTCGTTCCGGGTGTCAACCTACGAGACCATGTACATGCCCCCAATGTGAACTTGATCACGTGTGGGGGGCAGGCAACGACGCCCGTCGTCGCGGCTGTGAGTCGGGTCGCACGCGTGCCTTACGCCGAGATCGTGTCAACGGTTGCATCCGATTCGGCAGGGCCGGGTACCAGGGCGAACATTGACGAGTTCACAAGAACGACATCGGCGTGCCTTGAGGAGGTAGGCGGTGCTGGAATCGGAAAAGCCATCATGATCCTCAATCCGTCTGATCCGCCAATCATGATGCGCAACACTGTCTACTGCGGCCTCAAAGCGGGATTCGACTCGGTGCAGATCACCGAATCGATCATGAAGACGGTAGAGGAGGTTCGTGCATACGTACCGGGGTATCGGCTGAAGGGCAGACCGTTGTTCGAAGAGGGTCCCTTCGCCACGCCAGGCGGCATCGTTGACACGCGTGTTGTCGTTCTGCTTGAGGTCTCAGGAGCAGCCGACTTTCTCCCTGAATACGCCGGCAATCTCGACATCATGACGGCGGCAGCCGTAAGGGTTGGCGAGGCAATCGGTGCCGCTCGCGAAGGGCGCAAGTCATGACTGCAGCATTTCGGCTTACGGACTCAACGCTTCGTGACGGGTCACACGCAATCAGCCATCAGTTCACCGTAGAGCAGGTGCGCGCGGTTGTTCGCGGCTTGGACCGTGCGGGTGTCCGGGTGATCGAGGTGGCTCATGGCGATGGCCTTGGTGGCTCAAGCTTCAACTATGGATTTTCCCAGGTCGATGAGATGGAGCTGGTGCGCGCTGCCGTCGACGAATCTGAAAATGCCCGAATCGCGGTCCTCCTCCTTCCGGGAATCGGGATCAAGGACGATCTCGTCCGGGCCGCCGATGTCGGCGCCTCCGTGGCGCGGATAGCAACACACAGCACAGAAGCAGACATTTCCAACCAGCACATAGTACTCGCAAAGGACCTCGGTATGGAAGCAGTTGGATTTCTCATGCTTTCTCACATGGTCAGCCCCACAGCGCTGCTTGAGCAAGCAAAGCGGATGGAATCATACGGGGCCGACGCAGTGTACGTGGTGGACTCAGCTGGCGCGATGACGGAGAGAGACACGATGGAACGCATCTCCGTCCTCAAGAGTGGTCTTGAGTGTGGTGTCGGCCTCCACGCTCACAACAATCTGTCGCTTGCGGTGGCGAACTCGCTCGCCGCGATCGGCGAGGGAATCGACCAGGTTGATGGATGCCTCATTGGCCTCGGTGCGGGTGCAGGAAACTGTCCGTCGGAGATTCTGGTTGCTGCTTGCGACCGGGCAGGCTACGAAACCGGGATAGGCCTCACTGAACTGCTCGATGTTGCAACAGATGTTGTGCGGCCGCTGAGTCCGCACCAGGGTGTCATCGATCGCGACGGTTTGATGCTTGGGTACGCCGGTGTATATGGGTCGTTCTTACTGCACGCCAAGCGGGCTGCGGAAGTGTACGGCGTTGCGTGCGACGACATTCTCTTGGAGCTGGGATCACGGAGAGTTGTAGGCGGCCAGGAAGACATGATCATCGATGTGGCCCTCGAACTGAGCAACGAGAGGGGCGCACGCGACGCAAACAATTGAGTCCGAAGCACGCGATGCAACCCTCAGCGGCGTGGGAACGTCGGAGTTGGCAAAGGATCGCGCGACGATCCCATTCTAGGAGGTGCAGCATGCGGTGGGTCGTGACCGTCTTGTGCCGCGGCATGCAACAAGATCGTGAGTGGTCCGTGACGGCACGGCAACCATTTAAGACGCATGCACCCACCGGTAAAGGCTTGGCAAGCGGCTTCTTCCGGTGATGTTCCATAGCTCAGCAGGACGAACTCGGAATATCGTCAAACTCAAGAACAGATCGTTAACCCATTCCAGGAGCAAACCGAACATGCAGCTACCCTACGACAAGCCGACGGACCCCGCAAAGCGAAAAAGTGCGCAGATGACGGACGGAATCGACCGGGCGGGAGCTCGTGCGATGCTCAAGGCGACGGGCCTAACAGACGCCGATCTCGCGAAGCCGATCGTTGGAGTGGGTACATCGTGGATCGAGACCATGCCCTGCAATGCAACTCATCGCGACCTCGCAGAGTCGGTAAAGGCTGGCATCAGAGAGGCGGGCGGAACCCCGATGGGGTTCAACACCATCGCAATTAGCGATGCCGTTTCTATGGGAACCGAAGGCATGCGTGCGTCGCTTGTCTCGCGAGAGGTAATTGCGGACTCGATCGAACTCGTTGCGCGGGGACACTCATTTGATGGACTAGTGTGTATTACGGGGTGTGACAAGACGACCCCAGCCGCGGTGATGGCTCTCGGGAGGCTGGACATCCCCTCGCTCGTTCTCTACAGCGGCTCAATCGAGCCTGGGATTCGCGGCGAAACGAGAATCACGATCTTGGATGTATTCGAGGGACTCGGGGCGTATTACGCCGGGCAGGCGACAGCGCAAGAAGTGTACGAGCTCGAGAGTGCCGCCTGCCCCGGAGCGGGTGCGTGTGGAGGGCAGTGGACTGCGAACTCGATGAGCACCGTCCTCACCGCGATGGGATTGTCGCCCGCCGGACTCAATGACATCCCAGCACTTCACTCGGACAAACCTGAAGCCGGTCGGAGGGCCGGGGTCACAATCATGGAGCTTGTACGCAAAGGAGTGACGGCGCGTTCGATCGTCGACCGCGACGCCATCGAGAACGCGATCTCAGCTGTTGCGGCGACTGGTGGGTCGAGTAACGCCGTGATGCACCTGCTCGCCATTGCCGCGGAGTTCGACGTACCTCTTACGATCGATGAGATCGGAGAACAGATTGCGAGTACGCCGGTCCTCACAGAGCTCTCGCCGTCCGGTCCGGATCTCGCCGTGGATCTCCACGCCGCCGGGGGTGTGCCTCTCGTGATCAAGAGGCTGGTCGAAGGAGGATTCCTCAATACAGAGACTCGAGGTGTCGATGGGCAGACCATTGCTGAAGTCGCGGAGGCGGCAGTCGAGACAGATGGTCAGCACGTGGTTCGCTCGACGGAGGCACCAATCAAGGAGTCGGGCGGCCTCCGGATACTGCGAGGAACGCTCGCACCCGACACGTGCATCGTCAAGCTTGGCAATCGTGATCGGACGCGCCATATCGGCCCGGCCATTGTCTTCGATTCGGAAGAAGAGGCTTATGCCGCGATCAAAGATGGCCGCGTGAAGCCGGGAAACGTGGTGGTCGTGAGATACGAGGGACCCGCGGGCGGCCCGGGAATGCGCGAGATGTTGCAGGTGACGGCGGCAATTATCGGTGAGGGACTCGGCGAAACCGTGGCGTTGGTAACGGACGGCCGATTCTCTGGGGCTACTCGTGGCATGATGGTTGGGCATGTCTGTCCCGAAGCGATTTCCGGGGGACCGATCGCCCTGGTGGCCGATGGTGACATCATCACGATCGACGTCGAGGTTGGCATCTTGAACGTTGAACTCAACGCCGAAGAAATCGACCGTCGTCTGGCCGAGTGGTCCCCGCCTCCGCCGCGCTATCTCGGGGGCGTGTTGGGTAGATACAGTCGAACGGTGGGACCTGCGAGTGACGGTGCGGTCCTCACATCCTGAATTCTGTACACAGGTCGAGCGTGGTCACGTCATTCCCCGGCGGTCCGACGTCATTTCCTGATCGGCGTCCTTCCGTGCGATTGCTTACTTCACGAAATGAAACTCGCCCACTACTT
Source organism: Actinomycetota bacterium (assembly GCA_013151445.1). GTDB lineage: Bacteria > Actinomycetota > Acidimicrobiia > Spongiisociales > UBA5794 > BMS3BBIN02. The sequence continues at coordinate 9,330 of JAADIG010000013.1, forward strand.
GCCATGCAGTCTGATGGTATGTAGTATGACCTCAGACATCACTACGACTCGGTTCGTCGAACGGGTATCCCGGACGGAAATGAATCGCTCGTAGTTCTGTCGACGGGATGGCGAGCGGAATATAGGAAGAAGATACTGGAGTGAAACGTGCGAAGTAGACAGTATTTGAGCTACCGCCGATGGCGATGGATGAGCCTCCTGATCGCGGGAGCGCTTGTTCTCGGGGCTTGTGCCGGTGGAGCGGAAGACACAACAACCACAGCGGGCGAAACCGGTGGCGGTGACACAACAACAACCGCAGCACAAGAACCCGAGACGACAACAACGACTACAGCGGCCACCGTTGAGCCGGTGACCTTGCAGATTCAGGCGTCGAACGCTGAGTATTTAAACGGAGAGATTCAGATCTGGGATATCTTCCAGGCGCAGAACCCGGGTGTCACCATTGACGTGTTCGCGGTGAACGAGGACGATCAGGTGGCCTACCGTGCGCGCCGCGCTGGCGGTTACTTCCCAGCGATCGAAGCCCTGGCAATGCCGCAGGTTGATATCGGGACTCAGGACCTCTATGTCGATCTGCTGACGGTCGACACAGAATGGTTGGATCGATGGCAGTACGACGTGAGAACGGCCGAATCGGAGTTCACTGGTGGAACGGGGTTGCGCTCCCTGAACCCTCTTTCAGGGTTCTGGTTCACGTGGGTGTACAACGCCGACCTGATGGACAGTTTGGGTCTCGATCCGCGGTCCGTCAAGACGCAGGCCGATTTGCAGAAGCTTCTGGTAGATGGTCAAGCAGCCGTAGACGCACGTGATGACATCGACTTCTTCTGGGACGTTGGTTATCACGGTTGGGTCTGGTCATCCAACTACTTGGGTCTATTCCCACTGCCCTACAAGGACGGCCAACGCGACCCGTACCAGCAAGCATCGTGGTCTGGCGAGATCGAAGACCCGTCCGAGGATCCCTTCCGGTACACTTTCCAGTACTTCAAGGACGCATATGAGGCAGGATTGTTGCCAGACAGTTTCTGGTTGCGTACGTGGGACGACATGGAGGTCAGCTACATTGCCGGGAAATCGGTAATGATGCTGCACGGTCCCTGGGTGTGGGACAAGATGCTGTCGGAGAATCCGGATGCCCGGCAATTGGGTATCCCTGCGACGCCGCCACTTGTCGAGGGTGACCCGTGGATCCAGTATGTGGCGTCGGCACAACTCACGTCGGGGTACCGGATTCCCGTCGAGAACCTGGACTTGCCGGAATGGCCGATCATCCTCAAGGCGTTCAATTTCTGGAATAGCCCCGAGATTGTAGCGCTACGAGCGGGAGTCAACGGCAGCGCAATGGCATATAATTTCGACGAACCCTTGGCTCTCGAAGGTCCCCAGTACACGGGGATCTTGCAGGAATTCCAGCCCGGAGGACTGTACGAGGACCTCATCATCACGTCGGCAGCTCCTGGCCAGGATGTGATTGCACAGTACAAGAACGAGGATTCAGGAAACTTCTGGGACTGGCAGTGGAGTGACACCTTCGCAGGCGTGGTTCAAGGAGAGATGACAATAGACGAAGCCCTGGAATGGTTCCACAACCAGGTCGCCACCGACTACACGATTCCGTAGGAGAATTGCGACAGTTATCGTGGAACGTCTCCCGGGGGGAGCAAACCCCCGGGAGACGTTCCGTGAGCATCAGTTATTCGCCGCCCACGGCATTGCGTGGGCGACAGGCCATCCCTCAACACCAACGGGCACGAAATGCCATCCACACAGCAGATTTCATACGGCGACGGCGCACCACCCAAGGTGAAGCGTCGGCTCTCCGCCCGCCAACGCAAGCGCAACAGGCAGGACATCCTTCTCGTGGCGCCGCAGCTCGCTCTCTTCGTTTTCCTGGTACTTGTCCCGCTGATCGTGGCCTTGCCGTTGTTGTTCTCGGACATGTCTCGATTCGGCGACACTCAGGTCAACTACATCGGATTCGACAACTTCACACGTCTCTTCACGGATCCGGGCATTGCTTCCGACTATTGGTCAGGGCTGTTGAAAACCGTTCGATTCACGATTCTGAACTACGCCATGGTCTTCGCCTTTGGTCTCACTCTGGCGCTCCTGATGTACGAGGTGGGGTTCCGTGGTGGACTCTTTACGATGATCTACCTGCCATGGATGATCTCTGGTCTAGCTGTCGGCTTCATAGCTGTGATGCTGTTCTCCGAGTCGAGCGGAACTGTCAACCTACTTCTGGAGAAGATCGGACTCATTGACAAGCCATTCAGCATAAAGAGCGACACGGGCACGACGGTCATTTTGCCTCTCCTGGTCGGCTGGAAGGCTGCAGGATTCAACATGGCCATCTTCCTCGCGGGTTTGATGAGTATCCCCAAAGATACGATCGAAGCGGCGACGGTCGACGGCGCATCCTACTCGCAACGTCTCACCCGCGTGTACTTTCCCCAGATGGTGCCATCCTTCGTAATCGCCACGATATTCGCCCTCGTAGGTTCGTTCAAGGTGTTCGATGAACTCGTAGCGATGGGTGGACTCTCCCAGAACGATGCAGCCGAATTCCTATCGATCCTCTTCTTTCGGTGGGGATTCACGGAAAACAAGCTCGCCCTTGCCATGACTCTCGCTGTCATTACATTCGTGCCGCTTACGATCATTTCGATTGGATTGCAGCGATTCCAGCGACGTGCGACGACCTACCATGACTAGATTCGAGCGCCGATGACCATCGACAACGGGGCAGGCCCCGATGCGGCGAAGGCCCCTGCTGTAATGGAATCCGACCGAACGGTTGTGCATCGAGGTGTCCGGTCAATGCACAGACAGCGGCGGCTGTTACGTATCGGAATTCTTGCTTTGATCGTTCTGTACGTCCTCCTCTCGGTTCTTCCGTTCTATTTCCTATTCGTGCGAACCTTTGTGTCAACAAAGGACTCGACTGATCTGTGGTTGTGGATTCCCCCTGCCGAGCAGGTGAACATGAACGCGAACGTCGGTAACCTGTCTGTCTACCTGAATCTCGACATCGGCGACCTCAAGGAGCAATGGGACATACCTCCTACCGAATACCTGGATCCTCGTTGGAATCTGAACCGGGTATCGGAGGAGTACGGCGTTCCGGAACAAACGATTCGAGATACTTTGCGGCCTCACGGCCGCTTCAATGGCTGGATTGTATTGTTGGGTAATTCAGACTTCTGGACTGCCACATTGCGAACAATATTGGTTGCAGGCCTGGGCATCATTGGCATCAACGTACTCGGTATTATGACCGGCACTGGACTCGCCGGGCTTCGGCACCGATTCCATAGGCTGATCTATGCCACTTTCTTGCTTGAGATCGTGATTCCACCTTTTCTGATCTTGCTGCCGCAGTTCCTCTTGGTAAACAAGATCCAGGCTCTGATTCCTGGCGCAAGCCAGCCCGGGTTGGTGCGGGACGTCAGCCAGCTGGCTGTGATCGTGGGACTGTATATCAAGGGTGGAGCACTGTCGACGATGATATTCACGTCGTCAATCGGGGCTATTCCGCGCGAACTCGAGGAAGCGGCAGAGATCGACGGTGCGAGCCGCTGGCAGTACATACGGCACGTCCTGCTGCCGCTCATGAAGGTCCCGATTGCTGGATTGACCGTGATCATGTTGCCGTTCTTTTGGAACGACTTCTTGCAGCCATTTGTATACCTCGATTCGGGAAACACGACACTACAACCACTTATCCAGTCCTTTACAGGGCAATACACCACCAACTTCCGTATCGTCTACACCGGTGTGTTCGTATCGATCCTGCCGCTTGTAGTCATCTACTTCCTATTCCGCAAGTGGTTCATCTCCGGTGTCTTGGAAGGAGCAGTGAAGGGATGACCAGGTATTGTCGTGCGTACGTCGGAGCCAGAGCCTCGGCCACGCGAAACAAGAAGGTCGGGAGACGGCAGTGGAAAACCGGCGCCGTGGAACGCGACCTCGCCGCGTCCGGAGGATTAAACGGCCCGCCGAGGGCCAGTCGGATACGAGATGTCAACTAGAACGACGGCCGGACATCCTGCAGCCATCTCTTTGAGCCCACTACGCGGCATCCTCGTTGGCTGTGGATACATTGCGACCCAGCAGCTTGACGCCTGGAGCCAGATAGACGAGGTTGAGATAGTTGCCCTCGTCGATGTGGACGAGGCGAAGGCTCGTTTCCAAGCTGACAGGTGCGGAATATCCGCTACATACTCCGATCTCTCCTCAGCGCTTGAGAAACACAATGTCGACTTCGTAGACATTGCGACCCCTCCGCCGACTCATCTCGACCTTGTCCGAATCAGTGTCGAGGCCGGAGCGCACGTTCTGTGCCAGAAACCACTCGCCCCCAGCCTCGGAGAGATCGACGAAATGGTCGATATCGCCGACGATGCTGGGGTGCAGTTGGTTGTGAACGAGAACATGCGTTTCCAACCCTGGTTTCTCAGAATGAAGGAACTCATAGAGCCGGGTCCGATCGGCAGACCATTCTATGTCCACTGGAGCAGCAGGGCGCGGCTGACAATGCCGGCTGTGAGGTTTGACGATCAGCCGTATTTCGCGACGATGCCGAGACTCGCGATCTACGAACTGGGCGTTCACTTCTTTGACACAATGCGTTTCCTTTTCGGTGAGCCACTGGCCCTATCGGCCGCGTTGGGCAGGGCCAGTTCTGACATAGCTGGCGAGGACCACGCCGCGGTTCTCGTCAGCTACGATGACCTCATCGCCATCATGGATATCTCGTGGGCATCGATCCCCACCTATTCGCTGACGGACGCCGTAAGTTGGGCTGTCGCCACGGTCGAAGGCGAGGGTGGAACAATGCACCTGTCGATCGATGGTCGGCTCCGGGTCATCACGGACGACTCGGACGAGGTCTTTGAATTCGGATCCGACCCAATCGGCGACAGCTTCATCGACATGCAGAGACGATTTGTGCAATGTGTGTCGTCTGGCGTCGACTGTGAAACGTCGGCACGTGAGTACGCCAAGACGATGGAACTCGTTTTCGGTTCGTACGCATCAGCCGCGGACCAGCAGGTATATCGTGTGGGCGAAGACCGTGGCGGTCTCCTGTGACTCAGCCATGTTCGAGCGACACTTCACAACCGCTCCCAGCTAGATCGCGACCGTGGGTTGCCGAACCGAGATCCAACGTTCGCGCGGAACTGGTAGCTATGACGTGCCCTCTCGACTCTGGATCACAACAAACACACAAGTACGTCTTGATAGAGTCAGAGATGTGGTCGCGATGATATCAGCCGAAGGGTATTTCCCACTTTCGGAATCAGCTGGCGGCTGGCGGCAGATCACAGGCGATGACCAACTTATGGACATCGCCGGAATATCGGGTCATCTCCTGAGAGGCGTTGCAGACAGTCAGCAACGCACGCATGCCGGTTTCTTGTGGTCAATCGTGGTTGTTCTCCGCGGACACGTCGTTCTAGAGGTTCATTCGCCTGCCGTCCTGGCGTCGACAAGGTTCGATCTGTGGTCCGGCACCAAGTCCTTTACTGCAACGGCCTGGGGGATCTTGCTGGACAGTTTGCGACGCGATCTACCAATGGGGGAAGCGCTGTCCCTGGACGACCCAATCTACGACCTAATTCCGGGTGGCATCCCACTCACGGATCCCAACAAGGCAGATATCACCCTGAGGCATCTCCTCTCCATGACGTCAGGCATACCCGGAGAGAAGAGCGGTCTCCACAACACACCCACCTCCGCCAGCGCCGGTGCCTTCGAGCATGCGCTGGGCCGAAGCCCGAATCGACATGGAAAGTGGGCGGCCGAACTGTCCAGCACACCCGGGACCGCATGGGATTACAGCGATCCTGCGTATCTCCACCTATCCCCTCTTTTCAAAGTGGTTGCTGGTTGTGAAATAGCCGAATATATGCAGACTCAGGTCTTTGCGCCCATCGGCGTGGAACAGGCTTCTTGGGACGCCCAGGGCGGCGGCGATCTGGCTGGCCCGCACACCGTAGCGCAGACGGGCCTGCATGTATCAGTCCGAGATTTGGCACGTTTCGGTTACTTGATGTTGCACCGCGGCGTGTGGGGCGACCGGCGCCTTGTCCCGGATTGGTGGATTGATGAGTCAACAAGGCCTTCGCAGCCGCATAACCCCGAGTACGGCCTTGGTTGGTGGGTCAACTCCGGAGGAACGACCTGGCCCAGCGCACCGTTAGACACATTTGCCTTGGCCGGGATGTTGTCGAACCGTTGTTACGTACTGCCGTCGCTTGAACTTGTGATTGCCCGTGTAGGCAACGGACCACAATCGTGGAATGATCGTGAACTGCTCGACGGTGTGCTTGGTGCGATGGAACCGAATGCGCAGACCTGACGAATCAGCTCGACAAGCCGACGGTTTTGCCAACATTGCCCGGCTCGGCCGGCTCGACCCTTGACCTTGGACACGAACGTCACGGAAAGGACGTACTCGATGCCAGTGATGACTATTTCTGATGCAGAATACGACGAACGTATCGATCGGCTGAGAGACGAATTGCGTTCTCGCAACATCGATGCGGCCGTGATCTATGGAGACGAACGTTCGTACGAGAACGTGAGGTACCTATGTGGTTTTGCACCGATATTCGAGATGGTACTGCTGATCGTGTCGGTCGACGAGGACAATCCGCTCCTTGTTACAGGGCTTGAGGGTGCTGACAGCGCAGTGTTGCAAACACACGGGATTCGAATTCTCTCGTATCCGCCCTTCACCGTTCAAGGGATGGTTTCCGCCGAGCCAGTAGACCTTGGTGATCTCCTTGCTATCGGTGGTATCCGCAGCGGCAACCGGGTCGCCACCATCGGGACGCGGTACTTCAGCGCTCACGACATGCGTGCGCCGCTGGCTGCCCACGCTGTGCCTCACTTTGTCGTGCAATCGATCATCGAGATGGCAGGTAACGAGAACCTCGTGGTCAACGCTTCCGACCTTATGACCGATTCCGAGCGGGGTCTTCGGATAAGGAAAAGCGCGGCCGAGATAGTCATACTCGAGGCCGCGAACGACCTCGCCACGACGGGCCTCAAGGCGATGCAAGCAGCTGTTCAACCAGGAATCACCGAAACGGAACTACTAGGCATAGCGTTGTCGGCCGCACCTACGCGGGTCTTTTCCTACTGGCCGATCATCCATCTCGGCACAGATCGACAGATGGCGGGAATGGATGGTCCGGGTGACTATGTTGCGAAGGCGGGCGAAAGCTGCATGCTGTACTACCCACCGACCGTCAACGGATACTGTGCGAATGTCGGACGCGTCCAGGTACTCGCTGCCGGTCCCCGCGATCTCCCGCCGTCCAGACGCGACATCGTGCCTGATCTATTCTCGCCAATCTTCTCCGGCTATGTTGCTTTGTTACGTGAATTGCGGCTTGGCGTGTCTGGTGACCGCCTATGGCATGCAGCGACGCAGCCGATCGTTTCAGCAGGACTTGCTACCGGCTACGAACCGGCTTCCCATGTTGGTCTTGGCGAGTGGGAGAATACGTTCGTCCAGCAAGAATCTAGAGTTCGGACAGCCTCTGGGATGGTACTGCAGGCCGACTTCACTGTGGTCTCGGACAACCCATCCCACGGCGTAGGACAGATCGAGGACGGGTTTGCACTCGCAGACCACCAACTCCGCGACGAGATCGAGCAACTTGATGCCGGTATGTGGGCACGGGTGTGCGAGCGTCGGGCCCGACTGGCGGATAGGAATATCTATCTCGACGAGAGTGTCTTACCGCTTGGGGACCTGGCGGGTAGGTGGGCGCCGTATCTCCTCGACCCTACCAACGAGCTCTGGCCTGACTGACTTGCTGGATCCAGGCAACGCGATCGCTCAGCAGTTTGCCCGAATTGATGATGTTGGCAGGCGTTTGGGTTGTCCGCCGCTCAGAGTTCCAGTCGCTCGGCAACGGCGGCCACGAGGTCTCCGATCTCCGCTGTGGGAGGAGGCTCGGTCTGGTTGAGTGTTTCTTCACCAAGAGAGAGAACGGCGACTACAGCCTCCTCGACCATCTGAGCGGCCTCCACCTCTCCGAGATCGGCCAGGCACAATCCTCCAGCAAGAATCGCACCTATAGGGTTTGCTATGCCCTTTCCCGCAATGTCCGGCGCCGATCCATGAATCGGTTCGAAAGACCCAGGCATTTCAGATGACGGACTAAGGCTCGCGCTCGGCGCGAGTCCGATCCCTCCAGTTACGGCGGCGCCCAGATCGGTGATGATGTCTCCGAACATCGAGTCTGTCACGATGACATCGAACCGTTCAGGTTGCGTTACAAGGTAGAGACAAGCAGCATCTATGTTCACGTAATCAACCTGCACGTCCGAGAATTCCTCTGCCAATTCGTCGACGACGCGAGTCCAGAGAGACCCGGCATAACCCAGAACGTTCGTCTTGTGAAACATCGTCAGACGGCCGTCTCTGACCTGCGCCCGCTCGAATCCGACACGCACGAGACGTTCGACGCCGAAGTAGGTATTGACCGACTCCTGCGTCGCGACCTCGGCGGGAGTTCCGCGGTAGCTTATGCCACCGGCCCCTCCGTACAGGCCTTCGATATTCTCTCGTAACACGATCATGTCACATCGATCGGTCGTGATATCCGCGACCGGAGATGTAACACCAGGCAGTAGCCGGACGGGTCTTACGTTCACGTATTGGTCAAGTCGCGTGCGAAGCGCAAGAATGATGCCACGTTCGAGCACACCAACCGGAACGCCGGGCGTCCCAAGGGCGCCGAGCAGTATTGCGTCATGTCCTCTTAGCTCAGTAAGAACCGATTCAGGCAACAGTTCACCGGTCCGTAGGAACCGCTCTCCGCCCAAGTTGTACTCCGTGAAGTTCAAACGAAGATTGAATCTGGTGGCGACGACAGCCAGGACCTTGCATTCTTCGGCTACCACCTCCGGTCCGATGCCGTCTCCACCCAAGACCGCTATGTCGTACGACTTCATTCGCGCTCTCCTGGGAAGCTTCGTGTGGGTCTGCAGACCCGCGAACGCGGGCTTCGGTGTCTTGAGACGTCGATCATCGGTGTGCCTTCCTCTGGCCTCTTGCTACCGTCGAGTAGTAGTTCTTCTTCACCTTTGCGAGATGGTTTTCCATGGCACGGCGTGCCGAATCGGCGTCGTGATCCTCGACCGCTTCAAGAATCGCCGCGTGATAGGGGATCACATCGGTGACAGGATCGATCTGGCCAACGACCTCACGAATATGGTCTTCGAGAAGAACTCTGAGGGCACCTATCAATAGCCCGAACAGAGGATTCGACGCCATCTTGGCCAACGACTCATGGAAGCTGGCATCGCTTGCCGCAAACGCATCGGCGTCGGCGACATTCATCTCCATATCGGCCATGAACCCCTTCAGTATCAACACATCGGAATCAACCGCTGCACCAGCGGCGAGCGCCGCAACCTCGGTTTCGAGAATCACCCGAACTGCATGGAACTCCTCGAAACTGATCTCGCTATCGCTGACCTCGACGTACAGCGACAGGGGCTGAACGAGCTGGTCAGAGCCGACTTCTCGCACAACGGTGCCAACGCCGGGCAGAATCTTAAGCAGTCCCTGGGCTTCAAGCGTTCTCATCCCCTCGCGTAGTGCCGTTCGCGATACCCCCATTTCGATCGCGAGATCGACCTCCGGCGGCAGCCGATCACCAGCCACAAGGTCTCCGCCGACGACGAGTTCTGTAATCCGGTCAGCAACCTGCTCAGCAAGGCTTCGTTTCGTATCAAGCTTGAAGGGGCTGTTCTTAGTCACTGTGCTCTCCACTGTATTATGTTGCTTCCGCGATCCTCGACGTCTTTATGGGACTCTGGTGTCCTCGATGACGCTCGCGCCGCCAGGCTAGCGATGAGGCTTCCACGCCGCCGACCAGGCAACTCGAACAGAACATGTGAAGCCCACTGAGGTGTCGACTCAATCGTAGGGAACGTCCCGACCTTGGCACCACGCATATGCGACCCACGGTTTGGGTCACCTCGCCTCAGGAGATCCGCCAGTGTGATCCCGACTGCGTCGATCAACGTCATGCTCGTGCGAGCCACAAGATTCGCAGGACGATCGGTGTCGCTCCTTCGTCGCATCGTTCCTACTGCGGTCACTCGGTCACCTTTGCAATGTTTGAGGGCGGCTTGTATGTGCGGTCTGATGTCATGTAGTATGAAGTCTAGTCATCGGAGCATATTATACATGAGCGTCGGAGTTCTACGCATGTCATGGACGAGATCGCCCGACTCCTTGGCAACCCAACGATTCGAGAAGGCATGGAACAAGAGAAATTCCTGGATACCGCGGCAGCCGACGAAGCAGGCGGACCTGCCGACAAGAACAGGATTGCGTTCCTCGGTATGGGGCGGATGGGCAGTCCCATGGCGAGGAATCTGGCTGGAGCTGACTGGGACCTTGTCGTGTGGAACCGAACACGCGGGAAGGCTGAATTGCTAACCGATCAGGGTATAGCTGTCGCCGCTACGGCTGCGAGCGCCGCAAGCGGGGCAGATGTTGTCATATCGATGCTCCGAACGGACGCCGCGGTCATGGGCCTGCTATTCGACCGCGGCGTTGCCGATGCGATGACACCTGGATCGATATTCGTTGATATGAGCACGATATCCCCTACCTCGGCGATCACTTACGCCAAGGAGCTTGCCGAACGCGAAGTCGGGTGGCTCGACGCTCCGGTGTCGGGTGGCACGAAGGGTGCCGCCGACGGAACGCTGACGATCATGGTCGGCGGGTCGCCCGATACGTTTGCCAGGTGCACGCCGATCCTCGAGAAAATGGGGCGAGTCACACACGTTGGACCGCCCGGCGCAGGCCAGATCGCCAAGATCGCTAACCAGATCATCGTCGCAACCACGATCGGGGCGGTTGCCGAAGCTCTGTTGCTCACGACCAGTGCGGGGCTGGATCCCAAGGTTGTTAGGAACGCTCTCATCGGGGGATTTGCGGATTCAAGGATCCTCACGGAACACGGGAGGAGAATGGTGGATCGCGATTTCGTGCCGGGCGGAGCGGTGGAGATGCAACTCAAGGACCTCATCATCGCTCTCGGCGAGGCGCGGGAGCTGAATCTGCGCCTCCCGCTTACGGAACAGGTCACCAACATGTTCCAGGCGATGTCAGATTGTGGCAATGAAGAGTTCGATCATTCGGCCCTGATCCTCGAGCTCGAACGCATCAACAGCGGTCCAGGGGTTGCCGAATCCGTCGAGTTGACGAAGAAAGGCCCGATGCCGTAGGTGCTTATCCGAGATACACCATCCCGGTTCGTTTCACCGTCGCCCATAGTGGCTGGATCATCGTGGCTTTGGCTGCGCAGTCACAGAACATCATCCGCCAGCCATCGATCGAGGACATCGTGAATAGCAAAACAGAACCCACTAGCGTCGTTGTTGCGCTTGCCAGTCTTTTCCGCGACCCGAATCTCGAATCCTGGCGTTGTTCAGGGACGCCATCCAGAATGTCGCGTTCACAGCTCAAGCATGTGACCTTGGAGGAAAGAACCAAGGATCGGGGAATCCTGTGAAGATCGTTTCCGTAACCACAGCGGTTGTCGAGGCAAATTTCGACTACACCTTCGTCCGGGTGATGCTTGATGATGGAATGTACGGGACTGGTGAGTGTTTCTTTGCTCCTGGATTGCCAGCGATCGCGCGTGAGGTTGGGTCGTTACTCATCGGCTACGACCCCCGAGACATCGGGACCCTTACGACACGTCTTCGCTCCGCGATATCAGCGAGCAGCGGACCTGGCAGCGCCGGAGCTGCACTCCACGCGGTATCGGGGATCGAGATTGCGCTATGGGATCTGCTAGGAAAAATGTGGGGAGAGCCCGTTTGGCGGCTTCTCGGCGGCCGATACAGAAGCAACGTACCTGTCTATGCAGACCTGCATGCCGGTGAGGGACTCGGGGGAATCGACTCCCTACTGCGGACGCGTGATCCTTTTTGGGCGACGGATGACGGCCGGACCGTGACAGGTGACTTCTATTGGACTGAGGAAGCATCGGCCTCACAGGTGTCGTACACCGCTGTTCTGAACAGGGTTCAGGACGCGGCGAGGGCTGGCTTTCGATGCGTCAAGCTCGACATCGACGTGTTCGACAGCGCACGGGTGGCGAGCGACGCAACATTGTCTCCTTCAGCGGCGAGGCGTTTGAGTCAATCCGCCGCTTCGTTGCGTGACGCTGTCGACGACGCCGTCGAGATTGCCTATGACTGCCATTGGCGGTTCGATATACCCACAGCTCGCGCGCTCAACGCCGCGCTTCAAGACGCTGCGCCGCTGTGGCTAGAGGACCCGGTTCCCCCGACGAGCAAGGCTCTCGCCGCAGTTGCCGCAGCGGGTCGGACAGCCATTGCAAGCGGTGAGAACGCATATCTGCTCGGAGGCATCGTGGACTTGGCTGTCGACGGTGGGCTCCACGTCGCTACTCCCGACGTACAAAAGGTCGGTGGAATCATGGAGGCGCATTCGATCGGGCAATGGACGGGGCGCAACGGTATCGGATTCGCCCCGCATTGCATAGCAAGTCCAGTCGGGTTTAGTGCCGCTGTACATGTGATGGCCACGACGCCTAGCGTCATGTATCTCGAGTTCCACGGATCCGATCTTCCGTTTTGGGCTGAGCTCGTGAGCGAACCAGTAATCGTTGACGGAATGGCGCCGGTGTCGGATCGTCCCGGATTAGGCGTCACTCTCGATATGGAGGTCTTGCGCCGCTACGCGAGGCGCGGCGAGCCGGTGTTTGAAGACGAGTCCACGTAGTGGAGGCGCTACGGTGGCACGGCCGCTTTGACGTCCGCATCGACGACGTGCCTACACCGACCGTCGACTCGCCGAACGATGTAGTTATCGCCGTCGAGGCGTGTGGCGTATGCGGTTCTGATGTCGAGGAGGCGAAACATGGGCCGCTCGTTATCCCGACAGTGCGCCCACATCCCCTATCGGGGCAGATAGCACCGATCACGCTCGGGCACGAGATCGTGGGCCGTGTGGTCGAAGCGGGCGAACGAGCTGGTGTCGAGGTCGGCACGAGAGTTGTTCCGACGCCGGTCGTCTGGTGCGGTGAGTGTCAAGCCTGCCTTACTGGGGCCACCGGTCGATGCGAAAAAGTTGGTGTCGTTGGACTCACGTCTGACGGCGGTCTCGCCAAATTCGTCCGGGTCAATGGGGAACATTGCGTACCGATTCATGAGGCTGTACCGACCGCGATCGCGGTCTTGGCAGAGCCGTACGCTGTAGCGATCCATGCTCTTAAAGGAATCGACGTCGCGGACCAAACGGTAGCTGTTGTTGGGTTTGGCTCGGTGGGGGCGTGCGTCGCCGATGTCGCTCTTGCCGGTGGTGCCGGAGCCGTGGTCGCCATCGATCCGGATTCGCGGGCGAGGAATAGGGCATTGGCGGGTGGAGTGAGAGCTGCGGTCCCTCCGACGGGCGCCATCGACCTCTCAGCCCAACTCGTATTTGAAGCATCCGGCGCGAGACGCGGTCTTGCGACAGCAGTCGAGGCCGTCGCTCCGGGTGGCACGGTGGTCTTGCTGGGTATTCGGGAGGGAGAGAACCCCGTGATGGCATCGAAGATTGTGTTCGGAGAGGTCACCGTGATCGGGCGGGTGGGCCACGACCTTGATGCCATGCGTGTGTCGGTCGACCGTCTCAGTGGTGGCTCAATCGGCTCGAGATTCCGTGAGCACGACGTCGTCGACCTTGCGTTTGCCAAGAGCTATCTCACGGGAAATCAAGAATCTCAGCGGGGTCGCAAAGTGATCGTTCAACCCTGAGTAGAGCGAAACGGAGAAACATGAGACGACAGGAAGAACAGGTGCCACAGCTGCTACACACATGCCGGGCCATCTCGCCGTGGCCGGTTCGGACCGTCGTTGTGGATGCAGCGGCATATGGATCGACTGTCGCGTTGCCGTCACCAGGTCATTCACGATCGGGCCGGTCGGTCCCGGCAGTGCTGACAAGGGTTGCGTTTCTGATTAGCCAGGCCTGCCAACCGGGTCATGACGCCGGAGCGTTAGGCGGTGTTTGCGTTTTCGATGGTATGAGCCGCTCTGTGAGTTCGATGAGAACACCATTCGGAGACTTTTCGAGGAAACAAGCAAGCTGGTTTCGACCACCACCGAAGATCTGTTCGTGATCCTCACCAAGCCGCTCGACCGCTTCGGAGATATCACCGACCTCGAAACATACGTGATGGACTCCCTCGCCATGCAGGCTGAGGTAGTCGAGCACGGCGCTGGGTCCGATTGGCTCGACGAGTTGCAACAATGTTGCCCCACAGTTGATGTCCGCGGAGCTTGGCAGCAGGTACGCGACTTTCGCACCGGCAACTGCGATGTACTCCTCGTGCTTACACACCCATCCAAGATTGTCCGCGTACCACCTGACCGAGGCCGACAGATTCGCGACAACGATACCCACGTGATCAATTCTCGGATACAGATGAACTCCTTAGTGGGTTATCAGGGGTGCGAACCGCGACGACAGAGACACATCCCATCAAGATTCGGATCAACAACTCTTGTGTTTCTCTTTCACTATATGACACGACGACAGCTACCAGACTCATCGGAGGATTCATTGATACTACTAACAAACCCTTCCCGCCAGTTCAGCAACCTCGGCAAGCAGCAACGCCAATGAGTCGAGCAGTTTTCCCAGTCAGCGAGATCACACTCTCAGTGCTCGAAGCCGCGCGGTCGAACCTGTTCAGTGCCGTCGTTGGAGATGCGATGGACAACCTCGGGCTCAACGCCCCGTTCCTTTCCCCCAGGATAATGCCGATTGACGATCAGATGATGGTGGTGGGATGGGCGATGCCCGTAACAGAGGTCGACGTCGAACCATCTGCCCCGGACTCTGTTCCGTTCGGCCTCATGTTCCAAGCGCTCGACGACCTGAAGCCGGGCGAGGTCTACATCGCCGGCGGAGCTTCGCCGACGTATGCTTTGTGGGGCGGCCTCATGAGCACTCGGGCCAAGCATCTCGGTGCCGCCGGCGCGGTGCTCGATGGTTTTTCGCGCGACACAAGCGAAATACGCTCCTTGTCATTTCCTACGTTCTCCTACGGAGGTTACGCCCAGGACCAGGCCAGGCGAGGCGCTGTCGTCGACTATCGCTCACCTGTCGCCCTCGGTGATACAACCGTCTCTCCTGGCGATATCGTCTTCGGCGACCTAGACGGCGTCTGCATCGTCCCGAGAGATGCCGCGGTCGACGTCCTCAATGCCGCGTTTGAGAAAGTTGCCGCCGAAGATTTCGTGCGGAAGCACATCATTGCCGGAGGCGCGAGTGCCGATGCCTTCAAGAAATACGGGGTCATGTAGGCACCGTATGTGACGCTGTTTTGACCCGAAGGAGTGAATATTCGGCCCTCCGTGTGGGAGGGACACAGTCAGCCTCGTTCCCACCAACCGGAACTGCGCATACACGAGTTCACGATGGTTTGGCTGCAGAGTCGCATCGGTGAGGATCTGGAGAACCGCCCTGACCGAGGCGATCCTCGGCACATGTTGCAGGCCGGCGGTCGATGTCGGACAGTACGGAGGTCAGGGACCCGCTATCTGGCCTTCCGGCCAAGCGCGTGAACTCTGGATCGCCGCCGTTGCGCACGACCGGGAGGTTCACGCCGTATTCACGGAGCACCGATATTGGAAAGCCAGCGGTCTGTCCGTGTTAGGCGGAGGAGTCCGACAAGCCCGAGGAACCGCATACCGCGGAACATGCCGACACTGCAACAAAACTACATGGGAATACCGACTCCACGAGCAATGTGGCCAGCTGGGGTGCGGGCACTTTGGGAAGTTCGCATGTGGCGCGCCGTCACGCCCAGAACCGAAGACGCGGGCTTGCATCCGCTGCAGCCTTACGAAGCGCTCGGCCTGTTCCCGGAGACGGCGACGTATGCGTCGACTGCTGAGCGTCGATCAAACACTGCTCCCCGAACGCCGGCGGTTTCCGTGGTTCCAGCGGGCATCCCGTTTGCGCTCTGCCAACACACTCAATCCGACCGCAGGTCGTGGTCTCCAATCGAACGTGCCGTCCCACCCGAGTTCCTCGGCGGAAGCGAGAACGTGAGTTTCTCGACTGTCAAGTTCCGGTGCCCGCGCGACGGTTTTGACTCCGGTACATGTTTGAATCAGGTTTGACATGAACCCTTCAGCGCGAATCCGGGAGCGAAGAAACCCCTGAGAAATCTAGGATTCCCAAGGGGTTTTCGTTTCGGGTCAAGTCCAGTTCAAGAGTTTCCGATGCCGCGCGGCATCACAATGGTGCGGACGGTGGGATCGAACCTAAATCCTTGAACCCCGGCTTGCGTGCTGACCCTGGGGGGTTGTGTGACCCGATACGTGGAGATCGAAAGGGACCTGAGGCGGGTAACGGCGTCGAGCGCCGGCAGGTGTTCGAAAGTCGTGGGGATACTGGGGCATTGTGCGGACGGTGGGACTCGAACCTAAATCCTTGAACCCCGGCTTGCGTGCTGACCCTGGAGGGTTGTGTGACCCGATACGTGGAGATCGAAAGGGACCTGAGGCGGGTAACGGCGTCGAGCGCCGGCAGGTGTTCGAAAGTCGCGGGGATAGCACACGATTGTGCGGACGGTGGGACTCGAACCCACATGTGCTTTCGCACACCAGATCCTAAGTCTGGCGCCTATACCAAATTCGGCTACGTCCGCATCGCTTGGGCGTCGTGGAGTTCGCGAGCAACCTCGGCTCCGGCCGCCGCTCCGTGACGGTGTCGTCGGGGGCGGCCGGGGACGGGGTTTTGCTCGGTGTGGGTCGCCAGGGACTTGAACCCTGAACCTATCGGTTAAGAGCCGATTGCTCTGCCAGTTGAGCTAGCGACCCGCCGGAGTACGATAGCAAGCGATGTGCGTCGCGAGAAGTCGGGTCGAGTTCGCACGCTCGCTAGAACCTGCAAGAATACGTTTTCGTTTTTGCGGGCTGTAGCGCAGCTTGGTAGCGCACCTGGTTTGGGACCAGGGGGTCGTCGGTTCAAATCCGACCAGCCCGACGAGCGCGTCCTTTTTGAGGACGTTCGAAAATTGCGGATGTAGCTCAATGGCAGAGCTCCAGCCTTCCAAGCTGGTGACGCGGGTTCGATACCCGTCATCCGCTCGAAGAATCGAACCAGCGTCGCAACTGTGGCAACATGGTGTCTCGGGCAGTTGCCCGTGCGATGCCCCTGTAGCTCAGAGGACAGAGCAGGAGCCTTCTAAGCTCTTGGTCGGAGGTTCGAATCCTTCCAGGGGCGCGGCGGGAAACCGTCACACCCACATGGTGGCCGTAGCTCAGCTTGGTTAGAGCGCCTGGTTGTGGTCCAGGAGGTCGCGGGTTCAAATCCCGTCGGTCACCCCACTAGCTCGTTCGCCGCGGTTTGGTCCGGGGCGGCGGGTCAATTTTCGTCTGATGTATATACAAGGAGCTCACAGTGCAGACGCAGGTCACTGAAGCTGGTCCGTTTGAACGTCTTCTCAAGATTCAACTTGGGGAAGATGAACTTGAAGCAGCGAAGACGGCAGCCGCTATCAAACTTTCGAAACAGATGAAGGTCAAGGGATTTCGGCCCGGCAAGGTTCCTCGCCAGATTGTTGAACGGATGGTGGGGGCGGACGCGCTACGTTCCGAAGCCATTGATGAGGCCCTGCCTGAGGCTGTCGGGAACGCTCTAGAGGCCGAGGATTTGACCCCGGTCACTCGCCCAGCGATCACCGCTATCGAGGATATCGATGGCGGCGGTGTCGAGGTTGATGTTGTCATCACGCTGTGGCCTTCTGTGGAGGCCGTTCCCGATTTTGCGGGTCGCAAGGTTGAGGTCGACTTTGCTGCGGTGACTCAGGAAGCCATCGACGAACAGGTCGATCGTCTTCGTGGCCAGTACGCCACGCTTGAGGATGTCGACCGCACTGCTGGAGAGGGCGATTTCGTGATGATCGACTTGTCGGCGGCGGTTGACGGTGAGGTCATCGATGATGCCGGCGCAACGGATCTCTTGTACGAGATCGGATCGGCGTCATTTGTCGAAGGCTTGGACACCTTGCTTGACGGTGTCTCCGTCGATGAGACAGTTCAGGGACCGGGGACATTGCCCGATGGGTTCGGCGACCACGGTGGTGAACAGGTTGAGCTTTCCGCAGTTGTGAAGGCAGTACGAACGAAGAATCTCCCGGAGGTAACCGACGACTGGGTCCAGGAAGTCTCTGAGTTCGATACGGTCGATGAGCTGGTTTCCATGCTCCGCCACAACATGACGGAAATGGCAAAAGCGACGGCTCGGAACGCATTCCAGGATCGTGTCATGATCGACCTGTCAGAGGACCTGAGCCTTGAGTTGCCACAGTCGTTGATCGACACCGAGGCCGAAGCTTCCATTCATAACCTTGCCCATCGGTTGCAGGAACAGGGAATAGAGCTTGAGAACTATTTGAAAATCACCGGCCAAAGCCAGGAGGACTTCATTGAGGACTCCAAGACTCAGGCTGTGCGAACGTTGAAGACTCGGGTTCTGCTCGAGGGTGTTGCCAAGGTCGAATCGATAGAGGTCGGTGACGAGGAGATACTTGAGGCCGTGTCGGCACTTGCCTCCCAAGCGAAGATGAATCCCGAAGAGCTGTTCCGTCAGCTTGAGGCGGATGGGCGTTTAGACACCCTCAGTGATGATATTCTTCGCCGTAAGGCACTTGAGGCAATCATGTCCGGAGTGGTGGCCGTTGATGAAGACGGCAACACTATTGACTTGGAACCGGCACCTGCCGACAGTGATGAAGACAGCGATTTTGACTCCGATGAAGCTAAGTTGGAATCAGACTCCGACAAAGATGTTGAAGAGTCACCCGAGGAGTAACCCTCTCTCGGGTGAGTCTGTGCGAAAGGCCACAACTACATGAGCTATTTAGTACCTACCGTTATTGAACAGACCCCGCGCGGTGAGCGAGTGTCCGACATCTACAGCCGTCTGCTCAAGGACCGCATTATTTTCTTGGGCACTCCGATTGATGACACGATCGCAAATCTCATCATGGCCCAGCTGCTTCACCTTGAGGGTGATGATCCGGATAAAGACATCATGTTGTACATCAACTCTCCCGGTGGGTCGACGTATGCGTTGATGGCGATCTATGACACGATGCAGTTTGTGAAGCCTGATGTGTCGACGTACTGCATGGGTTTGGCCGCTTCCGCGGCGGCTGTGTTGCTCGCTGGCGGGGCCGAGGGCAAGCGGTATGCCTTGCCGCATAGCCGCATCATGTTGCACCAGCCACATATTTCAGGTTTGGGGGGCCAGGCGACGGATATCGAAATCCATGCGCGGGAGATTCTTAAGACACGCGAAGAGATCAATCAGCTTCTCGCGGGACACACCAAACAGCCGCTGGAACGAGTCCAAGAGGACACGGAACGCGACTACTGGTTGAGTTCTACCGAAGCGAAAGAATACGGCGTGATCGACGAGGTTCTTGCTCCTCGTTCGCTCGTGGCCGCATCCAACTAGGAGTAGCCCTTGGCTAAGTACGAAGGTAGTGAGCTTCTGAAATGCAGCTTCTGCGGTAAGTCGCAGAAGCAAGTGAAGAAGCTGATCGCAGGTCCGGGCGTCTACATCTGTGATGAATGCATCGAGCTGTGCAATGAGATCATCGAGGAGGAGCTCTCCGAAAAGGAAGAGGTCAGTTTCGACGAACTTCCCAAACCATCGGAAATCTTCGCGTTCCTAGATGACTACGTTGTCGGACAGAACCGTGCGAAGAAAGTTCTCGCGGTGGCCGTGTACAACCACTACAAGAGAGTTCGCGTCGGCCAGCGGGCGCTCGACAGTGACGTCGAGCTCCAGAAGTCGAATATCCTTCTTGTCGGACCGACCGGTGTGGGTAAGACGTTGTTGGCCCAGACGCTTGCTCGTTTGCTTAACGTGCCGTTCGCCATTGCGGATGCAACCGCACTCACCGAGGCGGGGTACGTCGGCGAGGACGTGGAGAACATTCTTCTCAAGCTTATTCAGGCCGCCGATTTCGATATCAAACGCGCCGAGACCGGCATCATCTATATCGATGAGATCGACAAGGTCGCACGCAAATCCGAGAACCCTTCGATCACCCGCGATGTATCCGGTGAGGGTGTGCAGCAGGCGTTGCTGAAGATTCTTGAAGGAACCGAGGCGAGTGTCCCACCCCAGGGCGGGCGCAAACACCCGCACCAGGAGTTCCTCCAGATCGATACCACCAACATGTTGTTCATTTGTGGTGGGGCTTTTGCGGGCCTTGAAGATGTCATCCGCGCCCGGGTTGGCAAGAATTCCATCGGGTTCGGAAGTCATCTCAGTGGCGAAGCGGTCGAAGACGAGGATCTGTTGGAGCAGGTCCTCCCGGACGATCTCACAACATTCGGTTTGATCCCGGAATTTGTCGGTCGCCTACCGGTCGTCGCCACCGTCGGCGAGCTTGATCTCGAGTCCCTTATTCGGGTGCTGACAGAGCCAAAGAATGCCCTTATCAAGCAGTATCAGAAGTTCTTCGAGATGGACGGTGTTGAGCTTGTCGTCGAGGACGACGCTCTTGTCGCGATCGCCGAACAGGCCATGAAGCGTTCCACGGGTGCACGCGGTTTGCGGGCCATCATGGAAGAGGTCCTCCTCGATACGATGTACGACCTGCCGATGCGTACCGACATTGCCCGCGTGGTCATCGACGGCGCGGTTGTTCGTGACCGTGTGAACCCGACTCTTGTCCCGATCCAGGAGATCGCAACCGAGAACATCCAGGAAGAACGCTCCGCCTAGCCTCATCCGGGGGTGTGTGAGGGACGACACAGTTCGGCGGTCGGCACCGACTATGCGGTGTCCATGACCTGGCGTGGCTCTGTTCTTCAAGGAGGATGTAGTCGCTTCGTGTCCTCCAATGGAGGCATCAGCCATTCGGCGCGTACCTGAGGTGACCGACTGTCGGCGGTAGGCGCGAGCTTCTACCTCGGTACGGATCTCGACCATTGGAAACAGCGCGGCCCTTTACAGCGGTGCCATCGGGATTCTGCGTGAAGGTACAGTGCGGCGTTTTTCGGAACACCTCACGGCCCCCAGCGTGCGTCACATCGCGTGAGTCGATACCCACCGCCGATACATGCAAAACGAGTGGCTCACACCCCGGGTTTCGCCAACCTTTCGGCAGGCTGCTTGTCCTCAGACGAACTCGTAGCAGGATCGACAGCTGCGGCCACTGCGTGACCTCTCTGCTGACCAACCAGCGTCTCAACTCAAGAGGCGGTTGGGTCCTGGCTTGGCACTCCCATCATCCGGTGCCGGAGCCTCGGTATCCGCCCGTCGTCGTCCTGGGACTGTGCAGAATCGGAACTCGCGCTCTTCTCATCGTGTTCTCATCGGGTGCTCACCGATCGATAACATTGGTTCGCCATTCTTGTCAGCAGCGAGATGATTCAAAGATGGAGTCCGCGAAGACACTCCTCGCATCGCTCGCTGCCGAGGGGGACGCTGAACCTGCGATGACATTCGTGTCACGCTCGTCTGCTCGTCGTTTGGATGTGTCGACTCCGCAGCCCTCTAGGTCGAATCAACGTGACAATCTACGAAGGGTGCCATACGTGAAAAGACTCCGAATTCCGCTTGTTATCTCTATGACAGCTCTAACAGTTGTTGTTGGATTCCTGTCTCTGACGTCTGACGGTGAAATCAACAACCTTCGTGACCGCGTTGACGAGGGGCCCGGTGAGCCGTCAGAAAATTCTCGCGGACCCGTGGAAGCTGGACTCGAATACGTAGAGACCATTCAATTAACCGATGCTGCTGATGGTTACGGAGCAAGGCCTGAGATTGCTTCAAACGGAGAGTACATCTACATAGTGTTTCTGGGAGACATCACGACTCAGAGAAGCCACAAAGTGCGGATCTATGACCTCGATTTCAACCTCATAAACGAGAAAGTGCTCGCTACCGGCTCGCCGGAGTACGGCGGAGTGACAGACATTCGGATCAGCAGGGACGACATGTACGTCTACTCGTTTTACGAAATGGCTGACAAGAACACAGGGGCGACCCTGTTTGGAGCAAAATACCGAATGGATGGAAGCTTCACGAAAGTCGCGGAAAGTGACGGGCCGATCGCTACGAGTGCCTTCTTCTTTGATGCGGTGGATGGCGAGGAGACGCTCAATGATCCTGCTTCCATCGTGGTGAATGGGAAAGTGTATCTGATGACTCAGATCACGTATAAGCGCGGAGGCGTTCGGAATGCAAAGACGCTCTACAATCTCAGAGAGTTGTCTTCGGACCTCAGTGAGATCGTCGATACACGAGAAATAGATCTAAGTAGAGCGATGACCGGGTGGGCGGGCCTCGCAAACCTGCTGGAGATTAGAGGGGCGATATACACCATTCAGGGAAGTCTCGTTCTTTATCCTTCCGGATACAGCTCTGATCTTCGGATGATCAGATTCGACGCCGACTGGGAATTCGATCAAGACACCGATGTGTTTGATCTCACAAACACGCAAGACACGGCAGAGACCATGCCGGTAGGGGCGAGATACGTTGATGACACGCTCTTCGTAAGTTTTCGGGTAGGTGATGTGACCGTTGCTGCGCTCGAGAACCCGACAAGTCGCGGAGAACTTTGGCTGAACATGTACAACAGCGACTTCGAACTTATCGACAGCGTTCAGGTGAGTGCAGACGGAGTCGAAGGTGAACATGCAAGTGTGGAAGTTATCGGAGACTACGTCTATGTCGCCTATGGCGGATTGACTTCCGATTCGGTGCGAGAAGATGTCTATGTCAGTGTATTTCGGTTTAGTAGCTAGCTGTTCACAAGGGTTTGAGAGCTGGACACCCACCGCAAGACGCAAACCGGGGCGCAGGCTCTTGTGTCGTCGATGGTGAATCGCTCACCGGGATGGTGTCTTCACCGGTTTGCCGGCTTTCCAGATGTGGGTGACTCGGTCGGGGTCTCCCCAGCCGCTGACATCGTTGGTGGGGTCCCAGTCGATGAGGTCGGCGTCATATCCGGCGACGAGTTGACCGCTTAGTGGCGCCTGTGGGCCGAGTGTGTCGGGTCCGGTTGCCGTAGCCGCACGGATCGCCTCGAGCGGCGTCATACCGGCGTTAACGAGCAATGCCAGTTCGAGACTGTTGCGCCCGTACATGGCTCCGCTCACGAAGATGTCGGTCCCCATGGCGATCTTGACTCCCGCAGCCACCGCGATCTTCAGCGCAATGGCGTGCTGTTCGGCAACGACGACACCTTTGCGGTAGGCGTAGGCGGGCATGACCGCTTCCATGCCGAGGATTGCGTTGATGACAAAGCGCGTCGGTACCAAGATCGCATCGGACTCGACCATTGCGGTCGCGGCCTCCTCGTCGAGGTATGAGCCGTGTTCGATGGTCTTCACACCAGCCTCAAGAGCAGCCATTATTCCCGGCTTCCCGTGACAGTGGGCTCCGACGATGCGGTCCGCACGGGCTGCCTCCTCGACAATCGCGGTGAGTTCCTCGGCCGAAAACTGCTGATGGATGGGGTGGTCGATCTCGCTCATCACACCGCCCGACGCACAAATCTTGATGACCTTGGCGCCCTTGCGGAGCTGCATTCGCACGGCCTTGAGGCATTCCGGAACGCCGTCGGCGATCGCTCCGAACGTGATATTGCGAAGGGCCAGAGACTCAACAAAATCAAGGGGGTAGCCGTGCACATCGGCGTGACCGCCGGTCGTTGAAAGAATGGAACCAGCGGAGTAGAGCGTCGGACCCGCAATGGTGCCCTCGTCGATGCCTTGTTGCAGGTAGATACCGTTGCCACCCATTTCACGAACGCTCGTGACACCACCCATGAGGGTCGCGGTGAGGTCGGCGGCGGAGCGGGCGCCAGCGAGCGTCGGATGGATCTTGAGGGCGGTTTCGACGTCGGGGACCTTGATCCCAAAGAAATGTCCGTGACATTCCCAAAGGCCGGGCATCAAGGTCTCCACGGTGGTCACGGCCGTTGGCGGTGCATCTGCTGGGAGTTCAGCAGTGGGGCCGACCCACGCAACAGTGGCGGCGTCGAGCAGCACGGATGCGTCGGCAATGGGGTCACCGGCTCCCGGGATCACGAGGTCTGCGTCAATTCGAGTTGTCATATACCGATCCTTGTCTCGCTGCGATCACGATAGCTCGGTGTGCTTTCTCCGGGCGGGGAGCGGTGACTAGTTATCTAGACATCGCACGCTTTGTGTCTACACGACCACTCTCAGTGGTCGTACAGTGTTGGCAGAACACACGAGGTGACAGCACCTCAACGTGGTCTGGCTCTTAGGGACGGAGTCGCATTCTTGGTTCGGGCACTTTGGTTTTACCGGCCCTCCGCAGCAGCGGGGTGCCGAGAGGGTAAATCCGCTTTTGGTAGGAACGACAGCTGTGTAGGAACGGCCGTGCGCAACGGGTGGGGGATAGGATCCGGGGTAGTACCCCGGATCCGGCGCGTTACAATCCTTTTCTAGTCGCACCGTTACCTATAAAGAGACAGACCGATGCAGTCAACCTATGACCCCAAGGCAATCGAGTCGCGCTGGTATCAGCGTTGGGAAGACGCGGAGGCGTTTCGCCCCGAGGTCAATCCGGATGGGGAACCGTTCACGATCGCGATCCCGCCACCCAACGTAACCGGTGTTCTCCACATGGGGCACGCACTCGACGGGTCCTTGCAGGATGCGATTATCCGCCGCAAGCGCATGCAGGGTTATGCCGCACTGTGGGTCCCAGGAATGGATCACGCCGGAATCGCGACCCAGAACGTCGTCGAGCGCGACCTCAAGAGCGAGGGTCTCACGCGCCATGACCTGGGTCGTCAGGCGTTCGAGGAACAGGTGTGGGCGTGGAAACACGCTCGTGGCGGCCAGATCGTACACCAGCTACGCACCATGGGATTCTCGTGTGACTGGACTCGAGAGCGGTTCACCCTCGACGAAGGTCTGTCCGTTGCGGTGCGAGAGGTGTTCGTCTCACTCTATGAGGAAGGACTCATCTACCGCGGTCTGAGAATCATCAATTGGTGCCCCGTATGTGCAACAGCCATCTCCGATATCGAGGTTGAGCATGAGGATGAGATCGGCACGCTGACAGAGTTCACGTACCCCCTCGAGGACGGTACCGGTGGTATCACCGTGGCAACCACCCGCCCCGAGACGATGCTCGGCGATACCGGAATAGCGGTACATCCCGATGACGAGCGATATTCGGGCCTGGTTGGCAAGATGGTTCGGCTGCCACTCATGGACCGTCTCATTCCCATCGTCGCCGACACGGGTGTCGACCGTGAGTTTGGGACCGGGGCGGTCAAGGTCACCCCCGCACACGATCCTCTCGACTACGAAATCGGGCAACGTCACGGCCTCGATTCGGTCATCGTGATCGGCACTGATGCCCGCATCACCGAAGCCGGCGGGCAGTTTGCCGGCATGGATCGGTTCGAGGCCCGGGTGGCTGTCCTTGACGCGTTATCCAAGCTCGGGGTGGTCGGTGCTGCGGAGGAACACCACCACAGCGTCGGACACTGCTCGCGCAGCGGCGATGTGATCGAGCCGTTGCTGTCCACCCAGTGGTTCGTGAAGACCCAGCCGCTTGCCGAACCCGCTATCGAGCTGATCAAGGGTGGCGACGCACAGTTCTCGCCGAAGCGCTGGGAGAACAATTATTTCCGATGGATGGAGGACATTCGCGACTGGTGTATTAGTCGCCAGCTGTGGTGGGGTCATCGTATTCCGGCCTGGTACTGCGACGACTGTGACGAGATCATCGTGGCGCGTACCGACGTCGAGAAATGCACAGCATGTGGAGGGTCGGTGACTGCGGACGAGGACGTGCTCGACACCTGGTTCTCGTCGGCGCTGTGGCCGTTTTCCACCCTCGGCTGGCCAGACAAGACCGCCGATTTCGATCGTTACTACCCGACCAACGTGTTGGTGACGGGTCACGACATAATCTTTTTCTGGGTCGCAAGAATGTTGATGATGGGGGTTAAGTTCACCGGTCAGACACCGTTCACCGACGTAGTCATCCACGGTTTGGTTCGCACCGAGGACGGCGCAAAGATGTCGAAGAGCTCCGGGAACGTTATCGACCCTCTCGATCTGGTCGAGAAATACGGAGCCGACGCCGTTCGCCTATCACTGCTGCAAGCGGCCGCACCGGGCCATGACATTCCGCTCGATGAGGCGTGGGTTGAGGCCGCACGCCGCTTTGGTAACAAGTTGTGGAACGGCGTACGGTTTGTCACCCTACAGCTCGATGGGGCGGCGGTACCGGCCACGGGAGGATATCCCGAGGCGCCCGTCGGTATTGATGCGTGGATACTGGACCGTCTTCACCAGGTCGTCCGCGAGTATGACGATCTGTTGGATCGGTACCGGTTTTCGGACGCGGTTGGTCTCGTCTACACCTTTGTTTGGTCCGAGGTCTTCGATTGGTACCTCGAACTGTCCAAGGCAACGCTACGGGATCCGGGCCGAGCCGCGGCGACGAAACAAACTCTCGGTGTCGTGATTCGTGATGTCTTGAAGATGTTTCACCCCATCATCCCGTTTGTGACCGAGGAGCTATGGTCCGAGGTCGTTCAAGATGGACTGCTGGCCCTGGCGGAGTGGCCGACCCCGCCCGCCGTGACGGCCGACACATTCATCGCGCCGTTCCAGGAGCTGGTCTCCGGCATCCGGAGGTTCCGATCCGAACACAGTATCTCTCCACGCCAGCGATTTGTTGCCCACCTCGTGCAGACCGATGCTTGCGGTGATGACTGGTGGATCGAGCAGTTCGACGCCCTGGTCAACACGGAAGTCATCGCGGGCGCGCCGCCCACGACCGTCGGGTATTCGCACATTTCGGCTCCCGGTTTCGATGTGTATATCTCGATGGAAGGGTTGATCGATACCGAGACCGAACGCCTGCGCATCGGTAAGGCAATCAGCGACGCCGAGGGTCT
The DNA here is from genome assembly GCA_013151445.1 of Actinomycetota bacterium. Classification (GTDB taxonomy): domain Bacteria; phylum Actinomycetota; class Acidimicrobiia; order Spongiisociales; family UBA5794; genus BMS3BBIN02. The sequence continues at coordinate 36,335 of JAADIG010000013.1, forward strand.
GCGCAGCCGCACGGCCGGAAAACTCGACAATCCCAACTTTCGCGGCAAGGCTCCGGCTGATGTCGTCGCCAAGGAAGAGGCGAAACTTATTGAGTATGAACAGCTCCTTGGGAAGCTCACTCAACAGTTGGCCCAGCTCGGATGAACCGGTCCCCGTCATTTATCGCGACCTACGCCGATGCGCTTGCATTTCTTGATGCCCGCATCGGCGCCGGTATCAAACCAGGCCTTGATCGAATCTCCGGATTGCTCGAGTATTTGGGCGATCCGCAGGTATCCGTCCCAGTCATCCACGTAGCGGGGACCAACGGTAAGTCAACCACCGTCAACATGGTGGCCGCATTGTTAAGCAGTCTCGATTTGCGAGTCGGTTCTTTCATTTCGCCGCATCTACACCACGTGGAGGAGCGCTATGGCATCAATGGCCAAGGGATCGATCGTGATCGATTCGTCCAGGCCGTTGCCGATGTCGCACCATTCTGTGACATGTACGAGGACGCCTCCGGAGAGACGGTCTCCTATTTCGAAATAACCGCAGCGATAGCGTTCCAGATCTTTGCGTCCGAGGGCCTCGATGTCGCAGTTGTCGAGGTCGGTCTCGGTGGCCGCTGGGACGCGACCAACGTCATCGATGCTGCGGTGTCCGTCGTTACTGGTATCTCGCTCGACCACCAGGCAATTCTCGGGTCGACGATTGCGGAGATCGCTGCCGAAAAGCTAGCGATCTTGAAGGATGGCGGAACACTGGTGACCGGGCTTCTGCCTGCCGCGGCCGACGGGGCCGCGACGGCCCAGGTGGCTCAGACCGCCGCACGCTGGTACCGGTTTGGGGACGACTTTGACGTTGAGGGGCTTGAGCAGACCCCAACGGGCTGGTTGGTTGACGTTCGGGGGCTTCACGATGTCTACACCGATCTTCAACTGAACCTCCACGGCCGTCATCAAACCGCGCATCTGGCGACCGCGGTTGCTTCCGTCGAAGCATTTCTCGATCGGCCGCTCCCGGGTGACCTTATCGTTCCTGCGGTCGAGAGCGTTCGTTCTCCGGGTCGGAGTGAGGTGGTTCTCCACGAGCCGCTGGTTCTTATCGACGGGGCTCACAACGACGAGGGCCTCAATGGTCTTGTGACCACGATGTCGCAGGAGTTCCCGGCTATCTCGGCCTGGACGTTGGTTATCGGCGTACGGGGCGACCGCGACCCGGAACACATGATCCGGGTGCTGGGTGATCAGATTGTGCGGGTCGTGGTCTGTGCACCGGATGATCCCCAGGCGCTTGGGGTTGACGTTGTGGCTGATGCTGCGATGAGGGTCGTTGGTGCCGAAAACGTTGTGGTTGCACAGGTCGTTGCCGATGCCATCAAGGTGGCTGTGCAAGGTGCGGAGGCGGGGGAGGGTGTCGTTATCGCGGGTTCGTTGTATGTCGCAGGAGAGGCCAGGTCCGCACTCGGTCTTGCCTAGTCGGTGCGACCATTACGAGCTGATTTCGCACTCCGGTTCCCATTCCGATTCTCGCCATACACCCCGACCCACTACAGTATTGTTCGCGAATTTTTCGCTTCCTCTTTCCATCGTCGATCCAAAGGAACACCCAGCCGTGGCAGTCGAGAGTACGTACGTCATGATCAAGCCGGACGGTGTTGCACGCGGATTGGTTGGTGAGGTTATTGGTCGCCTGGAGCGCAAGAATCTCACCCTCACCAAGATGCGCATGCTCACGATCGACGAAACGCTTGCTCGCAGACATTATGCGGAGCACACCGAACGTCCATTCTTTCCGGAACTGCTGGCATTCATAACGCGCGGACCGGTTGTTGCAATGGAATGGACCGGTGATGATGCCGTCGTCGTCGCCAGGACGCTGATGGGGGCAACGAACCCTGTTGAGGCTTTGCCGGGGACGATTCGTGGAGATCTAGCGACCATCATCACCGAGAATATTGTCCATGGCTCCGACAGTCTGGAAAGTGCCGCCCGCGAACTTGGAATTTTCTTCAACTAACGTCACGACCTCATTGACCAGCATCGGGTTACACTGGCTGTAGTCCGCCCGGAGGGCTTACCCGCTATGAACAACCTATTTTCAGTCGCAGGCCGCGATATGGCCATCGATCTTGGTACCGCAAACACCCTGGTGTTTGTCCGCGGCCAGGGAATTGTGCTCAACGAACCTTCCGTTGTCGCCATCAACACGCGTGACAATCGTCCGCTTGAGGTCGGCATGGAGGCGAAGCGGATGATCGGGCGTACGCCGTCGTACATCCAGGCAATTCGGCCGTTGCGCCAGGGTGTGATCGCTGACTTCGATATCACCGAGAAGATGCTCCGGTACTTCATCGACAAGGTACACAACCGTCGGTTTGGCGCCCGTCCGCGAATCGTGATCTGTGTTCCATCTGGGATCACCGCTGTCGAACGCCGCGCCGTCGAAGAAGCTGCGTACCATGCGGGGGCTCGTCGGGCCTACACGATCGAGGAGCCGATGGCTGCTGCGATAGGTGTGGGGCTTCCCGTTCACGAGCCGGCTGGGTCGATGGTTATCGATATGGGTGGCGGTACGACAGAAGTTGCCGTGATTTCGCTCGGTGGCATCGTCACATCAAAGTCGACGAGGATCGGTGGCGACGACCTCGACGAGGCGATCATCAACTGGGTGAAGAAGGAATACAACCTCATGCTTGGCGAACGTACCGCGGAGCAGCTCAAGATGGCGATTGGGTCGGCATGGCCATACGCAGACGAGCCAGCAGCCGAAGTGCGTGGGCGTGACCTGATCTCCGGTCTACCCAAGACCGTCGTTCTCTCGACCCCAGAGGTCCGCGAAGCGATTGAGGAGCCGGTTCAGCAGGTCGTCGATACGGTGAAGTTCACACTCGATAAGACACCGCCAGAGCTCGCTGCCGACGTCATGGAACGCGGGATCGTGCTCACCGGTGGCGGAGCATTACTCCGTGGTCTCGATCTTCGATTGGCAAACGAGACGGGTATGCCGATCATTACGGTCGACCGCCCGCTTCAGTCCGTGGTACTTGGATCAGGAGCGTGTCTTGAGGAGTTCGATATTCTCCACGTCGTCCTCCAGTCGTCCGGACGCTCCTAACCCGGATCTCCGGGCGGCGTTGTCGGTATGAGGCGTTTCGACCGTTCGACATCCCTCTTCATGATTCTGTTGTTCCTGTCTTTCTTGCTCGCGACAGTTGACGTTCGTTCGTCGGAGTCCGGTGCCGGTGACAGCCTGCGCTCGCTTGCCCAGGCCGCGTTCACGCCGCTGCAGAAAGCGACGGACACGGTCACAAGGCCGATTGTCGGGTTCATCGACGGGGTTGCAAACCTTGCAGCACTTCGGGATGAGAACGAGAGGCTTCGCGCTGACCTTCGGGACGCTGAGCGCCGCATTCAGGATGCCGCCGCCCTGGAGGCCAGGGTCAGGGAACTTGAAGCGATGCTCAACATTGATGTTCCTGGTGACTTTGCGACGGTGACGGCTTCGATCTTCGCCCAGGGGGCGACCGGGTTTGATCATGTGCGCATCATCGATAAGGGAAGTGCCGATGGCATCGTTGTCGGTCAGGCGGTGATCGATGAGAACGGGTTGGTAGGCCGGATTGACCTTGTGAACGCACAGAGCGCTCGAGTCATTCTGATCACCGATCCATCGGTATCGGTCGGGGTGAAGGTCGTCACCACGAACGAATCTGGATGGACATCCGGTCAGGGTTTCGGGCCACTGACACTCACGATGTATCGGGCAACTCGTCCCGTGGTCGAGGGTGACGGTTTGGTGACTCAGGGTGGGCGGTTCCCACCAAACATTCGCGTTGGGACAGTGAGAAACACCGCGACCCTCAAGGCAGGGTTTCAGCTCGTGACCGAGGTCGATGCGACCGCGGACTTCGGTCGTTTGGGACTCGTGAAAGTCATTGTGGGATTCTCACCGTTGGACGTCATTGAGGAACCTGCGGGTCCGCAAGCCCCGCCGATTACTGTTCCCACCCAAGAGCCGGTCGGGGTTGAACAGTGAACCAACGTCGGGTGGGTTTCGCCCTACTTCTCGTCGTCGCGGCAGTTGTCCTTCAGACGACCGTCTTCGCTCCCGGCAGGATCTATCCGTGGGGATACGGACCTTTGCCTGTGATCATCGTCGTCATCGGTGCGAGCCGCTATCTGGAGCCGGAAACGACAGTAGCTCTCGGGTTCACGGCAGGTCTTCTGATGGATCTACTCGGTGGGGAGTGGCTCGGTCTTTGGGCGGGAGCATTGACGACGGTTGCCTACGTTGGGCTTCGCTTGGTTGACGAAGCCGATGAAGGTGCTTTGTCCCTGATCGTCGGTGTGGGTGCACTCTCGGTGCTCGCTATCACCTTATTTGTATTAGCCGGTACTCTGTTCGGGCGGCAACTATTGTCGCGCAATAACGTGGCGCTCCTGATTCTGGTGCCATCCCTCTACAACGTGGTGATCGCCTTGCCGACGCTAGCTTTGACCAAGAAACTGATGAAGGGTCGCCAGACGCCTTGGAGCGCACGGTGAGACCGGGACTCCGCCTGGCGGGGTTGGGGATCTTCTTTGCCGCCCTGTTTGGTATCTTGCTGGTGCGGCTGTGGACGATCCAAGTGACACTTGCTGACGAGTATGTCGCCCAGGCCCAGAGCCTCCAGATTCGGGTGGTGAGCACTCCGGCGCCACGCGGCGAAATTCGCGACACGAACGGCCGCCTGCTCGCCGGGTCGCGCTCGGCGTTGGCGCTTGTCATAGATGGAGCGCTCATCGACCCCGAGACCGAGGCGGAGCTTGTGCAGCGGCTCGCTGCACTGTCGGACCTGTCGGCGTCCGAGGTGCAGCGTCGCATTGATCAGGCGCGAAACCTGTCGGACCGTGTGACCCTTATCGATGACCTTTCCGATGCCGATGCTTTGTTCGTCGTGGAACACTCGGAGGAGTTCGGCGGTCTGTATGTTGAGCCGCAACCGGTGAGGGTGTACCCCATGGGGGAGCTCGTGTCATCCGTTGTTGGGTACATCGGACGCCCGAACGCCGATGACCTGGAAGACCCCTTGATCCGCTCCACCGACGTCCTCGGGAAGGCCGGGACCGAACGCTACTACGACGTCGATCTTCGTGGCACACCCGGTTTTATCAAGTATCGCGTGGACGCCCAGCGCAACGTGATTGATGTGCTCGGCGAGCAGCCTCCAAAACCCGGCAACACGATGATTCTCAACATCGACACCGACCTTCAGCAGGTTGTGTTCGACTCCCTGCAACAGGGGCTGGAGTTGAGTCGTGAGGTATCGGTGTCGGGTGCGGGTTGCGCTCCATCACATGCGGACGAGCAATGTCCGGTGCGTGCAACGGCAGTAGTGCTGGACGTCACCGATGGGGCCGTGAAGGCGATGGCGTCGTACCCAACGTTCGACTCGTCCATTTTTGTTGAAGGTGTCTCCGAGGAGGAGTGGGATAGGCTGACCACGCTGCGAGCCTTCTCGAACTATGCGGTGCAGGGGGTGTATGCCCCGGCATCGACATTCAAGAGTGTCGCGTACGTCACTGCACTCGAGGGTGGCTATTTCCCCGAAGGTCAGACCGCGCAAAGCAGGTATGTGTGCAAGGGCACCCTCGACTTCCGGTTTAACGACGGTTCTCCACAGGTATTCCGTGACTGGAAACCACAGGGTCATGGTCCCGTGAACCTCGGTGAGGCATTCCAACAGTCGTGCGACATCTATTTTTGGGAGATTGCCCTGACGCTGTGGCGCGACGGGGCCCAGGACGCGGACGCCCGCAACGAGTTGCAACGCTGGGCCCGGGAGTTTGGATTCGATGCCGTTACCGGAATCGACCTGCCCTTTGAAGCACCCGGTTTGATTCCTGATGAGGCCTGGTTCAAACGAGTCCAAGAGGAAACCCCGGGGCGGGTTCGGGAGGGGCCGTGGACCGGTGGCGACTTGATGAACACGGTGATTGGCCAGGGTTCGACACTGTCGACGCCTCTGCAGCTCGCCAACGCGTATGCCGCAATGGTGAATGGCGGGACGCTGTGGAAACCCCGGGTACTCGACCAGATGGTCGACTCGGACGGGGTCACGGTTCTGGACAACTCGCGCTCCGTCATTCGCAACGTCGATATCAGCCCGCAGACGGTGCAGTCGCTTCTTCAGGACATGCAGTTGGTTGTCAACGGGAAGTCGGGCACTGCGCGGGGTGCGTTTGCGAATTTTGGTGACAACAAGAACGACGTTGGCGGCAAAACCGGTACCGCTGAGGTCATCAAGGGCAAGAACGCCGTTGACACCGCACTCTTTGTCGGTGTCACCCCGGTGTCAAACCCGAAGTACATCGTTGTCGTGGTGATCGAGCGAGGCGGCTCCGGTGGCCGAATAGCGGCACCAACCGGCCGCAGGATCCTCCAGTTCATCGTGAATGGTGATGACGGTGTCACACCAGTCCGGCCGGGAGATGATCTCGACTAATGGCTCTCACCGCAGCGAGGAGTGGCAGCACGTATCTCCAGCGTGAGCGGGCGCTGAAACCAGACGTCATCCTCGTCCTTAGTTTCTTGCTGCTCGCTGCGATCAGCATCGTCATGGTCTACACGGCATCAGCCCCCCGCGCCCGTTCACTCGGGGAACCCGAAAGCGCCGAGGCGATCAAACAGGCCGTGTTTGCGGTCGTCGGTGTTGTTGCGTTCATTGTCGCTTCCGTTATCGAACCGCGTACCATTCGCCTGAGTGCGCCGTCGGTGTACCTGGCTTCGCTGGTGACGCTCGTCGTCGTTCAATTCACGAGGGTGCACGACGGTGCGCAGCGGTGGATCGATCTTGGGCCGGTACAGTTCCAGCCATCCGAGGCGGCAAAACTTGCAGTGATTCTTGCGCTGGCCGCACTGCTCGCATCCGAGACGGGCAAGGTACTTTCGCCGACCCGGATTGCTCAGGCGCTGGCCCTGGTGGCGATACCGGCGGTTCTGATTTTCATGCAGCCAGACCTTGGCACGATGCTCGTGTTTGGATTCTTCACCGTGGTGATGTTGTTCGTGGCCGGAACGACCGGGCGTCAACTCGGCTTCCTCATGTTCGCCGCGGTGGGAGGCGTTGTAGTGATGGTGCAAACCAACCTGTTGCAGGCGTATCAGGTTCGCCGCCTGACGGCATTCCTCGATGAGGCGGGTTCGTCACTCGACGCGGTGTACAACCAGCAGCAGTCCGAGATCGCAATCGGTGCCGGGGGACTGTTTGGGACGGGGTTGCTCAATGGGGCGCAGACGAACCTGAACTTTGTGCCGGTACAGGCCTCCGACTTCATCTTCACGGCGATCGGTGAGCAACTCGGTTTCATCGGAGCCTCGTTGATCCTTGCCCTCTACGCTCTCATCATCTGGCGCATCCTGATGATCGCGCTCGTTGCACGTAGCCAGTTTTCCCAACTCGTAGCGGTCGGTTTTGCGGCGATGCTGATGTTCCACGTCTTCGTCAACGTCGGTATGACGGTCAAGGTGATGCCGGTTACCGGTCTGCCGTTGCCGTGGATGTCGGCTGGGGGAACCGCCTTCGTTGTCATGAGCACGGGGCTCGGGATCGTCCATGGGATCTGGATGCGGCGGTCACCTGTGCCCGGAGAGCGATCAATCCTCTAAAGCGCGGGCACGTTTCCACGTCACGGAGCACTTGCCACTAGGGTGAACATCTATGCAGAGACGCGCAGATCAAGGTTGGGTCGAAGTCATTTCCGGCCCGATGTTTTCCGGCAAGAGTGAAGAACTCATTCGCAAGGTCACCCGTTACAATCTGGCACGGGTTCCAACACAGATATTCAAACCCGCAATCGACATCCGTTACGCCGTTGGCGAGGTTGTCTCACATTCCCGCCTTTCTATCGCGGCGGAGCCAGTCGAAGACTCCATGACTTTGCTCAAATCAGTCGAGGACCGCACAGTCGTTGTTGGTATTGACGAAGGTCAATTCTTTGACAACGGGCTGGTTGATGTCGTGACCCGTCTTGCGGCCGCTGGCAAAAAGGTTATCGTCGCCGGGCTGGACATGGACTATCTCGGCCGACCGTTCGAGCCTATTCCATCACTCATGTTGAAGGCCGAATATGTGACCCGAACGCTGGCTGTTTGCCATCGCTGCGGCGGACCCGGCCTTTTCACCCAACGGGTAGTGGAGTCGGACGAGCTTGTTGTTCTCGGTGCCACGGATACGTACGAGGCCCGCTGTCGGCGATGTTACGACCCAACCGAAGCCCAGCAGGGTCGCCTCGATCTTGAATCTGTTTCCGAGTAACGCCGGCGGTCCGTCGTAGGCTGACAGGGTCAACTAGGGGTGGTGGATGTCGTGCTACTCTTGTGCAACGGGCCGCCCAAAAGGTTGGCTTCTGCAACGGCCAAGGAAACACATGCCGAGCGTCTCAAGTTTGATACTGACGTTGTCGGCGCGCCGGTCCCACCGGACCCCGCGCAGAGTTTCGATGCCCCTGCTGCACACCTGTACCGCTACGGCGGTGCCCTGTCGTGAGCACAGACGGTCTGGTCTGCCCCGAAGCGCAACCCGGCGTACCTCAGAGAGTTACCTGTCATCCCCGTGGAGGGAGACAAAGGAGTTTTGTTATGGCAATGTTCCGCAAAAGCACACCCAAAGTGGTGCGGCGGAGTACAGCACAAGAGGCCGACCGCAAGGTTATCGGCAAGGGTAAACGAGCCCCGGTTGTTCGCCGGTTCAAGGAAGCCCCACAACCGGAGACGAAACCGGCGTCAGCCGGTCGTACCAAGTCCGGCAACACAAGACGCTCGGCCGATGGTCGCAAGCGCCAACGTTCCGGAGAATCCGGTGGCGGTCAGAATCGTAGTTCGGGACAGCAGAACCGCAATCAACGGACGTCCCAGCCGCGGAGGCAGAGACGATCGCGTCCCCATCTAGAGATCGTCCAGCCGCCCACTGACACACCGCGCAAGCAAATGTTGGTGCGTCACAGCGATCACCAAACCCAGATCGTTGTTCTTGAAGGGCCGGTGCTTGTCGAGCACTACGTGACCCGGACTGACCGCACCTCCCTGGTTGGCAATGTGTACTCCGGAAAAGTTCGCAATGTGCTTCCCGGCATGGAAGCCGCGTTTGTCGATTTCGGCGAGGGCAAGAACGGGGTCCTGTACATAAGCGATATCAATCAGCCGGAGGGTCGTCGCAAGCGGATCGAGAACATTCTCAAACCCGGTGATCGTATCCTTGTCCAGGTCGTCAAGGACGCAATGGGACACAAGGGTGCCCGGCTCACGAATCAGATTTCGCTAGCGGGTCGTTACCTCGTACTTGGAGCAGGTCCCGATCTTCGTGGGATCTCCCGCCGTCTGGAGGAAGATGAGCGGCGTCGACTCCGCGAGATCGTTGCCGAGCTTCGACCCAAGGGAATGGGGATCATCGTTCGCACCGCAGCCGAAGGTGCGACCCGTGAGGACATCAAGGCAGATATTGACCGTCTTGTTGCCATCTGGAAGGAGATCGAGTCGAAAGAGGATACTCCTGCGCCGGCGCTGATCTACCAAGAGCCCCCGCTGGTGCTGCGCGTGATTCGAGAGAATTTCACACGCGACTTTCGTCGGTTGCTTGTCAACGACCAGAAGGTGCATGCCCAGATTCTCGACTATCTCGAGGGTACCGAACCGGATCTTGTCGAAAAGGTTCGTCACTACAAAGATGAGATGTCGATTTTTGAGCGGTTCCACGTCGAGGATCAGCTCCGCAAGGCATTGGACCGCAAGGTGTGGTTGCCCTCTGGTGGACACATCGTGATTGACCGGACCGAGGCACTGACCGTTATCGACGTCAACACAGGGCGCTTCGTTGGGACATCCAATCTCGAGGAGACCGTGTTGCAGAACAACTTGGAGTCTGCCGAGGAAATTGCCCGGCAACTTCGACTTCGAGATATCGGGGGCATCATTGTTATCGACTTCATCGATATGGAGATCGAGAAGAATCAGGATTCAGTACTGTTTCGTTTCCGCCAGCACCTTGCGAAGGACAAAATGCGAACGCAGGTGTTCGAGGTATCTCACCTTGGCCTCGTCGAAATGACGCGGAAGAACGTTTCCGCGGGTCTTCTTGAGTCATTCTCGGAAATCTGTGACCGGTGCAACGGCCGTGGTGTGTTGCTTCATGAGGACGCGGCGACTGTCGGGACGCCACTCCCGACGAGCGAGGACGACGCGTAGGGCATTTTTGCCGTCAAGGTTCAGGACCTGTCAGTTTTTCACCCTGAGGTTAGGGGGCTATGATGCACCCGCACCTCAGGGCTGTGCGCCCGTTAAGCGCGGCGCGAGTTTGTTGAGCCCACCACTCCGGAGGACAGAAGAATGTATGCGATCATCGCCGCGGGCGGTAAGCAGCAGAAGGTTTCAGAAGGCGACGTCATAGACGTCGAGCGCATCAAGGCACAAGGCGACGTGTCGTACACGCCGTTGTTGCTTGTCAAGGATGACGGCACGGTAGTTTCCGACAAGAAGGCACTCGCAAAAGCGAAGGTCACGGCCGAAATTCTTGGCGAGCACCGTGGTGAGAAGATTGATATCTTCACCTACAAGAACAAGACCGGAAACCGACGCCGCATGGGTCACCGCCAGACCTACACAACGATCAAGGTCACGAAGATCTCCGCCGGCGCAGCGAAGAAGGCTGCGAAGGCGAAAGAAACCGAGGAGAACTAAGCATGTCAAAGACTAAAGCCAGCGGTTCATCTCGGAACGGTCGCGACTCGAAGGCCAAGCGTCTTGGTCCGAAGGTTTTCGATGGACAGACCGTCACTGCGGGTTCGATACTCGTACGTCAGCGCGGAACCAGAATCTATCCAGGCCTGAACGTCGGCAAGGGCAGCGACGATACGCTGTTCGCAAAGGCCGAGGGTGTCGTCAAATACGGCCAGAGCAAGGGACGTCGGCACGTGAGCATTCTCGTCGACTGACGAACCGATATCCCGATGGCGTAGGACACGGGAGGTGACCTTGTTCGTTGATCAGGTCCGTATCTCAATCAGGGGCGGCGCCGGCGGCGCTGGTGTCGCTTCTTATGTTCGCGAGAGGGGTCTCCCGCGGGGTAAACCGAACGGTGGTTCCGGTGGTTCCGGTGGCGATGTCATCATTCGAGCGAGCCAAGATGTTGCATCCCTCGTATCGTACGCACGCCACCCCCATTGGGCGGCCGGTGACGGTACCCACGGTGAGGGCGATCTACGCAACGGAGCTGCCGGCGCCGAGGAAGTCCTTCTCGTGCCTCTCGGAACACAGATCATTCTTGAGGATGCCACTGTGGTCGCCGACCTCGTCAAACATGGCGCAGAGATCACTATTGCTCGGGGCGGTCGGGGTGGTCGAGGCAACGCCGCATTCGTGACACCGCGGCGCAAGGCCCCATCATTCTGTGAACAGGGGGAGTACGGTGACGAGCTACGGGTGACGCTGGAACTTCGACTGCTCGCCGACGCCGCGCTGATAGGTTTCCCGAATGCCGGCAAGAGCACGTTGATTTCACGTGTCTCGGCAGCGAAACCGAAGATCGCTGACTATCCATTTACAACACTCACACCGAACCTCGGGATGGTACGCCTTGAGAATCGCGAGTTTCTCCTCGCCGATATCCCCGGGATCATTGAGGGTGCTTCCGACGGCAAGGGACTCGGTCATGAGTTCCTGCGCCATGTGGAACGGGCCAGAGTTCTTGTGGTGCTGCTTGACCCGACCCCTTTGCAGGCCCTATCCGTCGGAGAGCAGTACGTCGCGCTCCTTCAAGAGCTAGCTGGGCATGATGAGGCGCTGGCATCGCGGACCCAGGTCGTGGTTGTGAACAAGATGGACTCCGTGGGTGACCCTGCGGAAATCGAGGCCTGGGCTGCCGAGCTGGGGATCGAGGTACACATGATTTCGGGCATTGCGGGCACCGGTCTCACGGAGCTTATCCATGTGATTGCCGACCGCGTTGGCGAACACATTCGTGAGGCTCCCGAGCGTGACGGGTTTGTTCTCCACCGACCTCTTGATGTCGGGTTCGTGGTCGAACGGGAGGGCGATACCTGGGTTGTGTCGGGAAGGGCGGCGATGCGAGCTATCAATCTTTCCGACCTCACGGTTCCCGAGGCAGCCGATTTTGCCGCGAAGCGGCTGAAGTTTGCCGGCATCGAGGACGCGCTCACTGAGGCTGGCGCCGTGTCGGGCGATGACGTTCGGATCGGTGACGTCGTATTTGTCTTTTCCGGCGATACCGATGACGTCGACGACGAGAGAGAGATTCTTTCGTGAGGTCGAAGCTCACGCCCCCGGCCACCGTCGTGGTGAAGGTCGGCAGTTCCTCCATAACGAATGCCGGCGGTGGTGTTGACGCCGAATCGATCGGCCGCATCGTTCAACAGGTTGCCACGGTTCGCAGCCGGGGTCACGATGTTGTGCTTGTTACGTCGGGTGCCGTTGCGGCGGGACTGCCCGCTCTGGGAACCCAGGACCGTCCGACCGATATAGCCGGGTTGCAGGCGGCTGCTGCCGTGGGCCAGGGACGCCTGATGGAGTCCTACACCCGAGCGTTCTCCCACCACGGGCTTGTCACGGGACAGGTGCTACTCACCAAGGATGTACTCGGCAATCGCCAGCAGTACATCAACGCTCGCCAGACACTCGATCGGCTTAGCGAACTCGGCGCCGTGCCCATCGTCAATGAGAACGATACGGTCGTTGTGGATGAACTTCGCATAGGTGACAACGACCGGCTGGCGGCGATCGTTTCTCATATGGTGGGCGCCGAACTTCTCGTCATCCTGACGGACACCCCGGGCCTCTACGGTTCCGACCCCAGAATTGATCCCGGTGCCGAACTCCTCGCCGCAGTCCGTCACACAGACAAAGTGTTGGACGAGATCCGCACCGCTGCAAAGGCCGGGCGGTTCGGTACTGGTGGTGTAGCAACGAAGATCGCCGCTGCACAGATCGCGGCGTGGTCGGGTATTCCGACGATCATCGCTGGCGCCCACGACGAGGGCACCGTTGTTCGTGCCGTGGACGGTGAGACGGTCGGGACTTGGATTGAGCCTCGCGACCACGGTCTTACTGCACGCAAGCTGTGGATTGCTTTTGGTGCCCCCTCCGAAGGGCGGATCACGATCGACGCCGGGGCCACCCGGGCGCTGTCCCAGGGCGGCGGTTCGTTGTTGTCGGTGGGTGTTCTCAGTGTTGACGGTGGGTTCTTGGACGGTGCAGCTGTGGAGATTGCGGATACGGATGGGGCTCTCGTTGGCAAGGGAATAACGATGCGAGATGCGGTCGCAATCGCGGAGATTGCAGGTAAGGCCACTGCCGCCGGCGGCGGTCCCGTCGTCCATCGCGATGACCTCGTGGTCTTGGCGTAAGACCTTCCTATTCGAGCGGGGGAGCATGTGCAGTTTTGCGCATGGATAAAACCTCGATACGGTTCCTTCATGGATTCTCAAACCTTCCTCGATTCTCTCACCCCTGGAATGCCGATCGTATACGGCGGAAACAAGGTGACCCACGTGTCGGAGCAGCTCGCCGCAGCATTCTCCGCCGGCGACCGGTTAGTCGTTCTCCAGGACACGGGAGCGCTTCTGCACATCCCCCGCGATGAGCACACTGTCGTCGCAACGGCAGTGGAGTCCGCGGTCACCGCGTTTGGTGCCCTCGGCTCCGTGCCCGACGATGCGATCACACGGTTCTACGAGCTGTGTGCGAGCAACCTCGACAACGACACGATTTTTGACCTCATCGCAAAAGCAAACGCTATGGACGTGGAGGCTGCGCGTCGCAAGGGCCGCTCCACGACACGGCTGATCTTGAGTGACTCGATGCGGCGGGACATGGTTTCGGGCTTGCGGACGTGGCGTGATCTGGCGGGCCAGCGCAACGTCGTGACGGAGACGATCGACCATCCTGGCTGGTCCGTGGACCAGGTGCGTTCCGGGCTTGGGGTCGTGGCATTCGTATTCGAGGGGCGGCCGAATGTCTTCGCGGACGCAACCGGGGTTCTTCGTTCGGGTAACACCGTTGTGTTTCGTATCGGCTCCGACGCTCTCGGTACGGCGCGGGCAATCATGGAGTACGCGCTCAAACCGGCGCTTGCCACAGCCGGGTTGCCAGCCGGTTCGGTGGCTCTTGTCGATGTCGCCTCACACGCGGGTGCGTGGGCGCTGTTCTCCGACACACGGCTTTCGTTTGCGGTGGCCCGGGGGTCCGGAGCGGCTGTGACCCAGCTGGGTGCCGTCGCCCGACAGGCAGGGATAGCGGTGAGCCTGCACGGTACCGGGGGAGCGTGGATCGTTGCGGCCGATGATGCAGACGTTGCCGATTTCGATAGTGCGGTCTTCGGCTCGCTCGACCGCAAGGTGTGCAACACGGTGAACACCGTGGCAATTGTTCGGACCCGTGCCGAAGATCTTGTGCCCGCGTTCCTCGCGTCGTTGCAACGTGCCGGGGATCGGCTCGGGGCGGCACCGAAACTTTATGTGCGCGAACGCGACCGTGGTCATGTACCCGACTTCTGGTGGGATGAGACGACCATTGCAAGGGCCGCAGGCGAACAGGTAGAAACCCGGACATCGGTTCTACCCGACGATGAGATCGGGGATGAATGGGAGTGGGATGGAAGCCCCGAGGTCACGCTGGTGATCGTCGATGATGTCGACGAGGCGGTGGACCTGTTCAATAACTTCAGTCCGCATTTTGTGGGCAGCCTGATTTCGACAAACCAGGCGCTTCACGACCGGTTCTTTGACCGGATAGATGCTCCGTTTGTTGGGAATGGGTTCACCCGCTGGGTCGATGGTCAGTATGCGCTTGATCGGCCGGAGCTTGGGTTGTCCAACTGGCAGTTCGGACGGCTGTTCGGCCGCGGAGCCATCCTGTCCGGGGATGGTGTTTATACGGTTCGGACACGTGTCACCCAGACGGATCCGTCTATTAGCCGGTGAGCGTGCCCGGGTGCGACGGTACACTGGCCTTCCATCGGCAAGGGACGCAGCACGACTATGACGAATCAACCGTGGGCCTCGGCAAGCGATGTCGAGGAGGCGCTCAAGTCGACCGGGTATCTCGCTAGCCGGTCCATCGCCCAGACCGTGTTCCTCGCCAGTCGGCTGGAGAAACCCATCCTCGCTGAGGGTCCAGCGGGCGTGGGGAAGACTGCGCTTGCGTTGGCACTCGCAGAAATGACGGGACGACGCCTGATTCGACTTCAGTGTTATGAGGGTCTCGACGAGGCACGTGCTCTCTATGAATGGGACTACCACAAGCAACTTCTTCGACTTCAGTTTGATGAGGGGAGGAAGTGGGCCGATGTCGAGGGTGACATTTTCGGTGAGGAATTCCTCATGGCGCGACCGTTACTTGAGTCGATTCGGAGTCCCGAGCCAGTCGTCTTGCTTGTCGACGAGGTTGATCGGATCGAGATGGAGACGGAGGCCCTCCTCCTAGAGGTACTCGATAGTTTCCAGGTGACTATTCCGGAGCTCGGCACGATGACGGCGCAATCGACCCCATTGGTGGTGCTCACGTCGAACAACACACGTGAGTTGTCTGAAGCGCTGAAACGGCGCTGCCTCTATCTCTACATTGATTACCCGACGCCGCAAAGAGAGCAGGAGATTCTTGCGGCGCGTGTCCCCGGTCTGTCTCAACAGCTTGGGGAAAACATTGCAGCGGTCGTGGCATCTATCCGAGATCTACCGCTACGCAAGGCTCCATCAGTGAGCGAGACGATCGACTGGGCACGATCGCTGATCGCTCTCGAGTTGGACGAGGTATCGGGCGACGAGGCCGGCTCCACGATGAACGTCCTCTTGAAATACCGTGAGGATCTTGACACCGTTCAGCGAGAATTGAAGTTGTAGCGGTGGCCTGCAGTTCCCGCGTCGCAGGATCGTCGCCGGGCGTCGTTTCGGTCGGATCATGCTGAAGTCACTGGTCGCATTCTCCGAAGAGCTGAGAGCGATCGGGGTCCCGGTTTCCATGGTTGAAACGGGGGACGCGGCAGAGGCACTCATGCACACCGATCTCGCAGACGAAGACCTTGTGCGTGAAACCCTGGCGACGACTCTCATCAAACGGCCCGAGCACCGCCATGCCTTCGATGTTGCTTTTGATGTGTTTTTTGCTGTGCGCGCTGGACTGGTCGCAGACGACGAGTCTGTCGCGTCTGATGAAATGGGTGACAGCAACGAGCCGACCGAGGGTTCCGGTGGCGAAGGGATCGGGAGCGGGACGGGTGGTGCCGGTTCCGGTGGTGGGGGAGCAGGCGACGATGCTGTGCTCGACGCCCTGTTCGAAGCGCTGCGCGACCACGATGAGGTACGGTTACGTCGCGGTGCGCGACGTGCGGTCAAACGTTTCGGTGGTGTGCAGCCGGGTCGGCCGGTCGGTGGCCGGTACTATTTCTACCGTGTCATGCGGCGGGTCGAGCAGGCCCAGCTTGCGGGTCGACTCAGGGCAGCCTTTGAAGGCGACCAGCCGCGCACATCTCTTGAGGATCGTTTGCTCAGCGAATCCGTCGAACGCTCCATGATCGGGTTAGCGGCAGAGGTCCGGCGGGAGATTGTTCGCCAGCTAGTCGATGACCGTGGAGTGGGGGCCGTTGCGAAGACGCTCCGGGTTTCCCTTGTCGAGGACCTTGACCTAACCAACGCCACCTCGTCAGAACTCGCCGAGATCGAACGGGCGGTGCGTCCCCTGGCGCGCAAGATCGCATCGAAGGTTGCTGCCCGACGCAAACAGGGTCGACGCGGGAGACTCGACGTGCGCCGCACCGTTCGCAGATCACTCGCTCACGGTGGTGCGTTTATCGACCCCGTCTTCCGCCCACGTATGCGTTCAAAGCCGGACGTTATTGTGCTGGCCGACGTGTCCGGTTCGATGGCCACGTTTGCCCGTTTCACGCTTCAGCTCACCCACGCCCTCGCGTCGCAGTTTTCGGGGGTGAGGACTTTCGCATTTGTTGACGAGATCGACGACGTCTCTTCGTATTTTCGTCCCGGTGTTCGGTTTGTAGACGCATTGCGGACGATGACCTCAAACGCCGCGATTGTCGGACTCGACGGTCACTCGGACTACGGATCGGTATTTCGCGGGTTTGAGAATCGTTACCTGGATGTCGTCAGGGACCGCTCGGTGGTCCTCATCGCCGGTGACGCCAGGAGCAACTTTCGCGACCCGTACGCCGCGGGACTGGCATCCATTGCGGATCGGGCCCGCTCGGTTCACTGGCTCAACCCTGAACCTGCCCGCTATTGGGATACGGGAGATTCGATACTTGGGACGTACGCACCCTTTGTCGACCAGGTAGCCGAGGTACGGACGCTCCGCCAACTGGAGCATTTTGTCGAGCATCTTGTAGTTGAAAGTAGTCCCCGACTGCACTCTGTGGTGGCGACCCCGTAGGCCGGGGTCGGCGAGCCTGTAGGCCGGGGCGACCAGCCCGCTGGCCTGGGTTGAGCAACCTGTAAGAATGTGGCCATAACACCCACGCAGGGTGTACTATTGACTGCGTTAGGTGGTTTTCTCGGGGGAGTACTCCACTCTCAAGTTCGGTTGGCCAGTGCCGATATATCCCACGTGTGGCCAAGCGTTTGCTTTGCCGATGGAGTGTAAGAAACACGCAATGTGCGAGGAGAGTACGCGCGTGCAAAAACGAGTACTGGTCGTAGAGGATTCACAGGTAATCCAGCGCCTCATTGAGGTGTGCCTGAGGCCAGCAGGCTTAGACGTCGAAATGCGGGCCGATGGGCCGAGCGGCCTCGCGGCTGCGCTCGAGCTTCAACCCGATCTTGTCATTCTCGATGTTGGTCTTCCTGGGATGGATGGCTGGGAGGTACTGGCAGCGCTTCGCAGCGACGAACGTGGCGCCAACCTCAAGGTCATGGTTCTCACCGCACACGCTCAGGAAGAAATCCGGCGTCGAGCCGATTCGATCGGTGCCGATGCATTCCTCACGAAGCCGTTCCGCCCCAATGATCTACGCGAAATGGCGATAAGCCTTGTCGGCCCAAACGTGATGAGCCGCAACTAGGAGTTGCCCGCGTCGGTTGCCGCATCGTTGCGGCCGCCACCAAGTAGTCCCGTATCGTGGGTAGCCTTTGGAGTCCGACAAGTAGTTGTTGCATGCCCTCACCCGTATCGACGGACCTCGATTCCTCGTACCAGGACGAGACCGCGCCCTCAGCCGATGATCGACGTTTACAGCGTTGGATTCTTGCCAGCGCGTTGGTTGCGGCGTTCGCCGTCGATCAGATCACCAAGGAGATCGCTCTTCACGGGCTGGTCTCGGGACCCATCAACCTGGGCGCTCTCCAGCTCCGCCTCATTGCCAACCGTGGGGTTCTGCTCGGTGTCCCGGCTCCGACGTTGCTGATCGTTCTTGCGACGCTCGCAGTCGTTGTAGTTGCTCTGCGTTCAACCCACGGCCAGACGAGAATGATGACGGTCGCATATGGGCTGTTTGCGGGTGGGGCGCTTGGCAACCTCGCAGATCGGTTTCAGGAGCGACACCTCTTCCCGTCGAATGCCGTCGTCGACTGGATCGGTGCGGGACGTTTCACGTTCAATCTCGCCGATGTCATGTTGCTCCTCGGTCTCACGTTCATGATGGTTCTTTCCGAGTCCGGACGCGAAGACGAGCGGGCAACAACCCTGTCTTGACGGTGTCATGCTGGCGATGTGCGTTTCGGCCGTTCCTGCTGGAAGGAGGGCCGGTTTGTCGGGTGACGGTCGTCGATGACTTGCACAATTTCGGGGATCCATCGAGTGTCCCAGCTCGGACGCAATGGCATGCCGCTCACTCCGGTAGGTGTCGGTTTGACCGCGAGCACCTGGTCGACGTGAATACCGTTGTCTTCGAACCCGACGGCGCTGCCAGCCATGTACATTCGCCACACCTTGGCCCGACCCTCGCCGACCTCTGCCACCGCTTCGTCCCAGTTGGCCTCCAAGTTGGCCACCCACTGGCGGAGTGTGAGCGCATAGTGCTCCCTGAGGTTCTCCATGTGGCGAACGTCGAGACCGTGCTCCTGGAGCGCCGAGATCGAGCTGCCTACTTCGTGGAGCTCACCGTCGGGGAACACGTAACGGCCGATGAAACCCGACCGGTCTACTCGTGCCCGCTGCCCGGTGGTTGACCGACTGATCGCATGGTTCAGGACTCTTCCCCCGGGTTTGAGGAGGTCTTCGATCTGGGAGAAGTAGGCGCCCAGGCGTCTCAGGCCTACGTGTTCAAACATGCCAATCGAGCTGATCGCGTCGAACGGTTCATCTCGGATCTCTCGATAATCTTGGAACCGAATTTCGATCTTGTCGGCGAGCCGGGCGTCCACGACCCGTTGCCGTGCGGCATCGACCTGGTTCTGCGAAATTGTGATCCCGATCGCTTGTACACCGTGATGCTTAGCTGCGTGCATGACCATGCCGCCCCAGCCGCAACCGATGTCGAGGAGTCGCATCCCGGGTTTGAGGCCGAGCTTGTTGCAGATGAGTTCATATTTGTTCTCTTGGGCCTGCTCGAGGCTGTCCGTCGCCTCGCTGAAGACTGCGCAGGAGTACGTCATGGAGGGGCCGAGCACCAAGCGGTAGAACTCGTTGGAGACGTCATAGTGGTGGGAAATCGCAGCCGCATCACGACGCCGGGTATGGAGGCGGCCACTGCTGCGGTGTTCTTCAGGGGGAGGGGTGGGGCGCCGGAGATTCTTGAATCCGAGCAGTCTTACCAGTTGACCGATCTGGCGGAGACCGAGATCGATCTCGGGGACGAGTTGGCGCACCCGCAGGACCGCATAGATATCCCCGCTGATGTCGATATCCCCCGCAACGTAGGCGCGAGCGAGTCCGAGTTCCCCGGGTGCGGTCACCATCCGTGCGAGTGCGTCGGGTGAATGTAGGGTGATCGTCGCCGCGGCATCCTTCGGACCCACGTCGGTTCCGTCGTACGCCTTGATTCGCACAGGGAGGTCAGTCCCCACCCAATCCGTAATAAAGGACTCGATGTTCATGAGCAGCTCCTTCCATCAGCGTAGCTGAATCCCGCGGCTGTCGAGGCGGGAAAAGCCCGTAGTGGTAGGTATACACCTTCCAGTTGGATGGAGTGTCAAGGAAATTTATTCTCGACCCTACGACGAATCATTCCGTAGCGGGCCGTCGACTCACGCGGTGGCGATTGCCTCCGGCTGCGACGCACGGACAGTCTTGACAAATGCCGCGACATGGAGGAGTGCGATTGTGCTCACCATTCCAAGGAACCAGTACCTAAACCAGTCGGGCGCCGGCACATTCTTGTGGAAGGAAACGGTGTAGTGGAAGAACAAGAAATAGAGTGCATGGATTGATCCGACGTAGAACACGAAGTACACGCCGTTGTGAAGGAATTTCCACGCCGAGGACCTCAGCGCTCGCATTGCGCGGTCCGACGATGTCGCGGCCAGCAGGAGCCCAACGAACAGGGCGGTCAGCCCGAGAATGTTGGCAAGACCGAACCCGGGTTCCCAGCGGGCCTCACGGCCGAGTTGGGGAATGAATTCGTAACCGAGGAAACGTGACACGCTCCAGCGAGCCCACCCATTGAAGATCAGTAGTGCATGGAGAGAAGATGCGATTGCGAACCAGATGCCGAGCTGGCGACGCCACGGAAGCAATGCACGAGCCGGTTTCCACAATTTTGCCAACGGGCCGATCGCAACGGTCGCCCACAACAGACCGAAACCGACGTCGCCGACGGCCTTCCAGAACCTCATGTCTGCGGTCCACTGCGAACGCGTTTGCCAGAACACCCAGAAGATTGCGACAGACAATGCCGCACAGCCGAGGTGTCGGCGTCGACGCCGTTGGCGTCGACCATTCGAATTGGCAGCTTTGGCGGGTATGGGCTTCTTGCGTGCCGTAGGGCGCGTAGTGGAATTCATCCGTTCAGCATACGATTGCTCTTGGTTTAAGTGCCGCGAAGCACCCGGGGCCGACGCGTCGTTACAGGGATCCGAGGAAGGCTCGGATCACCTCGTTCACAGGTTCCGGATGAGTCATGTTGGATGCGTGGGCACCACCTGAGATCACCTCGACACCGCGACAGTCCCTCACGCCTTCACACACCGCCCTACCGCGCCCGACACTGATCGCCATGTCGGCGTCACCGTGCACAACAAGGAGGGGTGCTGTGATTTCGCCGAGACGCTCGGAGATATCGTCACGATCCAGAAGCGCTCGTCCCGGGAAGTGCAATGAGGAGCGCTCTCTCGCCTTCCATAGGGGAATCCACTCGGCAGCGAGATCGTTGTTCCCGAGGATCAGACCAGCCACCACAGTCGCGACCCCGTCGAACATGTCCTCGTCACCGCCGGCGAGTACCGCCAGCAGTTGCTCGTAACCAGCGATGGTTTCCGCGTCATCGGTATCCGCAGCCGAGTCGATGAGCACGACTCCTGCCACACGCGAGGGGTGTGCGAGGGCTGCCCGGAGGCTGAGGAACCCTCCCTGGGACATGCCCACCAGTACTGCCTGGTCCACTCCACAGGCATCCAGAACTGCGATCGCATCGTCAGCCAAGTCCCAATACGTAAACGGTCCATCGGCCGGGGTGTTTCCGAATCCGCGACCATCCCATGTGATGCACCGGAAGTCGCCGGATAGCGCCTCGACCTGTTTGTCAAACATTGAGCCGTCCATCATGAACCCGTGAGAGAACAGGACCGCAGGCCCGTCGCCACCATGGTCGGTGTAGTGGATGGGTACGCCGTTGTTGTGTGCTGTAGTCATGGACACGACCCTAGCGATCCGGCGGAGTCTCTGTCAGGTGGGTTCTCGCGGAGATCGCTGTTCGTTATGGTGACGACGGAGGGCAAGGAAGGTAGACGTGCGACCCGTTCTCATAGTTGCTGGCCTGCTACTCGCTCTCGGCGGCCATGGGCCATGTGGCCAGGTCGCACCGGTCCCCGGCGGTGACATCGTTCGGTCCTATGCACCCCTTGGTCGGTACGCCGGTCACTGGGGTGTCGACCTTGCGGCCACCACAGGTACGCCGGTGCGCGCCGTCCTCGGTGGCACCGTCACGTTCTCGGGCACTGTGGCCGGGGTTATGTCGGTCACCGTCGGTCACGGGGGTGACCTTCGAACGTCCTATTCGTATCTGGCCAGCCGTGCGGTGGGGGTCGGTGAACAAGTGGAGGCGGGTACGATCCTTGGTGAGTCGGGGAGTGATCGAGACGTCGGCGCACTTCATCTTTCCCTTCGGGTCGGCGAGCAGTATCGCGATCCGATGCGGGTGCTGCTGTGCGGCTCCGGGACGGTCGTTCGGCCCTACCTAGCGCCCTGATATCGAGCGAATAGTCGCAGCTATGGGCAGATGCCCTCCCAGCAAGTATCCTGCGCGTCGTGCAACGCGGAATCCTCGGGGGAACATTCGACCCACCCCATCTCGCGCACATGTTTGCGGGAGAGGCGGCATATCGGGACCTTGGTCTCGATATTGTTACGTATGTCCCGAACGGCCATCCGTGGCAAAAGGCGGGTCGGCGTGTGTCGCCCGCTCATCAGCGCTGGGAGATGACCAAACTTGCCGTCGAGGACGTCCCCTATTTCGAAGCATCCGACGTCGAGGTGAACCGGCCCGGCTGGACATACACAATCGACACGCTTGAAATGTTCCCATCTGACGACGAGATAACCCTCATCCTCGGTGCTGACGCCGCTCGCGGCCTACCAAGTTGGCAGCGAGCCGAAGCTGTTCGCAAGCGGGTACGTGTCGCCATCGTTCCTCGGCCCGGCGATCCTCGCAGCGATGTCGACTCGCTCATCGAAGGATGGAACTACGTCTGGCTCGACACACCAGACGTGTACCTTTCCGGGACGATGCTGAGAAAGCGCGGACGCGACGGCAGGAGCCTACGGTTTCTCGTTCGGGAGAAGGTATGGGCGTACATTCGCGAGCACGAGGTGTACCGCGATGGCTCGTAATCGGAGTCCCGTGGCCAGTGTGCTCTGGACGTTGCTGTTCCTCGTTGCCCTCGTTGGTGCCGCGTTCCCCTGGCTGACGGACCGGTGGGACGAGTGGTCGACGACGCTGCAAGACCAAGCCGCGACAATTGCACCAGTGGTTCCCGGCGTTCCCGAACTCGGAGAATCTGCATCGCTTCTGATCGTTGTGCAAGATGCCGATGGTCGCGCAGCGTCGATCGTTCTCGGTTCCGTGTCCGAAGCCGGCAAGCCAGTTTTTGTGATCATTCCTAACTCCATTTTCACCCTGCTCCCGGGATTTGGAGAGTTCCGCATATCCGAAACGATGCGCTTCGAGGACGAACAGTTGACTCGTGTGACCGTTGAGAACCTGCTCGGTGCTCGCATCGACAACGTTCTTGCCCTTCGTATCGGAGATGTCGCCCGTGCGGTCGGCACACCCATCGAGGTTGATGTGTCGTCAGCACTCACCGTTCGTGACGAGAACAATCAGACCCGGGTCGTGATTGACGCTGGCCCACAGATACTCGACGGGACTCAGATTGAGACACTCCTGTTCACACGGGGGGAGAGCGACCTGCTCACCTGGACACAACGGCAGAGCAGTGCCTGGGCGGCGATCCTCGGAGACATCCGTCTCCGGCCCGGGGCCGCCGAGTCCCTCGCCGGCCAGGGCATCAAGGCCGAAGCGCTCATCGCACTCGCCCAACAGCCGCGGGTTGTTCTCGTGCCCGCCATGCCCGTTGCCACCGGTTCCGCCGGAGAGGGGTTCACGATCAGCGGTGTCGACGCCGAAGCCTTTGTGATCTCACGGATCCCGTCACTGAAGCTGTTCGACGCACCGCGTCCACGAGTCGAACTCCTCAACGGGAACGGACGCATCCAGGCCACCCGATCTGTGGCCGAGGCACTCATCCGCAACGGTTTCAGAATTGTGCGAACGGACAACGCCGACAACTTTGACTTTGAAAAGACAATCGTCGTCGCCCAAGGAAGATCACGCCAACGCGCCGCCGAGGAAGTCGCACGCATCCTCGCCGTCAGCGAAGTGCTGCTGGAATTAGATACTCCTTCCGGTGTTGTGGATATCAGTATTATTGTGGGACAGGACATCGATTCTGGAGAGGGTTAATAACATCAGCGCACATCGCGATTCCATCGAAGCTGCACAAGTGGCCGCTGCCGCGGTCTTGAACAAGAAGGGCCTCGACGTTGCCATGCTTGACATGTCCGAGCTGATGCCCGTCACCGACATGTTCCTCGTTGCGACGGGGACTTCGAGTCGGCACGTGAAAACGCTCGCCGGTGAGATCGAGCTTCAGCTCAAGGATCGGCTCGATTACCACCCCGTGCGTCGTGAGGGACTCGATGCCGCCCGCTGGGTGCTGCTCGACTACGGAGACATCGTCATTCACATCTTTGATGAGGAGACCCGGGCCTACTACAACCTTGAGCGACTTTGGGCCGACGCCCCCATCATCGAGGTTGAACCGGTCACCCAGGAAGCCTGATACACTTCACCGTCGGTTTCGGCCGATACCCATATTTGGGGCTGTAGCTCAGCTCGGCAGAGCACTTGCATGGCATGCAAGGGGTCAGGGGTTCAAATCCCCTCAGCTCCACGATAGAAAACGGGTCTCCCCGCGTGGTTTCGAGTCCCTGTCGGGCCTCGAAACCGCTCCCCGGTTCTGGCTGGCAAGATTCCGCGTCTCTGGTTCTGTATCCCGTGGAATGTTCGATGGTGGCGGGGTTAGAGGGTTCAGGTTCAAATCCCCTCAGCTCCACGTCGGTTTCGCCCTTCGGGCGAAGCCCTAACTTGAGTTTGCTTCGCAAACTCGGTGGTGCTCGCCGGTTTCAGGCTTAGATCCCGTCAGCTCCACGTCGGTTTCGCCCTTCGGGCGA
>JAADIG010000156.1 GCA_013151445.1 Actinomycetota bacterium
TGGTCATCCCATATGTGCTTCATCTGCACTGTATGCCCGCTTATGCATCTCGATCTAGGGCCGTTCGCGCTGTCCGGATGGGGCCGAATGACCCTGCATGGAAGTCCACTCGGAAACCACAAGAACGGCACCCGCCAGGAGCCGTTCTTGTGTTTTGTGCTCGGGCGGCACTCTGAGGAGAGAGTAAGCGGAGAGAAGGGGATCTTCCGTTTGCCTTGGTGTTCCGATGGAGTGTGTGTGTGGAGGAACTGCCGCCTTGAGTTGTATATCTATCTTCGGCAATCCGGTAGCCCATTCCTGAGTGTCATTAGCCAAACACACGTTATGACTAGTCCGCTGCCAGCCAGGATATGGATTGGTGATAGTGGTTCGTCGGTCGCGTCGGGCTCCCGTGGTACCACTGCCTTGGGGGTTGTATGGCTGTGTGCGGTGACGATATCCGAGCGAGGGTGCGCCGGGTAGTGTGGAGCGATGGGAGCACCATTCGAGTTCGAGTACGAGACCCGGATCCCCGCGAACCCGTTGCGGGGATTCGTGGAACTATTGTGGTTTGCCCGCGGAACTATCCCCTACACCAGGGAGAGGATTGCACCCACGGGATCGACCGTGGGTGTATTCGTACTCGGTGACCCGATACTCCAGACCGCCAATGACGGTAACGGTGTGACTATTCGGGCAGAGCGAGGTTTTCTGATCGGCCCTCACGACCGTCCCGTTGTTAACGAACCTACAGGGGAAACCCACGCCGTGGGGATTGTTACGACACCGGTCGGATGTGAAGCCGTATTTGGTATCCCACCGGCGGCACTGCGCGCCAAGGTGTTCGACCTTGAGGATGTATGGTCCGATGCGGTCGCGATCCGGACGGTCCTCCTCGCCGAACCTTCGGCCGGTGCACGGCTTCAATTGCTGGAACATTGGCTATCCGTTGAGGTGCCCACGCTCACACGACGGTTGCGGAGGTGCCAGGCCGCGGTCGCGGCGCTCGAGGACAGTCCGACCCGGCCCATCGCCGAGATTGCGTCCGATCTCGAGATATCCCACGGGTACCTGGACCGCGAATTCACCAGGGTTGTGGGTTTGACCCCTCGATCTCTTGCTCGACTCCTGCGGATGCGTGGACTGTTGGAGCGCATCGACATACGGTCCAGCGTTCCGTGGGCGGAACTAGCGGCCGAATTCGGGTGGTTCGACCAGGCTCATCTCATTCGCGATTTCAAGCGGCACACCGGCGTGACCCCGTCACACTATGTGGAGGCACAACGCGCTGCCTACGCACCGGTGGAGGTTGGTGATGCCGCGGGATTCGTTCCTGAGGTCTGAGCGTGGGTGAAATCTGTCCAAGACACCTGGGTCTGCCCGTGGTCATACTCCGACGGCCGGCACCGTTGGATCCGTCCGCCGGCGAGGACCAGGGATCGGCGAATCACTGAGTCTGGCGGTACCGAGGAGACAGACCATGCCCGATCCGAAGCAGCAGACGGCGACCCAGCTTGCCAACATCCAGGAGTCCAGCGGCAGAACAGTTGCCGACTACACCGCAATAGTTCGCAAATCGGGACTCGAGAAACATGGCCAGATTGTTGCATTGTTCAAGAGCGACTTCGGCCTGACCCACGGGAATGCGAATCTCATGGCTCATGCCGTGCGTGAGGCTCTCGCCGGTGGGACGCCATCCCCGAGTGAGCTGCTGTCGGCGCAGTACTCGGGGGCAAAAGAAGCCCTCATTCCGATCTACGATCAACTCGCTGCGCTCGCCGAGGGCCTTGGGGATGACGTCGAGAAGGTTGTTCAAAAGACTGGTGTCAGCTTTCGGCGCAAGAAGCAGTTCGCGCTTGTCCAGGCACCGTCGGCGAAGAGAATCCAGCTCGGTCTCAACCTGGATACGACTCCCTCGGACGGACGGGTGGTCGAGATGAATGGAATGTGCACCCACAAAATGAACATCACCGACCTCGCAGGGGTGGACGATGCGGTCGCGGGGTGGATCCGACAAGCGTACGACCGGGCGGGATAACGTTTGGGCCCTGCTTGGCGCCCGGGTACTCGTTTGGTGCTGCCACGATGTGGGACATGGCGTATGCTCTCGTCATGCGACGACGTCTTCCCCCTGTACTCGCCATTGCGAGCATCGCAGTGGCGTGGGGGGCCATCCCACTCATCGTGCGCGAGGACATCCCTGCGAGCCAACTCGTTGCCACCCGTGTGCTGTTTGGGGGGCTTGCAATGTTTGCAGTCCTTGCGGTGCGTCGGGATATGAGCATTCCGAGGGCGCAGATCCCTCGGGTAGTCGGTCTCGGCGCCATCCTCGCGGCGCATTGGCTGACCTTCTTTCTGGCGATCAAGGCAACATCGGTTGCCGTGGCGTTGGCGATTCTCTATCTCGGACCGATGGTGGCGTCCTTTCTCGCACCGCGGATTCTGGGGGAGCACTTCGGCCGCAAGGCTGCCCTTGGTCTTGCGCCCGCGGTGATCGGGACCATGCTGGTGCTGTCGCCCGGGTCGGGTGCGACGCTCCGGGGAATCGCCCTTGCGGGTGTGTCGGCTGCCCTCGTGACCACCCTGCTGCTTGTCGGGAAACCTGCCGCGGAGGCCGTGGGAGGCCTCAAGCTCGCTACCTACGAGATGCTGGCGGCCGCTGTCCTCCTCTTTCCGTGGAGTGTCGCGGCGGCTCGCGACTCGACCCACCTCTGGAGGGAGCTCCTTGTTCTTGGCGTGCTGCTCACCGGCGTAGCGTTTGCGGTCTACTGGGTCATGATGGTGGAACTGCCGGTATCGACCACCGCTGTCCTCATGTACCTCGAGCCCGCCTCAGCTGCGGTGCTTGCGGCCGTCGTTCTCGGTGAACGAACCCCGGTGTTTGCCTGGATTGGGATCTTTCTCGTCATCCTCGGTGGTGTAACGGTCGCTGTGGGTGCGGATGATCCGATGGTTGAACTGCAACCGCTGGGATAGGATGGAATCATGGTGAGTCCCGGTAGCACGGTCCTTTGTGTGACGGATCTCTGTGTGGCGCTGCATGATGCCGACAGGGTCGCGCACACGACGGGCACCGTGTCTGATGATGGGCACGATGTTTTGTCGTCGGCATGGAGGCCAGCGATTCGCGGTGTGTCGTTCACGGTCAACCACGGTGAGATCCTCAGCATCGTTGGCGAATCTGCATCGGGTAAAACACTTTCCATGTATGCAACGTTCAGGCTGCTGGACCCCGGCGCTCGGGCAACGAGTGGAACCGTCGAACTGTTCGGGCAACGCGTCGATGCCGCAAGGGGTGGCGAGGTCGTGCGCAAGTCGGGGGAGTCCAGACGGCGCAGAGTCGCCAACGGCGATGACGAATGGCGTGCGACACTCGGATCACGTGTCGGATTTCTGTTCCAGGATCCCATTGGTAGCTGGACCCCACAGTTCACCATCGGTCACCAGGCGGGCGAAGCGCTCGACGAGCATACCGACCTTCCGGCCGACGAGATTGAGCGTCGAGTTCGCGATGCCCTCGGTGAGGTGAAGCTACCGAAGCGTGGTTTTGGTGCCTTCGTTTCTTCGCTCAGCCGCGGCGAGGCACAGCGGGCGATGCTTGCCGCAGCGATCGCAAATGTGCCGGATCTGTTGATAGCCGATGAGCCGCTGACCGGACTCGATGCCACCTCGGCGGCGTCGGTCCTTGCGTTGCTCCGCGACATGCAGGAAAAGCGTGGGATGGCAATGGTGTTCATCACCCACGACCTGGCGCTTGCCGCAAGCTTCTCCGATCGGATCGCCATCATGTATGGCGGGCGCCTTGTCGAAACTGCCCCGACTCACGAGCTGATACGCCATCCGAGGCACCCCTACACAGCGGGACTCATCGGAGCACTTCCCATGGTTGGGCGTGATCGGTTGCGACCCGTACGAGGCTCGCCGCCCAATCTCTGGGATGAACGGCGTGGATGCAGCTTCGCACCCCGATGCGACTTCGCCGCCGATGTCTGTGAGGACGTGCCGCCCTCGACCGTGGTTGGAGAAGCAGCGTCCGTCGCGTGTTGGCTCCAGGATGAGCTCACGCTTCCGGGGCTACCGGTGGGATCGTGAACCCTATCCTCGCCCCCTCACCGAGGGTCGACTCGGCGAAAACGAAACCACCATGGTCGGTGACGATGCGGTCCACGATCGACAAACCGAGTCCCGAGCCGGGGATCTGACGGGCCTCGGTTGTCCGGTAGAAGCGTTCGAAGATGTGCCCGAGCTCGTCTCCAGAGATGCCAGTACCTTCATCGATGACAGTCACGGAGCCGGTCTCAATCTCGATGCGTATGACGGTGTCGGCGTCCGACCACTTGATGGCGTTACCGATGAGATTCCCGATTGCTCGGACGAGTTCCGGGCGGCTGCCAAGAACGAGTGACCCATCGTCCTTGACAACGATGGTGCGTTGAGAACGACGTCGCGCATCAGCGGCGGCGGTTTGTGCGACATCGGCGAGGAGCACGGGTGTAAATGGCATCTCGGGAAGTGAATCGGTCGCAGTATCGACGAGCTCGGTGACCAGTGCGGTCAGCTCCCCGATCTCCGTCGAGATCTCTCCGACGATGAGACGCCGAGTCTCGGGTTCAATATCGGGCGCTCGTTCGAGCAGATCGACGTTCATTCGCAGTGCCGTCAACGGAGTCCGGAGCTCATGGCTGGCATCTCGGACGAGTTGGTGCTGAGTTGCCTTGGAAGACTTCAGTGCAGAGAGCATGGCGTTGAAGCGGCTTGCGAGCTGGCTTAGCTCGTCGTCTCCCTCCACGGAGATCCGGGCGTCCAGATCGGAAGTCGATGCGACATGGTCCGCCGCTGCGCTCAGCTCGGCGATTGGCCTCGTGGCTCGTGATGCCACGACCAGTCCTGCCGCCGCAGCGAGAAGGAGACCGACGAACCCCGAGAGGATGAGTCGCCCGGCGAGCGCGCGGAGCGCCGCATCCGTCTCTTCGAGTGATCGTGCGATCTGGAGTACATCGCCTCGTGGCAGAGGCATTGACACCATGCGGACGTGCTCGTCGTCTATCCAAACACTCGTGAATGCCCGGTTGACGTCTCCTCGTTGCACAGCAAGTGTCGTCTCATCGATAGGAAGCTGCGGTGCTAACTCTCCCAACGTGATCAGGAGACCATCGGGCTTTAGGATCTGCCCGTATAGGGTGTCAAAGTTTCCGGGCGGTCGACCGAGAGCTTCGGATACGTTTGGCAAGAGGTGAGCGGCGATGGGCCGTCCCCGCGGCGTCCCGGCAGCGGCCCGCAGCAGTCCCGAGGCACGACCGTCCAGGCTCGCATCTACCTGGTTGATCAGTTCCTTCTGGGTAAACAGGTAGGCACTGGCAGCGACTAGCAGTACGGCAGCGGCGACCGCGGCTGCCGTTGCAAGCGCGACGCGCGTGCGGAACCTCACGATTCCTCCCGCGCCACGTACCCGACGCCGCGAACTGTCTGGACGATTCTTGGCAGGCCACCCTCCTCGGTCTTGCGCCGGATGTAACCGACATAGACCTCGAGTGGGTTGGAGCTTGTATCGAAATCGTATCCCCAGATCTCCTCGTAGATCCGTGACCGTGGGATCACGATTCCGGCGTTTGTTACGAGTAGCGCCAGGAGGTCGAATTCCGTCTTCGTGAGGTTGATTTCAAGATCGCCACGACTGACGGTTCGAGCGGCACTGTTCATCGTGAGGTCGCCAACTCTGAGAACGTCGGTTGTGGTGCCCGCGGAGCGGCGCAGCAGAGCACGGATGCGAGCGAGGAGTTCCTCCAGAGCGAATGGTTTTACGAGGTAGTCGTCAGCGCCTGCGTCAAGGCCAGCAACTCGATCGGTAACCTCGTGGCGGGCGGTCAGCATGAGGACCGGTGTGGTGATGCCACGACTCCGGATGAGCCGACAGGTTTCGAGACCGTCGAGATGGGGCATGAGGATGTCGAGCAGAACCAGGCCGACGTCGTTGGTTCGCAGCTGTTCCAGGGCTGCCGCTCCGTCGTTGGCGGTGAGTACCGCAAATCCTTCAAAACGCAGCGCACGAGCCACTGCCTCGCGGATGGCGGGGTCATCTTCTGCGATGAGGATCGTGCTTTGTTCTGTTGTCATCGATTCGTCTCTACTCGGCCGTCCCTCATCTTCGTCGGGAAGCGTTCGAATTCCGTGACAATCACATGAGAGTTCGATGAGAGTGACTCTCCGGAACGCGAGCAGTGTGTCGGATTAGTCGGGCACGATGACTGTTCGAACGGGGGCAGTTCCGGCAGCCAGGCTATCCAGTACGGCGTTGACTGGTTGCTCGTCGAGTGCAACGGTCGCCCCGATAAGAGCCTCGACGGAAAAGTCACCAGCGGCTGCGAAACCCATGAGGTCCTGGAGGTCTTGTGCTGTGTGATCGGAGCATCCGACAAGTTCGCGTTCACCGGTGACGAGATCCGTGTAGGGACCAACACTGAGAACATCTGGTGTGAGACCGACTGCTACTGCCCGCCCAAGGGGGTTGAGGGAATCGAGACAGGTTCGCATCGATCGCGCCGATCCAATGAGCTCGATCGCAACATCGGCTCCGCCCGCCCTGCGGATCGCGTCCGCCGGGTCCGTGCGACCGTCTATCGGATCGGCTCCGAGGTCCGCTGCGGTTGCCAACTTTGACGCATCGATATCGACCGCATAGACGCGGCTTGCTCCGAGGAGGAACGCTAGCTGGATCGCCGACATGCCGAGCCCTCCCACCCCGACGAGTGCGACGCTTTCGCCCTTGCTCAGACGCCCCTTGCGGAGCGCATGCAGGGATGTTGCCGAGGAGCAACCCATAATCGCGGCCGCCCCGTCGCTCACCATGGACGGCACGTGGACGGTGTTTCGTTCCGGGACTGTCACGTACTCTGCATAACCACCATCGCGATCTTTGCCGACCATTTCGCCGGTCGCACAAAACCGTTCCTGCCCTGAGACGCAGTACCGACAGGTTCCACAGCCAA
>JAADIG010000134.1 GCA_013151445.1 Actinomycetota bacterium
GCGGCCATGGCCTTGGCCGCCGTCGTCTTGCCGACGCCCGGCTCGCCTTCGAGCAGGAGTGGTTGCCGCAGGGCCTGGGCTAAGAACAGTGCAGTGGCGAGGCCCTCATCGACGAGATAGTTGGCACCATCAAGTGCGGTGACGAGTGCCTCTCGGTCCTTGAAGTCGGTCATGAGGCTCGCTCGCTTGCCAGCAAAGATTCGTAGTCTTCCCACGTGTCGACGTCGCCCGGGATCGGACCGTCACAGACAATTTCCTGGACCGGGTAGGAACCCGATTCAAGCAATTTCCACACCGCCTTGTCGCCCTTGAGTTTGCGCAAGTCGTCGAAGATTTCCCGCCCGAACCACAGAGGATGACCACGGCCGTCGGCGTAGCGGGTCACCGCGAGGGAGCCATTCGCCTCGGTGATGACCCTGTCAATGGTGGCGGTCGAGACGCCTGGCTGATCGCCAAGGAGTAACACGACGCCGCTGGTTTCGGCGTCGACCATGTCGAGCGCGGCGACGATCGAAGAGGAACATCCCGTCGTGAAGTGCACGTTTTCGGCGACCGACGCTGATCCAAAGTCGATCGATGCCCGCACCTCGGGCGCAGCCCCTCCGATGGCGACCACGACCTGGGAGAACGCCGCCGCGAGGGCGTTGTCCACTGCGGTTTGTAACAAGGGGCGACCTCGATAGGGAAGCAACTGCTTCGGCTGGCCGAGCCTCCGTGATACTCCCGCACCCAGAACGAGGCCAGCAACAAACCTGCTCACAGCGACAGACCATGTTCCTCGGCGTAGTTGGTTCGGCAACCGGGATTGCAGAACCACTGGTCGGTTCCGTCAACAACGAGGTGAGGAGTGTCGGGGCCGACGACAACCTTCATGCCACAGACGGGGTCGAGTGCGGACTCGGGTCTGTTGCGCGAACGCGACATCTTCGGGCGGATCTCGTCCTTCCGTACGGCCTGGACCAATTCGGCCAGGATTGACAGTGCTATTTCTTCGGCCGTTTTGGCACCAATGTCGAGACCGACGGGTGTTCGGACGATGCGCCGCTGCTCGTCGGACAGGGCAAGTTCGTCAAGGACGGCTCTGCCCCTCTTCTTACTCGCAACCAAACCAATGAACTGTGCCCCGGCGTCGAGGGCAGCCCGGATCGTTTCTCCTTCGTAGCGCCCATGGCTAGAGATGAGTACGGCGCCACAGTCATCAAGGTCCAACGCATTCGAATCGCAGCTTTGCACCACGAAACCGAGGTGGCCCGCAAACAGCTCGAGGGCATCGGCAATCGGAGATGTTCCCACCAACGCAACCTTCATTGAAGGCAGCATCGGCTCAAGGAAAACCTCGACAGCTCCACCGGAGAGGCATGGATTGACAACCGTCTCGGCTCCTTCACTTGCAGGGAAATCCGCTTCGCCTTCGGGCAGTATGCGCAACAACAATGTCTCGCCGGAGTCGAACAGGGCGGCGGCAGCCGACCGAACCGAACCCTCCGCACACTGGCCACCGATGAACCCTTCGAAGGATCCATCGGCCAGAATGATTGCAGAATCTCCGGGCCTCGTGGACGTCGGACATTGGGCACGCACGACCGTCGCTTGCACGAACGGCGTGCCTTGTGCCATAAGTCCAGCCGCACGGTCCGCCAGGCGACGATGGGCCAGCATCGGCGTCAGATCGGTGGTGTGTGGTTGCCCTGCATGGCCTCCCACACCCGCGAAGGCGTTAACGGCATGTCAGCGTGGCGCACACCGTATGGCTTCAGCGCATCAACGACCGCGTTGACGATCGCCGGCGGTGAGCCGACCGTCGCCGATTCGCCGATGCCCTTGGCTCCGATCGGGTGATGCGGTGACGGAGTGACCGTGGAATCTGTCTCCCAGTCCGGTGTTTCCAGCGCAGTCGGGATCAGGTAATCCATGAGCGACCCGGCGAGGCAGTTGCCGTCCTCGTCGAACGAAATCATCTGCATCAATGCCATGCCTACACCGTCGGTCAGGCCGCCGTGGACCTGGCCTTCGATAATCATCGGATTGATCTGCGTGCCACAATCGTCGACCGCAATGAAGCGGCGCACCTTGACCACAGCGGTACCCGGGTCGATGTCGACGACACAGATGTAAGCACCGAACGGGTACGTGAGGTTCGACGGGTTGTAACAGATTTGGGCCTCTAACCCACCCTCGATCCCCTCTGGTAGGTCGCCGGCGCCGTGGGCCCGCATCGCGATCTCCTGGATCGTGACCGACTTGGACGGATCGCCCTTGACTGAGAACGACCCCTTGTTCCACTCAAGGTCAGCAACGGATACCTCGAGCATGCCGGAGGCAATGATCTGGGCCTTGTCGCGAACCTTGCGGGTGACGAGAGCCGCAGCGGCTCCCGAGACCGGTGTCGACCGGCTGCCGTAGGTACCGAGACCGAAGGGAGTGTTGTCGGTGTCACCCTCGAGAACTTCAATGTCCTCGGGGGGAATCCCGATCTCTTCTGCCACAATCTGTGCGAACGTGGTCTCGTGTCCTTGGCCCTGTGATTTCACTGACAGGCGGACCACAGCCTTGCCGGTCGGGTGGATACGGAGTTCGCAACCGTCGGCCATGCCGAGGCCGAGGATGTCCATGTCCTTGCGGGGACCGGCACCGACGGCTTCGGTGAAGAACGAGACACCGATACCCATCAGCTCGCCGCGCTCGCGTTTCTCGGCTTGCTCGCGACGCAACTCCTCATAACCGGCAATCTCCATTGCCTTGCGCATCGTCGGCTCGTAGTTCCCCGAGTCATAAACCCAACCAGTCTTGGTGGTGTAGGGGAACTGCTCGGGTTTGAGCAGGTTCTTGAGTCGCAACTCGACCGGGTCCATCTCGAGCTCGTAGGCAAGACAGTCGACCAGTCGTTCAACCATGTACACGGCCTCGGTGATGCGGAACGAGCAGGCATAGGCGACGCCGCCAGGTGCCTTGTTCGTATACACCGCGGTCATCTTGGCGTGGGCGGCTTCGAGGTCGTAGCTGCCGGTGAACACACCAAAGAATCCGGCCGGATACTTGACTGGTGCAGCCACTCCGTTGAACGCACCATGATCGGCGAGCACATCGCTGCGCACGGCGAGGATCTTGCCTTCCTTCGTCGCCGCGATCTCGGCCTTCATGATGTAGTCACGGGCGAAACCGGTGCTGACGAGGTTCTCGGTGCGATCCTCCACCCATTTCACGGGTTTGCCGATGACGAGCGATGCGACGATCGCACAGACGTATCCCGGATAGATCGGTACTTTGTTGCCAAAACCGCCACCAATATCAGGTGCGATTATCCGAATCTTGTGTTCCGGCAGGCCAGCAACGAGTGCGTAAACGGTGCGGTGGGCATGAGGTGCCTGGGTGGTGCACCACAGGGTCAACTTGCCCGACACACGCTCCACGTCGGCGACACATCCGCATGTCTCCATCGGTGCGGGGTGGACTCGCGGATAGATGATCTCTTCGCTCACCACGACGTCGGCGTTGTTGAAAACCTCAGCAGTGGCCGCCTCATCGCCGGTTTCCCAGTCAAAGATGTGGTTGTCGGTTTTGCCTTCCAGGTCGTCACGGATCACCGGGGTGTCGGGATTGAGAGCCGTGCGGACATCAATCACCGGGTCGAGCCGCTCGTAGTCGACAACGATGAGCTCGAGCGCGTCACGCGCCGAGTAGCGGTCCTCGGCCACGACGAACGCGACCTCCTGGTGCTGGAACCGAACCTTGTCGGTTGCCAGAACAGCCTGGGTGTCGTTCGAGAGAGTCGGCATCCACGCAAGACCCTGCTCGGCGAGATCCGCACCGGTGATGACCGCGACGACCTTGGGGTGGGCCTGCGCTGCCGATGTGTCAATGCTGACAATCCGGGCGTGCGCCATGGGTGATCGAAGAATCGCCAGGTGCAACATGCCGGGGAGCTGGATGTCGTCGACGAAATTGCCCATGCCGCGGATAAGACGGGGATCTTCTTTGCGCAGCAAACGACCAAACCCGATTGGTCGTTCTTGTTCGGGGGGAGCTTCGGTGGTGGTCATGTTGCACTTCCGATCGGGGCCGCAGTTTGGTGTTCCGCGGCCCAGTGAACAGATCGCACGATGGTCGAATAACCCGTGCACCGACAGATCTGGCCGGAGATGGCCTCTCGGATGACCTCATCGGTCGGGTTCGGATCCTTTTCTAACAAAGCCTTCGATGTCAGCATCATGCCGGGTGTGCAAAAGCCGCATTGCAAGCCGTGGCACTGCATGAATCCCTCTTGGACAGGATCGAGGACACCGTCCACCTCAAGACCCTCGACCGTCGTGACTTCATGGCCGCTAGCCATGGCGGCCAACATCGTGCACGACTTCACCGGCTCGCCATCCACAAGAACGACACAGGTGCCGCAGTTGCTGGTATCGCAGCCCCAATGAGTGCCCGTAAGACCGACCGAATCCCGGATGAAATGCACAAGAAGGAGCCGAGGTTCGATTTCCTCGCTGACCTCTTGGCCGTTGATGGTCATGTTCACCTGCATCTCAGGCCTCCTGTCCCTGGGCACGGGCTACGGCCCGGCGCAATGATCGTCGGGTAAGTTCCATAGCGAGGTGCGTCTTGTAGGCCTCGGTCCCACGCTGGTCGGTTTGCGGCGAGCAATTCGCCGCCGCGATGTCTCCAACCAATTGGTACAACTCTTCGGACGGTACGACGTTGTCTAGCGCCTCGGACACGGGTCCGATCAGAGTCGTATTCGGGCCGACGGCGGCAAGCCCAACCCGCCCACCGGCGATGCGGTCGCCGTCCATCCAGACCGCGGCGCCCGCTGAAACTACTGCCCAGTCGCCCGCTCGTCGTTCAACCTTTTCGTATGCGCTTCCGGCATTCGCCTTGAGCGGGAAACGGATCTCGGTCAACATCTCGGCGGGACCGACCGCGGTCTCGTACGGACCGACATGAAAGTCGCTCATCGAAACGATCCGTTCTCCGGTGGTCGACTTGATGACACACGATGCATCGAGGGCGTTGCATACCGCGCTCAGATCCTCCGATGGGTCAGCCTGGCAGAGCGACCCGCCGAGCGTGCCGCGGTTGCGAACGACAGGATCGGCAATCACCTTCTCGGCGTCGCGAAAGATCGGGAAGTACTGGGCCAGCAACTCTGAATCAAGTAGTTCACGATGGCGAGTCATCGCACCGATTCGAATTTCGTCCGATTCCTCAGAGATGTAGAACAGCTCCGTTAGATCGTTGATATCGATCAGGTACTCGGGATTGGCAAGTCTGAGCTTCATCATCGGCAGCAAACTGTGACCACCAGCGATGAACCGTGCCTCCTCACCCAACCGCTCACGCAACGCTATCGCATGCTCGACGGTCGTGGCGCGCTCGTATTCGAACGGCGCAGGTACTTGCATTTCGGCCTCCCAAGTCGGGTACACTTCGAATCTAGTCAGCGAGATATAAATCGGTCAACAGTGACTTAAGGGATGCCTTAAGTCACTTCTTACGCACCGGCCAAGCATCAGGAAGTGTGGGGGTACGTGACACCGACACAACTCAAGGCATTCGCCGCCATCGTGAGAAACGGCTCCGCCAAGGCAGCAGCCGAAGAGCTGGGTATCAGCGGAGCGGCGATCTCGTCGCACACGGCAGCGCTACGCAAAGAACTCAATGACCCCCTCTACCACCCGTCGTCGTCTGGGCTGTCGTTCACCCCGGGTGGCTTGCGCCTTGCGGCTCGGGCAAAGGAACTCCTGGGTTTGCAGGAACAGACCCGCCAGGAGGTTCTCGCCGCCAGCCATGGTCAACGGATACTGAGACTGGCGACCACGAGCCTCTTCGCCGAATACGCCGCCCCCGGTCTGCTTGAACTGTTCAAGACCCGCGCAGACGACATCGAGGTCGAGATGAGTGTCCATCCGGGTGGGCGAACCGACGAGCTCCTCGCAGCGCACCAGGCCGATGTGATCATCGCCCCATTTCGTCGGCTACCCACCGAGAGTTTTCGGAGTTCTCAGTTCTTGCGATATGAATTGGGGCTCGTCACCAGTGTGAATCATCCACTGACACTCGGACGCAGTGACGCCTCGACTCTCCGCAAACAAACATGGTTCCTTGGGCCATCGGCGGTGGAACCACACGGCGCAACCGCTCTCCTGCTCAAACGGTTCGCCGTGCCTGAGAAGAACCAGCGTATATTCCAAAGCCATGCGGCGGCGATCAGTGAGCTTCAGGCGAGCAAAGGTATCGCAATCCTTCCCGATTTTCGAGTAGCTAGTTATGTGTCCAACGGGAGTGTGGAGCGGATCTCAGCTCCGGGTACCACGGCGCCCGGTATCTGGTCGGCCACGTCTCTGCCTGGCTCTCGCGCCACGGCAGTAGCCGGCGAGCTCATGCGGTTCATCACCACCCCACGTGCCATCCGGGCGATGCTCTCGGGCTCCGGGGCCAACATCCGCCACTTTCGACCGAGTGTGCACATCACCCTCTGGAACTAGAGCACCCTGTGGAACTAGCGCGTGGCGGGAAGGCTCCCGCACCATCACCGGCCACATGCACACACGGGAAAACAACGACCGGGACTCACCCGCTCACAACGAAGCCCCCATCGGGAGCGATTGTGGACACCCCGGGCCGACGACGATACCCCCGGCAATCGTCGGGCCTTCGCGGAGTTCTCGCGTAACGGGGCAGTGTCCCAACAATGGTGTGGAACCCCTCGGCCCGATGATCGTCGCTCGAAGTGCACGACCCAATATGGGCAACCTGAGACAACGACACAATCAGGCAGAGACGCTTGTGCGAAGAGACGACCCGGGAGGCACGAACAAACCTGCCCAGCAAGTCACGAAAACGGTGGTTGAGAGGCGACCTCGAGGGTATGAGCCTGTGACGACCCCACCCCCGCGGCGAC
>JAADIG010000096.1 GCA_013151445.1 Actinomycetota bacterium
GGGGCGCTCGGCTCTTAGGCCCACCGGGCTGGAGGAGGCCACCGTGGTGTGTGTCGGTTCGCATTGAGAGAGCGCATACCGTTGAATGGCGTTATCGATGGCTGACGCGACCGAGGGTGCACGGCAGGGGTTTGCGGTCGATCCGGTGAGTCGCGGCGTGCTCTCTCTCCTTCACCCTCTGGTTATCGGAGCGATCGCGGTTCTTCTACTCAACGACCATTACCTGAAAGCTGAGTATCCCGGTTGGTTGACAGGCAAGGTCAGCGACTTCAGCGGACTCGTGTTCTTTCCTCTGTTGCTCGGCGTTCTGATCGCTTCGATCACCAGATCACGGCACAGCCAGGCCATAGCGTCCTTCGCCACGCTTGCATGGTTCACTGCGATAAAGATCTCCGGTGTCATGGCAGGACTCACCGAGTCGATCGTCGAGGCCGTCCTGGGCCTACCGATTCAGATCATTGCCGATCCTTCCGACTTGATCGCGTTGCCGATGGTGGGCGTGGGTTGGGAGATCTGGCGAAGGGCGGGCTCTCGCGATGCTGCCAAGCGCCGTCGCTTCAGGACGGTCGCTGTGGTCGCGGTGGCGGCGTTTGCCTCGGTGGCTACCTCATATCAGCCGCTACCAGCAGTCGTCTCCATCGACAACACGGATACCGAAGTATGGGCAGAAGTCGACAATGACTACGGACCCACGGATGGGTATCGCAGCGGCGACGGCGGGGTGACCTGGGAAAGTGCCGCGGTGCCCGCGAGTGTCCGTTTCGACCGGACGCGATCGGATCCCGACGGTGTTCGCTGCGAGGGACTCAACAACAGTACCTGCTATTTGCGAACGGATATCTGGCTGGTCGAGGAATCCGAGAACGGTGGCATCGACTGGCAAGAGGTGGCGGACAGCGAGCAGCTCGTGGACATCTTTGACCAAGATACCTTCAGAATAGGGAAGATTGTCTGGGATGACGGAAGCTACTACCGCGGGC
Organism: Actinomycetota bacterium; assembly: GCA_013151445.1. Lineage (GTDB taxonomy): Bacteria > Actinomycetota > Acidimicrobiia > Spongiisociales > UBA5794 > BMS3BBIN02. The sequence goes on from JAADIG010000096.1 coordinate 981, forward strand.
TATCGGATGGGTCCTGGGAGAATACTGGTGACGGAGGCATAACCTGGACAGCGGGGACGCCGATCAATACCCAGGATGTCCGCGTATCGACCGGTGGGAGCTGTCTCATTCAGGAACCGCAGCAGTGCTACCGGGGCCGCGTCTCCGGTGTGTCCTACGCTGTGTCGCCGGACGGAGGAATCACCTGGGCAGCGCTGCCGCCGGAGGTAATGACGCCCTACCCATGGGTCTCCTCGCTGTCCACCGACGCGTGGCAAGTCCGGGGGGTGGCGTGCCTAGGAGAGGGTCGTGGCAGGTGTTACCGGGCGTTCGACCCGGATGGCGATGCTCTGCCGCGCCTCGAGGTGTCAACCGACCAGGGCTCCACCTGGCGGCCATCGTGGACACCGTCTCCACGTCTGCCGGACCGGGATCGATTCGCTCCGCAGGACGTGGCCGTCGATGAGCGAACCGGCAACGTCGTCGTCGGTATCGGCACCGGCGGTGTCGCCATCCGAACTCCCACGGGCCGTTGGATCACCGCACCCGTGGGCCCCGCTGATGGGTACACGAACCCGCCGGCGTTCCCTCCCTCGAGTGGGGCAATGATGGCGCTCTGGGCGCTCTGGACATTTGCAGTGTCGTTGGCCGGGGGCCTCTGGCTCGTCAGCGAGCCGCCCATCACCAGGGGAGCGAACTGGCGATTGGCTTCTACAGTGCTGCTCGCGACCGCCGCAATGACCGCGATCATCGTTGCGACTGCCGACTACCCATATACCCTGACGATTGGGCCGAGTTGGCTGCGAGGACCTGCCGTCCTCACCGTGTCCATCGTTATACCCGTCGTCCTGGGTTGGCTGCTCATGTCCTGGTCCGCAAAACATGTCCCCCAAAACAAGGTCTGGCGCGTGTGGATACGGGCTGCGGGCATCTCCCTTGTTCCGATCGTCGTCTTCCAAGTGACCAATATGCGCTGGGTGTGAGGCCGATCCCCGGTCCGACAACTATCAATGCTGGAGTCCCCCTCGTAACCGTCGACGCGAGATACTCTTCCTCAACACCGCCCGGGTGGAGGAGCTCGCTGCTGTAGCTGGCGAGATTGGCGGCGGGTGTCCTCGACGAACCGAGCTTCACCATGTTCCCTGGAGCTGTGTAGCAGCTCCCAAGGAACGGGGTCTGCGACGTTCCCGGTGGGTGTGGTGTTCCCTGGAGCTGTGTAGCAGCTCCCAAGGAACGGAGTCTGCGACGTTCCCGTTCTCGCAAGGAACCGAGCTTCGCTCGGTTCCCGTGGGCCCGGTGGGAATCGAACCCACGACCTCCGGATTAAAAGTCCGCTGCTCTACCGATTGAGCTACAGGCCCGCGGCGGAAAGAGTAGTCGCTCGCGAGACCGTTGGTTCCTCAGTTGCCCGTGACCCGATCTACGCGCCGGTCTCGATCGGACCGCCCGATGTTGACCAGTCGGACCATGATCCGGGGTAGAGCTGTGCCGTGCCGAGGCCAGCGAGTTCCATTGCGAGCAGGTTGTGGCAAGCGGTGACGCCCGAGCCGCAGTACACCACGGTGTTGTCGGTGTCGGAGATCCCGGCGTCTACGAATCGGGTGCGGAGCTCTTCCGGGGTAAGGAACCGGCCATCGGTGGCGAGGTTTTCGGTGAAGGGGAGATTGATGGCGGTCGGTACGTGGCCAGCAACCGGATCGAGGGGCTCGGTTTCGCCGCGGTAGCGTTCCGGGGACCGTGAGTCGACCAGTGTGATGGAACCGAGCCTGTCGCTGATTGCGGACTGGTCGAGTGTCACCCCGGTCACCGGGTGCGGCACGTACGATGCGGCTGCGACGTTGGGAGGGCCGGTTTCTAGATCGCCGTTCCACGCACCAAGCCCTCCGTCGAGGACCGCAACGTTGGTGTGGCCGATGGCTCGCAGCATCCACCAGAGCCGTCCGGCGAACGCGGCGCCGGTGTCGTCATAGACGACAACAGTTGATGTGTTGGAGATGCCGTGGTGCCCAAGCGTTGCGGCGAAGGTCTCCCAGGTCGGTAGTGGGTGTCGCCCCGGTCCGGTTGGTGCGGCGAGGTCGTTATCGAGCGACATATAGGTCGCGCCGGGAATATGGCCGGCGGACCATGAGGCCCGTCCGGCGTCCGGATCGTCCATCCGCCAGCGACAGTCGACGACTCTCAGATCGGGTTCGTCCAGGTGGTCGGCCAGCCATTCGGCTGCGACGAGCGGTGTCATCGCCACCAGAACAGGGCCTTAGCGAGTAGTTTCCAGCGGCGTGGGCTGACCCGGAACGGGAACTTCACGCCGAGGAGCTGGGTCGTGGGTAACGTCCGGGCTTCGGTGATCGAGCGGGCGACGCTGAAGTTCTTGAGCCCGGTGTCTCCCATGTGGCTCCCGAGACCGGACTCTCCGGTGCCGCCGAGCTCGATGGTCGGGTAGAAGAAGTTGATGCCGTGGTCGTTGATCGCCACCGTCCCCGTCGTCATTTGTGAGGCGACTCTTTCGGCTCGGCTCTTGGACTTGCTCCACACCGAGCCGTGAAGTCCAAGGGGTGAGTCGTTCGCTAGTGCGAGGGCCTCCTCCTCCGTCGAGACGCGCATAATCGGCAGCACCGGACCGAAGGTTTCATCCCGCATCACTGTCATGGTGTGGTCGACGTCGGTGAGGAGCGTCGGTGCGTACCAGGTGCCGTGTTTCGTGCTGTGGGTCTCGCCGCCAACGACGACCTTGGCACCTTTTGCGAGGGCATCGTTGACCTGGGAAGCCACAATGTCTTGTTGTGTGGGCGAAATGAAGGGGCCAACGTCATTCGAGGTTCCCGTATCAATGGAGAGTTTTCGTACGAGGGATTCCGTTCGTGCGAGAAACTCGTCGTAGACGCCGTCCATGACGTAGACACGTTCGACGGCGACACACGTTTGGCCGGCGTTGAGCATCGAGATCGCGACGGCCCCGATCGCGGCACGTTTAACGTTGGCATCGTCGAGCACAATCATGGCGTCCTTCCCGCCGAGCTCAAGAATGACGGGCGTGAGAGTTTCGGCAGCGACGGCAGCTATCTTCTTGCCGGCGGCAGTCGATCCGGTGAAGGCGATCACGTCCACGTCCGATGCGACGAGGGCGGCACCGACGTCCCCTGCTCCGTGTACGACCTGGATGACGTCGCTTGGGAGTCCGGCCTCAGACGCGAGTCGGGCAACGAGTTCACCCGAGAGGGGTGTGACCTCGGAAGGTTTGAGTACCACCGTGCATCCGGCTGCGATGGCTTGAATAGTTGAGAGCATGGAGAGGTAGAACGGATAGTTCCATGGCGTAATAACGGCGGCGACACCGAGAGGCCGATACTCGGTCCAGCCCTTGGTCCCCACCATTGGCCACGATGAGCCCTTGCGCCTCTTGAGCATCTTCGCGGCCTTGCGGGAGTAGAGATCGATTGCGGTAAGGGCGGCGATTACTTCTAGATGCGCGAGGCTCTTCGACTTCCCGGTCTCGGAGATGAGCACGTCAGCAATGCGATCCTCATTCTTGAGTGTGGTTTTGAGGAGCGCCTTGAGGTGGGGGCGGCGTTCTTGGTGTGTGAGGGACCCCCAGGTCTCAAGGGCGGCCCGAGATCGGGCCACGACATCGTCGATCGAATCCACGGATGTGAGGGGTACCGATCCAGCCGATTCCCCGGTCCGCGGGTTCGTCGGGTGGAGTTTGTGAGTGTTGATGTCCATGTCTGTCACGGTTTCTCTTGTACCTGCGGTTCGGGGACGGCGCGGATTCCTCGGGGGCGTGCCGCCACTTCCCATGGGCGTGCGATAACGTTCCACGCCATGACCGCGACGGCGAGTGGAACGCCAAGGTTCGACTCGATCGAGACGGTGTTGTATGAGACGAGTGATCCGTTGATCTCGGCAACGGGGGTCCCTCCGACAGCAATATGCCAACGTCTCGGGCGGGGATGGGAGATGAGTTGGTAGGCAAAGGAGGGGCTTTCCAAGTCCCAACGGCGGCCAAGTAGTGACCTTCTCGTGATCGAGGCCACCCGTGGGTTGTCGCTGGACACGAGGTTGACGATGCCCTCACCGTCGGGTTCAAGCAACCAGCGGTCTCCGTCAATCGTGGCTACTTCCGTCACAAACTGGCGGGGGTGGCGGCGCATCGTCGCAAGAACCTGGCCTGCCGAAGCGAGTCGCCAGTCGTTGGAGAACATCGTGCTTTTGAGCCGGGCCGTTCCGGTAATCATGCGGCGTGTCGGTGCGTGCATCCCACAACCGTACCAACGTATCGGGTACTGCGCAGCCGTACGCATACCCGCCGGCACCTGTACGCTTGTATGTATGAAGCTGCACTTACTCGATGGAACCTACGAGCTCTTTCGGTCTCATTTCGGATCGCCACCGCGCCAGGCGCCAGATGGTCGCGAAGTCGGCGCTACTTACGGAATCATCGCCTCGACCCTGTCGCTGCTGGCAAGCCCCGGTGTCACCCATCTCGGCGCCGCATTCGACTCCGTGATTCCGTCGTTTCGCAACGACGTCTTCCCCGGGTACAAATCTGGCGAGGGAATAGATCCAGATCTTCTCGCTCAGTTCGCGCTCGCCGAACGTGCACTCAAGACAATCGGTGTTGTGGTGTGGTCCATGTACGAGTTCGAGGCTGATGACGCCCTCGGCGCAGCGTCCTCCCGATTTGTGGCCGAGGTCGACCAGGTCATCGTGTGTACGCCCGACAAGGACATGGCGCAACTCTACGGGGATCCGAAGGTTGTTGGTTACGATCGACGGCGAGAGTCATTCATGGATGCCGCCGGTGTTGTGGAAAAGTTCGGTGTCGATCCTGGCTCGATCCCTGACTATCTCGCGTTGGTCGGGGACACCGCCGACGCGATTCCGGGACTGCCGGGGTGGGGCGCGAAGTCGTCGTCGACCATTCTCGGCCACTACAAGAAGCTGGAGAACATTCCACTCGAATCGGCGCGCTGGGCGGTGAAGGTCCGTGGAGCCGAGAAACTCTGTGCCACGCTTCGCGCCAATATGGGTGCCGCGCTGCTCTACAGGTTTCTCGCTCAGTTACGTCACGACGTACCAATTCACGAAAACCTCGACGACCTCGAGTGGCGGGGCGCTCATCGTGAGCGTTTCACCGCACTATGTGACGAGCTCGGGTTTGGGCGTCTCGTGGATCGGCCCGCCCGGTGGCAGGATGGCACGTAGGGCCTGGCGTCAACGACTGTCGTGTATCGCAGCGAGTGCCGCGCGGTAGCCGGCCATGCCGTGTAGTCCCGGTCCTGGCGCCGCGGCAGCCGAAGCGAGGTAGATCCCGTGGCCAATCCTATGTGGATAGCGTCCGAATCGTGGCCTGCGAACCATGGCGAGGACGCCGAACGCCCCCATGCCGAGATCGCCGCCGACCAGGTTTGGGTTAGCTCTTTCGAGATCTGCCGGCGACGAGCTTTCTCTGTGGATGATGTTCGCCGCGAACCCGGGTGCGAATCGTTCGACCTGGCGTTCGATGGCGTCGGTTACGTTGCCCTGCCATCCATGCGGCACGTGGGTGTACGCCCATGCCGTGTGCTGGCCAGCGGGTGCGCGGCTCGGATCAACCACGGTCGGTTGGGCAAGAATGACGAATGGTTTGTCGGCGATGCGGCCATTCCACATGGCTAGTTCGCTCCGCTCGATTTCGTCGAGTGTCGACCCGAGATGCACCGTTGCGGCGTCTCGGCACAGGGGATCGGTCCAGGGGATGAGACCCTTGAGGGCCCAGTCCACCTTGTAGACACCCGGCCCCGGTGCGGTCCCGGAGAGACGGTGGCGCAGTCGTCGGCCGATGCGTTGCCCGCCGATGTGTGCCGCCGCCGGTGCCGACGTTCCAAGCAGCACGGCGTCAGTTGGCAAGCGTTGACACCGGCGCGTCCACGACGATCGTGCCCCCGTTTGCGCGGATGGTATCTGCAAGGTGGTCGACGATCTTCTGTGTCCCTCCTCTGACGACTGGCCACCCCGTTGTCTGTGCGATCGCGGCAAGTGACAGGCCGACACCAGTGACCGCGCGGTGGTTGAGTGGAGCCACCGCATGTGCCGCGAGACCGGCAAAGAGCATGCCGGCTTCCTCGGTGTCGAATCCCCGTGCGACGGCGGAGGCTCGGCGCAGGGATTGCAGCCCGAAGATCCCTGCACTGAGACCATCGCGGAGCCGCGGGATCGGGAAGGACAGCAGGGTTCTTGTTGTGCGGCCAATGTCGGCGGTTGATCGAGCTAGCCATCTATTCCATGTTTGGTCCGGTGGTCCTATGAGGCCGAGGTCCGGCGAGAGACCAACGGCGGGTCCGTCGTCGCGGGGGTGGGCGACCGACACGGTGGGGGTGATGAACTCGATTGAAGAGGTGATGCCGAGGTTCTTGAACGCTGGGGATAGTGGTGCCATCGGAAGAATCGATGCCCCCACATCGTGAAGAAACCCCGGGGTGCCCAAGTCCACGGTTCGTGCGGCGCCACCTATCTGGGGCATCGCTTCATAGACCGTGACATCCCAGCCGCTCACCGAGAGCGTTGCCGCGGCAGTGAGCCCGTTGATTCCGCTCCCGACAATGATCGCCCGTTTCCTCATGGCCGGAGTATTGCAGCGGGCGCGCCTGACCATTGACATGGTCTGGGGCGCCGACGATGGCAGTCGCCGTAGCGAATCAGGTACACCGACACGGATATGTGTGCACCGGAGGCGGTACGCGGCTTCCCGAACGCGTGAGTAAGGAAACTCACCATATCCCATAACCTCCTCTTAAGCAAGTTGACATACTTTCTTTACTTTTGCATACTGGTCACACACAGAAACGCAGCAAACACAACGATACTGTAACTCGGTGTTTGTACGGACGCCTGACAGCCATAAGAAGTTCTTAACCTCTTATGAGTGGCAGGCTCCCCTTCAAGGAGGCAAACTTGATGAAATTCCTACGCAGTCAGATCGCCCGTTGGACGGTCGCCCTCTTAGCGTTCGCACTTGTTGCGGCCGCCTGTGGTGGCACATCGGACAGTGGTCAAGGCGAGACGACAACGACTGCACCGACAACTACCCAGCCGCCAGCGGCGCCGTCTTCGTCGACGACCACCACCGTGGCGCCAAGCAATGAAAAGCCGTACGGCGGCACCGTGGTCGTTGCCGACGACCAGGAACCGCCAACGCTCAACCCACTGGTTCCTGGTGGTGACAATCTGATCGTGGGCATCATCGGTCAGGCGTACCAGGCCGGTGTATCGGAGATCGACGGGTTCACCCTTGAACTCATCCCCGAGCTCGTCGCCGAACTTCCGACAGTCGAGAACGGTGGTGTCACCGTGAACGCCGATGGAACGATGACCGTGCGCTACGCCATCAAAGACGAGGCCGTCTGGTCTGACGGCGTGCCGATCTCTGGCGCCGACTTCCAGTTCACCCTCGACACCATCATGAACCCCGACTACACGATTGTGACGACGACCTACGAGGACATTGTGTCCACATCGGTGGGTGACAAGTCGTTCGAGTACACCCTGTCGGCACCGACAGTGCTCTTCGAGTTGCTGTTCGGAACGGTGCTTCCGAAACACGCTATCGAGGGATCCGACTTCCTCAACGATTGGAACGACGTCCAGTGGCCATCTGCTGGGCCGTTCATCTTTGCCGAATGGCAGAAGGGTGAGTTCGTTCGAGTCGTGCGCAATGCAAACTATTGGGGTGTCGATGCCGAGACCGGTCAGACGCTGCCGTACCTTGACGAGGTCATCTTCCGATTCATCCCCGAAACGGACTCGATCCTGACCGCGTTCAAGGCTCGCGAGGTGGACATCATCCAGCCGCCTCCGAGCACGGAGCTGATTGAGGCACTACAGGCCTTGGAACCCGAGGGTGCTCGTGTCGAAGCGCTTGCAGGAACCATCTGGGAACATCTCAACTTCCAGTTCGGACCGAATCGTTTCGTGAAGAACCCCGATTCCATCAACGACAACCTCAACTATCGCAAGGCGGTGGCCCATACCATCGACAAGTCGCTCATCGTCGATGAGATCCTTGCCGGTCAGGTTGAGCCCATGGACTCGTTCGTCGAGGTGTACCGGCCAACAATCTCCCAGGGATCGTGGTCCGTCTATGACTACAACCCCGAGAAGGCTCGCGAGCTCCTTGATCTAGCGAGGGCCGAGACTGGCCAGGACGTGATCAAGACCGTCTTCACGACAACATCGAACAACGATGCCCGGGTGAAGCTGTCGGAGCTTTTCCAGACCATGTTCGAAGACGTCGGTATCGAATACTCGAACCAGCTTGAGGAATCGCAGTTGTTCTTCGGCGAGACTCTTGATAGTGGTAGCTGGGACTTCGGTGAGTGGGCGTGGAGCTCGGCACCGGGAATGTCCGGACTGATCGGTTCGCTGGACCTCTTCGATCCCGAGAACCCTGCTCCGGCTGGAGACAACACCTACCAGTGGGGTACGGAAACCTCGTCCGTTCAGAACGATGTGACCGCCCGGTTCGCGGCGCTTCGCGACGAAGCCAACCAGTCCGTCGACGAGGGTGTGTTGGTACCACTCGTTCAGGAGGCCGAGCAGATCCTCGCTGACAACGTGGTCATCATTCCACTGTACGCAAGGCTTTCGGTCGCGGCATCGTGGGCCGACGAGGTCGGAGGTTTCAAGCACAATCCAACATCTGCGGCACATACGTGGAACATCCAGGACTGGTACCGAGTCGACGGCTAACACCAGGGAACCCAGGAGAACAGGAGAGGGGTGGGTCAC
>JAADIG010000090.1 GCA_013151445.1 Actinomycetota bacterium
GGTGTTGAAACCCGTAGCCGACCAATTGAACGCAGACCGCATCTTCAGCGGAGTCTCGGCCCTCCACGACAAGATAGACCCTGACAGTCCGTTGCGGGCGAAAGGTCTAGCCCCATTCTATGGTCGACCCGTGAGGGTCTACGGACTGTTCGTAACAGAGCCACGCCAAACCCAGCTCGATCGGCTGCAGGAGCTGTTCACGGATGCGTCTCGAGGTGGCCGGGTCACGGCAGTTGCCCTACACGGGGCCGGTGGACTCGGGAAGACTCAGATCGCTGCCCGATGGTGGGAGGACAACCAAGATTCATACGACCGACGGTTGTGGTTAGACATGCGAACCGACCCTGATTTGGTTCTCGCAAGGATCGCCACTGACCTGGGACTCCAAGGGATGGACCCGGTCGCCGAGATCGTCCACTACCTATCAACCACGACCGAGCGCTGGCTAGTGGTTCTCGACAATGCCGAGACTGCCAAAGCAGTCGAGCCATACCTGCCAATCGAGGGGACGTGCGATGTCGTGATCACAAGCCGCTATGTGGACGGTTGGGACACGCTCAACGTTGCTCCGATACCGGTCGACGTATTCGATCTAGAGTCTGCTGTCGGCCTTCTCAGTACCGTCGCTGGCCTTGATGCCGACGACGAATGTGCTGCCGTCGCCGAGAGGATGGGCAGGGTGCCCTTGGCTTTGACGTTGGCGGCCCACTACATACGCGAAAGCAAGTGGACCTTCGGCAGCTACTTCGCGTACTGCGACAAGCATGACTTCCCTTTGCTGAACCCGGCGGACCGAGCTGGGTATGACAGGGCCATCGAGGCAATCTGGGAAGAAAGCCTTGCCACCGCGACCGAACGACAGGCGGATGCGGAAGTCGTGTTCAGGTTGATCTCACTTCTCGACTGGAATGACGTCGACCGCGCGTGGTTCATCCAGGCTGCCGAATACGTGATCGGCGTCGCCTCTCTTGAAGCTGAGAATACGTTGGCAACCCTTCATAGCTATGGACTCGTAGACCTCACCGGCGACGCCGTGTCGATTATCCACGGACTACTCGCCGAAGGTGTGACCGTGGCCACAGAAGAGAACAAAGTTCAGCTTGCAAGCTTCTGCAATCTCGTGCTCGACACCGAACCCGAGTTCCGTCATGTCAGGGAACTGGTAATGGCTCACGGTCGACTCGTGCCGCGAGAGGCGGTGGGCATTCTCAACCGCCATGCTGGGCACCAACTTCGGAGTCGGCTCCCGGATATCAGATTTCATAGCGAGCTCGCGAACATCTCCAGGCGGGTCCTCGATTTCGACCACCCAACTGCTCTAGTCACACGCAACAACCTCGCATCGTCATATCAAGCAGCAGGCCGCACCGACGAAGCCGTCGAACTCAGGGAACAGGCACTCGCCGACTGTGAGCATATCCTTGGTACCGACCACGCGGATTCCCTCACCAGCCGCAACAACCTCGCATCGTCATATCAAGCAGCAGGCCGCACCGATGAAGCCATCAGACTCAAAGAACAGGTGCTCGCCGACCGGCTTCGCATCCTCGGCACCGAGCACCCAAACACCCTCGCCAGCCGCAACAACCTCGTACTGTCATATCAAGCAGCGGGCCGCATCGACGAAGCCATCGAACTCGGGGAACAGGTACTCGCCGACTCTGAGCGCATCCTCGGTACCGAGCACCCAAACACCCTCACCAGCCGCAACAACCTCGCATCGCCATATCAGTCAGCAGGTCGCATCGACGAAGCCATCGAACTCGGGGAACGGGCACTCGCCGACTCTGAGCGTATCCACGGTACCGAGCACCCAAACACCCTCACCAGCCGCAACAACCTCGCATCGCTATATCAGTCAGCAGGTCGCATCGAGAAAGCCATCGAACTCGGGGAACAGGCGCTCGCCGACCGGCTGCGCATCCTCGGCACCGAGCACCCCGACACCCTCACCGCCCGCAACAACCTCGCATCGTCATATCAGTCAGCGGGCCGTACCGACGAAGCGATCAGACTCAAAGAAGAGGTACTCGCCGACTCTGAGCGCATCCTCGGTACCGAGCACCCAAACACCCTCACCAGCCGCAACAACCTCGCATCGTCATATGAGGCAGCGGGCCGTACCGACGAAGCCATCGAACTCGGGGAACAGGTACTCGCGGACCGTGAGCGCATCCTCGGCACCGAGCACCCAAACACCCTCGCCAGCCGCCACAACCTCGCATCGTCATGTCAGGTAGCGGGCCGCATCGACGAAGCCATCGCACTCGGGGAACGGGCACTCGCCGACTGTGAGCGCATCCTCGGCACCGACCATCCAACCACGCGCGCCAGCCGCAACAACCTCGCATCGTCATATGAGTCAGCAGGCCGCATCGACGAAGCCATCGAACTCAAGGAACAGGTACTCGCCGACCGTGAGCGAATCCTCGGCACCGAGCACCCGACAACAGCAATCGCCCGCTGCCACCTCGCCGAGTTGAGATATCGAAGGAACCTCAATCAATGACCGACGGCATTCGAAGTCACCCCGATGGATTTCGACGGCAAGAGAACGTGACGCATACACGAAACTGCTGTGAACACACGCACAGCGATCACCTCCCCAAGGGCCAACCCAACGCCTTGTACAAACCGTATAAACATTGGGGTTTTTGGGGTCTCGGTTGGACGGGTGGGGGTTCGTCGCGTACCATCCCGGCACGTGCTGGAGCTCAACCACATCGGTTCAGGAAAGGTCCGTGAGATCTACGAAGTCGACGCTGCGCGGCTCGTCATCGTCACCACCGACCGCATCTCCGCATTTGATGTCGTGCTCGACTCTCCCATCCCCCACAAGGGCCAGGTCCTCACCGGGGTGAGCCTGCACTGGTTCGATCTGCTCGACACGCCGCACCATCTCATCAGCGCCGACGCAACCGACATCCCCAGCATCACCGACGATCAGATCGCCGACTATGCGGGGCGCTCGATGTTGGTCCACCGGGCCGAGGTGATCCCGATGGAATGTGTCGTACGCGGCCACCTCTACGGCTCAAGTTTCAACGAGTACGCCGCCGGTGGTGGGCCAACCACAGAGCACCTGCCCGCAGGTCTGCTCAAGGCGTCACGGCTCGACGAACCGATCTTCACTCCCGCAACGAAGGCCGAGTCGGGCCACGACGAGAATCTCACCGAGGCCGAGGCCCGCGAGTTTGTCGGCGACACCCTTTACGAGGAACTCAAGTCCCGCTCGATCGCGCTGTATCTGCGCGGTGCCGAGTACGCCGCCGAACGCGGGATCATCCTGGCGGACACCAAGTTCGAATTCGGGATGGTGAACGGCGAGATTGTGCTCATCGACGAGGTACTCACCCCGGATTCGTCGCGGTACTGGCCCGCCGACGCTTGGATCCCCGGGAACACCATCCCATCGTTCGACAAACAACCGGTACGCGACTGGCTCGAAACCCAAACCTGGGACAAGACACCACCGGCGCCCGCGATGCCCGAAGTCGTGGTCACCGAGACCTCGGACCGGTACGTCGAAGCCTACGAACGCATCACCGGATCATCATTTACTGGCTATCTCTCACGGATGGGTGCATGAAGTTTCGAATCACGATCGAGCGGAAACCCGGGCTTGCCGACCCCGAGGGGAAGGCCACGATCCGCAGCCTCCACGACCTCGGCTACACCGATGTGCAGCACGTCTCGTTCGGCAAGGCAATCGTGGTCGACATCGATTCCACTGATGAGACCGCCGCGCTCGACGAGGTCGACGCCATGTGTCAACAGCTCCTGGCGAACCCCGTGATGGAGTCGTACCGGATCGAACGAATCGGATGACGATCGCCGTCGTGGTGTTCCCCGGCACCAACTGCGAACACGATGCGGTCCATGCGCTCACGCTCCTTGGTGCCGATGCCGAGCTGGTGTGGCATCGCGAAACCGACCTCGACGATTTCTCCGGGATCGTGCTCCCCGGCGGGTTCGCCCACGGCGACTACCTGCGAACCGGGGCGATCGCACGTTTCTCCCCCGTCATGGCGGCCGTCACCGAAGCAGCCGACACAGGGAAACCGGTGCTCGGGATTTGCAACGGCTTCCAGATTCTCTGCGAAGCCGGACTGCTCCCCGGTGCACTCATCGCCAACCGTGACCTCGCTTTTGTCTGCAAACCAATCCATGTCCGGGTCGAATCCACCGACACGATTCTGACCAGCGCCGCAACCGTCGGCGACGTGCTGAGAATCCCGCTGAATTCGTACGAGGGCAACTACATCGCCCCGCCCCAAGACCTCGCGGCGATCGAAGCGAACGGGCAAATCACGCTCCGGTACTGCGACGAGAACGGCGACGTCTCTGACCTCGCCAATCCCAACGGCTCGACAAACAACATCGCCGGGATCAGCAATGCCCGCGGCAACGTCGCCGCTGTCATGCCGCACCCCGAACGCGCCGCCGAGCTGATCCTCGGATCCGACGACGGTCGGCGTCTCCTCGAAGGATTCGTTGCCGCCACCAAGACCTCGCCACAAACGAACAGCGTGGCCGCATCGTGACCACGACGTCGGAGATCCCCGCCCATATCCAGCTCGGGATGACCGACGACGAGTACGCCGGCGTCGTTGAAATCCTGGGTCGAACACCACGCCCCGCCGAACTCGCGATGTATTCCGTGATGTGGTCCGAGCACTGTTCCTACAAGTCGTCACGCTCGCACCTCGGCCGGTTCCCTTCGGAAGCCCCGTGGGTCGTCGTCGGACCCGGTGAGAACGCCGGTGTTGTTGACCTCGGGGATGGCTGGCTTGCGGCGCTGCGCATCGAGTCGCACAACCATCCCTCATTTGTCGAACCAGTCGAGGGCGCCGCGACCGGCGTCGGTGGCATCCTGCGCGACATTTTCACCATGGGTGCTCGACCGGTAGCGGTATGGGATCCGATCCGTTTTGGACCGCTCGACGACGCCAAGAACCGCTACCTGTTCAACGGTGTCGTATCGGGCATTGCGGGATACGGCAACGCCGTGGGAGTCCCCACGCTCGGCGGCGAGGTGGAGTTCGCCGAGGCATACGCCAAGAACCCGCTGGTGAACGTGATGGCGCTCGGACTCCTCAAGAAGGAACAGCTCGTGCTGTCGGGTGCGAGCGGCGTCGGGAACATTGCCGTCCTGCTCGGCGCATCGACGGGCCGCGACGGTATCGGCGGTGCATCCATCCTGGCGTCGGCGTCATTCGACGAGGAGTCCGGGGCGAAGCGCCCCTCGGTACAGGTCGGTGATCCGTTCGAGGAGAAGAAACTCATCGAAGCCTGCCTCGAACTGTACGACCGGGGACTCGTGGTCGCGATCCAGGACCTCGGCGCGGCGGGCATCTCGTGTGCCACGTCCGAATGCGCTGCGAACGGCGGCATGGGCATGGACGTCGACCTTGATGCCGTCCCGGTGCGTGAACCCGGGATGACCGCCGGCGAGATCCTCATGTCCGAATCCCAGGAGCGCATGCTCGCGATCGTCGAACCGACGAACGTCGACGCGGTTCTCGCCGTTGCCGACAAGTGGGAGATCCACGGCACGAGGATCGGCACAGTCGTCGAGGGTGGGCAACTCACCATTCGGTATCAGGGCGAAACCGTGGCCGAGCTCCCCGCAGCGTCCCTCAGCGAGGACGCCCCGCGCTACAACCGCCCCGCACAGCGGCCGGTGTCGATCGACGAGCTCCACGCCGCGACACTGCCCCTTCCCGACTCCGTCGATGTCGCCACGACCCTGCTGACCTTGCTCGACGACCCCGCGATCGCAGACAAATCGTGGATCTACCGCCAATACGACCACCAACTGTTTCTCCAAACCGTCATCGAACCCGGCCACGACGCCTCGCTCATGCGCATCAAGGGAACCACGAAGGGCCTTGCGGTTTCGACCGACGGCGACGGATATCTCTGCGCTATGGACCCCCTCCGGGGCGGCGCCCGTATCGTGTACGAGTCGGCGTTGAACGTCGCCGTTACCGGTGCGACTCCGATGTGTGTTGTTGACAACCTCAACTTCGGCAACCCCGAAAATCCCGAGGTCATGTGGCAACTCATCGAGTCAATCGAGGGGATTTCCCAGGCGTGCGAGGCCCTCGGCATCCCCGTCGTCGGTGGCAACGTGTCGCTGTACAACCAGACCGACGATGTTGATATCTACCCGACCCCGGTCGTTGGAGTCCTCGGTTACACCGCGACGCTCCCCGACCAGCCGCCCCGACTCGACCGCGGCGAGGCGGGTATGGAGGTGTTCCTCATCGGCGGCCCCGGTGGTGACGATCTCGCAGCGTCGGCGTACGCCCGGGTGATCCTGGACGCCCGCGCCGGTCGCCCCCACGACGTCGACCACGACACCGGTAGGGCGGCCATCGACCTCGCAACGAGGCTCGCCCACGCCGGCGTCCCGGTGCTCCACGACATAAGTACAGGCGGCGTCGCCGTCGCGCTCGCCGAGATCTGCTTCGCCTCCGACGTCGGTGCCACCATCGACCTCGCAACGTGGCAACAGGCGTTCTCCGAGGAGCCGCATCGCCTGCTTGCCGTCGTCCCCGTGGGATTCGACTGGTCAGAACACCTCGGTGGTGAGTTGCAGGCCATCCCACTCGGCGTCCTTGGAGGAAACGACCTCTCGTTTGGCACCTTCGGTACGGTCCCACTCACCGCGGCTCATGAGATCTGGAAGTCCGCCATCCCCCGACGGCTCGGCCACTGATCTTCAGGCGACAACCGGGTGGAGCGCGTCACTGTTCTAACCGAACGGCCGCTTCCCTGGTGCTATTCTCCTCCGATGCCTGAGACATCCA
>JAADIG010000003.1:0-2734 GCA_013151445.1 Actinomycetota bacterium
CTTCGTTTCCATCGTTTCGAGTAGGTGAACTCGTAGACTCCCGCGGTCATATCGATTTCGACCTCGGGCCCGACGTCCTTCCCCACCGGTATCACTTCCTTGACCCGTCGATGGTTCGATGAATCCTGGAGGTCAAGGATGAGGTCGACGGCTTCGATCAGCGAAGTCTTCCCCGCTTCGTTGGGTCCTTGGACGATGGTGATCCCCTCGTTCGGAAAGGACACCTCGGCCTGGGTGATGCCGGCGTAGTTGTGCACCTTGATGCGACGGATTCTCATGCGCCGCCTCCGGCAAGCCGGTAGAGAAGACCGAGCGCATCCTGGGCCGTGGCTGGCTCGGTGTCGTCGCCCCCGGCGCGGTTCACAAGCTCGTCGAGTGCATCACGCGCAAACCCGGAGAGACCGAGAGGGGTGAAGTCATTGTCACCGGGGAGCACGACGAGGTCGCTGTGTCGTTCCCACGTGTTCAACGACCCGAAGGTGTCAGATTCCGCGGCGAGAATCGAATCAAGGCGGAGTTTGTCGCCAAGCGAAAGCTGCCCGACAAGCTTGAGTTGTGTGATCGCCACGGCCTTGTTGTCGATGGCAGCAAGCGCCGAGCTCAAACGGTCGATGTCGTCTGCACCGCGAAGGTCAAACTCGAGGGTATGGAAGTTCCACATTCCGACCCGGTGCTGTTCGACATTGATGGCACCGTCTTCGAGTTCGACGACGAGCACATTTCCCGGGTCGGTCTCCCGGTAGTCGGTGGGTTCCGGCGCACCGGAGTACCAGATTCGGCCCGTGGTACCAACCGATGTTGTTGAGTGTCGATCACCGAGTGCGACGTACTGAACTCGGCCATCGGTGATGGCCGCTTCGAGATCGGCAAGCCGGATAAGCTCGACCTTCTTCGTATCCGGGTCAAGAACGTCAACCGATCCGTGGCCGACGACGATGGTCATGGCGTCATCCGCCGGTGTCTCGGCGATCACCTTGCCGACAAGGTCCTCGATCGGACGTTTGCTTGTCCACGGTGCCGGCAGCAGGCGAACGTTGGCCGCTCCGTCGGTCGTAACGTCGACGGTGCCGGGCTCTGCGAGCACGCGGACGTTGTCCGGACAGCGCTCGGTGAATGTCGTCGACGTAAACACCGACGAGGCATTGACCGGGTCGTGGTTTCCGGGCAGCAAGAAGAATGTGACCTCGGGGGTCTTCCCCATAGCCTCGAGTGCTCGAACAATCACCCGACGCTCGACGTGATTCGTTTCGAAAACATCGCCACAGACCAAGACGAAGGTGCACTTCTGTTCGACGGCGAGTCGTCCGATCGTTTCCACGGCGTCGATTCGGGCTTGGGAGAATCGGGCCTGTGCCTCGGTATCGAGGAAGTGCCGCGTCATGCCAAGCTGCCAGTCGGCCGTGTGGAGAAACCTAACCATCATCGAATCGTACCGTACCGAGCCTGGCGGGAGAACCCGTCCACTGCGGCATGACGGTTAGCTCTTTGGGAACGTGATCGTGAACGTCGCACCGCTGTCGGGGCGGTTTGCGGCCGACAACGTTCCCCCGTGGGCCTCGACGATCCACCGAGCGATCGGCAGGCCGAGACCGTGGCCCGTGCTGGTCTCGTCGGTGTGGAACCGGTCGAAGAGATGGTCAAGGGCAGCTGGATCGATGCCAGGTCCGCGGTCGGAGACTACGAGTGTTGACGGATACACCGACAGTTCGACTGCGGCGTCGCCACTCCCATCGGCTCCGTGGGCGAAGGCGTTGCGCAGCAGGTTGTCAATTGCGCGAGTGAGTAAACCGGGGTCGGCGTACACCTCTGTGGGAACCAGGTGCAGCGTGATATCGGGGTAGTGGGCGACTATCTGCTCGGCCAGGAGGTCGAGACGTATCGGTTCGGTTTGGACCGTTTGTCGGCCCGCGTCCATGCGGGCGAGCGTGAGGAGATCATCGATGATGTGTCCAGCTCCCTCGGCCTCGTCCACAACCCGAGCCAGCGCGACTGCGGCGGGTTCGTCTCCTGCGACACCGCCCTCGGCGACCGCCCGGATGCGCGCTACCGGGGTTCTCAACTCGTGAGCAGCATCCGCAATCAGCCGCTCTTGTTGGAAGAGCGATCGGGCGGTGGGTCTGATTGCTCGTCCCGCGATGAACCACCCAGCCAATGCCGAGAGTACGACGAGGAAGGCAGAGACAACGTAGATGCGGCGGCGAAAGTCGCTCGACCCTTCGAACCAGTCCGCTTCGTCCGCAACCGCGATAACCGCGAGCCGGGTGTCGGCACCGTCGAAGGTAGTGATCCGTGAGCCCTGTGCCCGAAGGTTGATGTGTGGTTCGGCGTCATCCCACGGCTCATACCAGAGTGTCCACGGCCACTGCTGTCCCTCGTGCAGCACCGACGCGGCGTAGTCTTCCAAGTTGGAGTCACCGCCGACGTCGTACGCCGGTTCGCCAACGAGTTCCACGCCAGACTCTGTGTTGTCCGAGGTAGCCCAGACGAAGATGATGGGGTAACTCTGACGCAGTTCCGTGTTCGCCAGGAACTGTTCGGTATCGAGCGCACCTCCCTCGGTCAGGACGATGTCTGCGGATGCCTGTTGAACTGCAGCGCGCAGGTTGTCGTTCAGCGAGCTGTCACGTACCTGGGCATCGGAGGTGAGGGCGAAACCAGCCATGACGATGAGTGTGAGTCCGGTCAATGCGGCATAGATGATCGCCAATCGGATGCGGATTCGTCGCAGCGCAGC
>JAADIG010000003.1:2850-15338 GCA_013151445.1 Actinomycetota bacterium
GTGAGGTCATCCCAGCATTCGTCGATCAGGGCCGATCGTGAAACGACCTGACCAGCTTGTCTGGCGAGCACGGTGACGACCGCGAATTCCTTGGGGGACAGGGGCAGGAGAACGCCACCGCGTCGGACTTCAGCTCTTGCAAGATCGATTGTAAGGTCGCCGACGTTGAGGGCGGTGGGAGCCGCGGGGTGCTCCGACAGGCGACACAGGTTTCGGACCCTCACAACGAGTTCCGCCATGGCGAACGGCTTGATGAGATAGTCGTTTCCACCTACTTCAAACCCGTCCACGCGATCTTCGATCGCATCCTTTGCGGTAAGAAAAAGGACAGGTGTCCAGTCGTGGCCACGGCGCAGACCGGCGACCAGGGAAATCGTGTCACCCCCGGGGATCGCCCGGTCGAGGATGAGACAGTGGTAGGTGATGAGGTTCAGCTGTTCGGTCGCCTCGGACATCGTTGTCGCGGTATCCACGGCGAAACCCGTGCGACGCAACCTCCGCTCTACCGCACCACGGAGTTGGTCATCGTCCTCGACTAACAAGATTCGCATGTTGCAATTGTTGCACGCACAGCGACCGACGGCCCTGACCCTCTCGTTCGAGCGTGGATCGGGTAGCGTGGGGACATGCGTAGAAACCTACTCTTGCTGATCGTTGGGTTCACCCTCGTGGCTGCGGCATGCAGCGGCTCGAACTCCGACACCCCTGCGGACAGTGTTGTGTCTCTCCAGGACCCGTCCGAACGCTCCGAGTCCGGCTCGGGGACGTCGCGTATTGATATCGAGGAGGCCACGCTCGAATTCACCCGGTGCATGCGTGAGCGCGGAATCGATGTCCCGGACATTCGGTTCGATGCATCGGGAGCTCCGATCATTCCTCCAGAACTCGTTGAGGACCTTGACCTTGGGTCGGATGAATGGCAGGCGGCAGAGGGCGAGTGCAGTGCGATCTTCCAACAGGCGGCGGCCCTTCAGTTCACATCCGACCCCGAGCTCGAAGCGATCGTTCAGGATCAGCTCCGCCAGTTTTCCACTTGCATGCGCGGGGAAGGGTTTAAAGATTTCCCGGACCCCAACGTCGGTAACGGGCTTCCCTATCCGTTGTCGGCATTTGCCGATTACTCAACTCAGGCGTTCCAGGATGCACTCGAGTTGTGCCAAGACTCCATAGCGTTTCCGGAATTGGACGGATAGATGCGTAAGGCCCTCGTCGTAGTTCTCGTGTTAGTCGCTGTTGGTGCGGTGTGGGGTGTGACCCGCCCATCGCCCGCAACCGAAACGACGACGACCGAGACGGAGGTCGCGGACCTCGCCACGACACCGGTCATCCGCACCGATCTCGTTGAGACCGAAACTCTCACTGGCACCCTGCGTTTCGCCGAACCGACAACACTCGTCGCCCAGCTACCGGGGACGGTGACATGGCTGCGTGCCGAGGGCGACGTTGTGAATCGTGGTGATGTGGTGATGGAGGTCGATGGTGCCCCGGTGATTCTGCTCATCGGGGACCGGCCGATGTGGCGTCTCCTCCGCCAGGGGGTTGCCGACGGTCGTGATGTCGAGGCACTGGAGGAAAACCTCGCAGCCTTGGGGTTCGATGATGACGGTTCGATGACCGTCGACGAGAAGTTCACATCGGCTACTCGTCGTGCGGTCCGTGACTGGCAGGACTCCGTCGGACTCGATGACACGGGTGTCGTCGAGCCCGGGCGTGTTCTCTATGTCGAGGAAGCAGTCAGGATTGGGGTGTCGCCGCTGTTGGTCGGTGCGCCGGTTGTCCCGGGCACTCCGGCATACACGGTTTCTAGCCCGGAACAGGAAATCGTTGTCTGGAACGATGCCGACAAACCGGAACTCCTTGAGATCGCAACAACGGTCCAAGTGACCTTGCCAGATGACCGTGTCGTTGCGGCACGAGTGACCAGGGTTGCATCGACGGTGACGGTTCTCGGTGACCAGCGGGTACGCGAGACCATTCTTCTCCTCGTGAATCGCAACGCGGCCACGGATTTTGACGAAACCCCGGTTGAGATTGAAGTCGAGACCGAGCGGATCGATGCCGTGCTTGCGGTTCCGGTGAACTCCCTGCTCGCCCTCTCCGAGGGTGGGTACGCGGTGGAGGTAGTGAGGAGCGGTGAGGTCGTGTTGGTGGGCATTGACACGGGCACGTTCGCCGACGGGCTTGCGGAGATTACCGGTGACATCGCCGAGGGTGACCTCGTCGTCATCCCCGAATAGGGGTGCGACGTGGAGAGCGCCAACTCGAACCGTCCGGTTGTAGAACTCTCCGGGGTCAGCAAGGTGTATCCGGGTCCGCCACCAGTTGTTGCCTTGGATTCGGTGGATCTCGTTGTCAGCCGCGGGGAACTCGTTGCGATCGTCGGTCCGAGTGGGTCGGGGAAGTCGACGTTGCTTCATGTGATGGGAGGGCTTGACCGTCCGACCAGTGGAGACGTGGCAATCGACGGTGTCGACCTGGGTGCGCTCAACGACAAGGGGATTTCTGGGCTCCGCGCACACAGCATCGGATTCGTGTTTCAGGACTTCTTCCTAATGGAGGGTGTCGACGCGGTCAACAACGTGGCCGAGGGTCTCGTCTATCGCGGCCTGGGGCGTCGTGAGCGCCGGACCCGGGCGGTTGCTGCCCTCGAATCCGTTGGCCTGGGCCACCGGTTGGATCACACACCGGCACAGCTCTCGGGTGGCGAGCGCCAGCGTGTTGCGATTGCTCGTGCGCTCATCGGTGACCCTGCGATCGTTTTCGCTGACGAGCCGACGGGGAACCTCGATTCGGCAACGAGCGACGAGATTGCGGAGTTGTTCACACGTCTCAATGCGGGTGGGTCGACCATCGTTGCTATCACTCACGACCTGGAGTTTGCCCAACGTTTCCCCCGGATGGTGAGTCTCCGGGACGGCAGGACGGTCTTGTGATGCGTTCACGGCTGCGCCCCATCGATCTCTTTGCGCTTTCGATGCGTGGCCTATTTGCGAGACCCTTCCGTGCGGTCCTGACCTCCATCGGGATCGGGATCGGGATCGCGGCCATAGTGGCTGTTATCGGAATATCGGCATCCGGTCGGGCAGCGCTCCTCGCAACCCTGGACGATCTCGGAACCAACCTGCTGCGCGTCACTCCCGGTGCTGGCATCTTTGGGCAGGCTGCGGATGTGCCGGAGGACGCCGTTGCGATGGTCGCTCGTATCGGGCCGGTCGAGGACGTCACAGGTATTACGATCGTCGATGCCACCGTGCGCCGTAGTGACTTCGTATCGAAACTCGATACCGGCGGTTTGACGGTCGTCTCGGCGACTCCTCGGCTGCTTGAAGTGATTCGCGGCGACGTTGCAGATGGACGGTTTCTGGAGGATGGTCTCAAGGCGGTTCCGGTGGTTGTTCTTGGTTCCACCGCTGCGGAACGTCTCGGGATTCGCTCGGTGGTTCCTGCGGTCCGGGTATTGATCGGGGACGAATGGTTTGGGGTGACGGGAATTCTGGAGTCGTTCCCGATCCATCCCGACCTTGACCGAACAGTTTTCGTCTCCTACGAGAGTGCTGCCACGTTTCTCGATGGGAAGCCGGAGCCGACAGCCATCTATGTGCGGGCGAACCCGCTGTCTATCAACGATGTCGCCGAGGTGATTCCTGCAACGGTGGCTCCCGAGGCCCCCGATACCGTTGAGATCACCCGTCCTTCCGATGCTCTCGTGGCGCGTAAGGCGGCCGACGAAACGTTGACGAGTCTCCTCATCGGGCTTGGTGCCGTTGCTCTCCTGGTTGCCGGTGTTGCGATTGCCAACATCATGGTGATGTCGATCCTTGAGCGACGCATGGAGATCGGTGTCCGCCGGTCACTGGGGGCGACCAGGCGGCACATCCGGCTGCAGTTCATTGTCGAGTCGATGGCTCTCGCCGGTTTCGGCGGGTTGGCGGGGGTGGTGCTCGGTGCGGGGATAACGGTTGGGTATGCGGCGAACCGTGATGTGATGGTTTCGATTCCGATGGCAGGTATCGCGGCGAGTGTTGGTGCAGCCCTGGCGCTCGGTGCACTCGCCGGCGTGTACCCGGCGGTGAGGGCGTCCCGGATAGATCCCGCAGAGGCGGTTCGCCGATAGCGGCTGGCGGGTTGGTCGCGGTGTCGTGATATTCGGAGCGACTGTGGGGGCGAAGTGTGAGAACCTGACCAGACATCGGTTACGGACGTCGTCTACAATGCGTGCTCTAACAGGTTGGTGTCACGACACCTAACCAAGGGACGGTTGTAGGTGTCTGACTCAGCAAAGATGGGTTTTTTTACCGGCTCGAATGTCGCGTTTGTGATTCTCGATGCGACGCATAGGGTCGTCGAGGTCAACGGGGCTGCTGGCCTGCTTTGGTCTACCTCCCCCGAGAATTTCGTCGGAAAAGACGCCACGACACTTTTCCTCAACCCCGACATTGAGATTCTCGTGAAGCGTTTTGCTGACGCCGGTGCGGGGAATGAGATTAGTTTCCGGGCGATTGCTCGTGTGGGGAACGGCAGCGGTTCGCCAGTTGAGGTACACGTTGCGCCGCTCGGTGGTGCAAACGTCGGTCTTGTAGTCCATGATCTTTCAACCCTCCAGCGACTCGAGCGCCAACACGTTCGCGAGGCTGAGCAGTATCGAAGCCTTTTCATGAATGCGCCGCTTCCCATGCGAGAGGAAGACTTCTCCGCCGTTGGTGAGTGGCTGGCGGAGCTTCGTGCGTCGGGTGTCCACAACCTCACGACCTACCTTGATGACAATCCCGAGGAAGTCGAGGCAGCGATCCGCAGTGTTCGGCCGCTTCGGGTAAACCCAGCCTGTGTTCGACTGCTCAAGGCGGATAGTGTGGGGCAGGTCCTTGCGGGCTTTCGCGACGTTGAGCTCACCCCCGGGGTCGTTGCCTCGTTCAGGGCTCAGTTCGAGGCACTGTGGGGTGGTGATACCCATGCTGAGTATCAGTTCATCGGTCAGAACTATGTCGGTGAGACATTCGAGTGTCGCATCTATTGGAACGTTCGCAAGAATCCAGATTCGTCGGTGCTCCACATCGATGCGACGATGCTGGATTTCACGGATCTGCGGCGCACCCAGAGTCGACTTGAACAGCAGATCGCGGACCGGGATGACTTCCTTGCTGGTGTGTCCCATCAGATCAGGACGCCGCTGGCGGCGGTGCTCGGGCTGAGTGAGGAGCTGCAAACCCAGTGGGGTGATCTCTCCAGGGAAGAACGTCTCGATATTCTCAGCATTGTGGTGCAGCAGGGGTTCGAACTCGCCGGACTTGTCGAGGATCTTCTTGTGGCAGCATCTGCGCAGATGGATCACGTGAAGTGGCGACCCGAGGCGACCGTGCTCATTGAGGAGGCGCGTCGGGCGATCGATCTGCTTGATCATGCAAGAGGTCAGAAGGTCGACATCGATGTGCGGGGGCATGGGATTACGGCGTGGGCTGACCCGGGTCGGGTCCGCCAGATCCTGCGCAACCTCATCGCCAACGCCATCAAACACGGTGGAAGCCGTGTTGTGATCGAAGCGGGTGGCGATGAGTCGAGGAACTGTGCCTTTGTCGATGTGCGCGACGACGGGACCGGTATTCCTGAGCAGTATGCGACTGCGGCGTTTGAGCCGTATTGGCGGTCTCACCGACACACGACGAATGTCACCTCGCTCGGTATAGGCCTGTCGGTGGCTCGGGACCTCGCCAGAACCATGGGTGGCGATGTGACCTATTCCTACGAGGATGGCTGGGCGACGTTCCGGCTGTGCCTTCCGTTGACTCCGGACGAGTCCGAGTAGGGACGAGTCCGAGCAACACCCTCGTTTTTGTCCCGGCGGTTCGTTATGTTGGGTCCATGGCGCAACGATATTTCACCCCAGCCCTGTTCACCTTCATCAGAGATCTCAAGGCAAACAACGACCGTGAATGGTTCCATGAGAACAAACAACGGTATGAGGACGTCGTGCGCGAACCAGCGAAGGACTTCATCGATGCGTTTGCGACCCCTCTTGGCAAGATCACCGAGCACTTCGTAGCCGACACTCGTTCGGTCGGTGGTTCCCTGTTTCGGATTCACCGTGATACCCGGTTCTCCAAGGACAAGACGCCGTACAAGACGCACGTCGGTATCCATTTCCGGCACATTGCGAGTCGGGACAACGTCCATGCTCCCGGCATGTATGTACATCTTGAACCGGGGGCGTGTTTTGTTGGTGCCGGTCTTTGGCGTCCCGCAACGGCCGATGCTTACAAGATTCGTGAGGCGATCGCTGATGATCCCGGACGTTGGAAACGAGCGACCCGTTCGAAGGCGTTTACCGACCTCTACACGATCGACGGCGACTCGCTGAAACGTCCGCCGAAGGGTTTCGACCCGGAGCATCCGTTCATCGAGGATCTCAAGCGCAAGGACTTCATGGCATCGACGAAGATCACACAGAAGCTCGTCACGTCCGAGGAGTTCCTCCCCGAATACGTAAAGCTCGTAAAAAAGTCAGCTCCGCTGATGCGTTTCTTATGTGACGCAGTAGGGGTCCCGTTCTAGGAACGCAGCCTGATCGAGGCATCAGGTGTCGGGTGCCAGCGAGTCCGGGTTTCTGGTACCGGTGTCGCGGAGGTGGTTTCGGGGGTTGTCTTGGGGGTGGAGTTTGTGGATTCTGGTGTGGTGGGTCCGGGATGAGGTTGTGGAGGTTGGTTTCGCCTCCCTTGGCCCAATGGATGAGATGGTGGGCGTCGCACCAGGAGACCGGTGCCGTACAGCCTTTCCAGACGCAACCACCATCGCGGTGTTCGGACAAGTAGCGCCCCGACTCGACGGCGATCGGCACCTTGTCGATGATCGGCTCCACGACCCGGACGACCCCGTTGCGGGTGATCACCCTGCCGTTCTTCCACCAATGACCGGTCTTGCGGTCGATCCCCAACCGCCGACATGCCTCAGAGTTCGATACCCCCTGGCGAATCAGCTTCACATACAACGCACGCTTCTCAGTCATCGGCCGACGCCCAGGACGCCCATTCGAACCAGATCTCATAGCTACCTCCATACGACAGGTACAGCGACGATCGCTGGAATCCGCCCCTCGGGTTTCGTCCCCTACGTCGATGGAGGCGTCCTGCGCTATGACTACAACGCAGCAAGGGATGTCACCGAGGTGGAGCTCGCGCTCGCAGACGACGACGCCGTCGATGTGTCGTTCGGGTTCCAGCTCGGCACCGGGGTCCGGACCGGCAGAGGCCGTCTCCGTGCCAACGACCGGTCCTCTCAGTGGGTTCACTTCCCCCGGGGGTGCTGTCGTTCCTGGCGCTCAGCGGCATGGACATCGGCCACAACCAGCTGAGCCCGATCTCGGAACGCCATGAGGCGCCGTTTGCCTTCACCGGACACATCGAACGGGTCGCGGTCCATGTAGAATCATCGGATGAACACGGATCTAAGCCCCTCGATGACTGAACCCGGCGACTCCCGCCACCGCTGTGCGGCGCGCGTCGAACGGTCGGTGCACACGTCAACACAGGCTCCCCCGTGCTGACGGTGAACGGCACACCACCGTCGTTCCATCTCCTGGCCAAACCGACGGGCCCGATCTGCAACCTCGACTGTTCGTACTGCTTCTTCCTCTCCAAGGAGATGCTGTACCCGGGGGACCGGTTCCGGATGGCAGACGACCTGCTCGAGACGTACATCGCTCAACTCCTCGAATCCCACACAGCGCCCGAGGTGATGGTGGCGTGGCAGGGTGGGGAGCCCACCATGATGGGCCTCGACTTCTTCCGCCGTTCGGTCGAGCTCGTCGAGATACACCGAAGGCCCGGCCAGCGGATCTCCTACTCGATCCAGACGAACGGGACCCGACTGTCGAATGATTGGGCGGTGTTCTTCAAGGAGAACGGGTTCCTCGTCGGCCTCTCCGTCGACGGTCCCCGCGAGTTCCACGATGCATACCGCCTCGACAAGCAGGGCAAGGGTAGCTTCGACCGGGTCATGGCAGGCTACGAGATGCTTGCCGCCCGCGACGTCGACGTCAACGTGCTGTGCACCGTCCATGCAGCCAACCAGGACCATCCCCTCGACGTGTACCGCTTCTTCCGTGACGAGATGGGCGTGCAGTTCATCCAGTTCATTCCGATTGTTGAACGGGTCACCGAGACGCTACTACCGCTCGCGAACCTCGGCTGGGCATCCAAAGAAGACGACCGGCGCACCGCCAAGCGTCCGTTGTACATGCAGCAGGGGCATCATGTCACGGACCGCAGCATCGACGCCGGAGCGTTGGGGCGGTTCCTGACAGCCGTATTCGACGAGTGGGTCCGCGCAGACGTCGGGGAGGTCTTCGTCCAACATTTCGATGTCGCACTCGGCGCGTGGCACGGCGAAGGGGGCGGATTGTGCATCTTTGCAGAGACCTGCGGCCTGGCACTGGCGATGGAACACAACGGCGACCTCTACGCATGCGACCACTACGTCGAACCGGACTACCTGCTGGGCAACATCACCGAAACACCGATGATCGAACTCATCGCATCCGAGAAACAGCAGGCCTTCGGGCGTGCAAAACGCGATACTCTTCCCCAATACTGCCTCGAGTGCGACGTCCGGTTCGCATGCAACGGCGGCTGCCCCCGGAACCGCTTCATCGACACACCAGCTGGGGACCCCGGCCTCAACTACCTGTGTGCGGGATACAAGACGTTCTTCGCACACATCGACCCCGCCATGAAACTCATGTCCCGGCTCCTCAACCAGGGCCGTGCCCCGTCCGAGATCAGCAAACTCGGCGTACCTCGCCGGACCGCCTGACACACAGAAAGTCCCTCGCTCTGGAACACCCACAGACGAGGCCGCCCCTATGAGCCGGTCACTCCGGACCAACGGAGAGTGCCGAGGTGACCCTCCCGACGCCGACTCGCACACCCCCGCCCGGGCAAGATCGTCCTGGCAGGCTTCGGGCCGAAGCATGGCAGGGCGGTCAACGTCGTTGATGTCTCGTCCGCCTGCACGAGCCGTTTCGACGGCGAGCTTCCTCGTGAACGTCTGCCACCCAACCACAGCAGCAACTGCGGTGCTCGGGTGAACCCGGTCGCGATCCTCCTCGACCTCCTCGCGGGGATCTCGATCGGTACCGTCGGTGTCGGTGGAGTCATCCTCGTACTGGTTCTGACGTACGCCCTCGGCTACGACCTCCAAACGGCGATCGCCACGTGCAGCGAGGACGTCCCGGTTCTCGTAGAACTTGAGTGGCGGCCTCCGGTTGTTCATTGTGGCATCATGCTGTGACCCTCAGGGCGAGGAGTCCTGGCTCCTCGACAGTGGCAGCTTCGAGTGCGGCAGCGAGCTGTGGAAGCTGCTGGCAGGCCTTGACCCTGCTGAACTGGCTACGAGCCGATTCCATCCCTGCAGCGGCCCACCGCAACGTCATCTCCCCGTCCCTCCACCGTTTCACATTCGAGGCGTGTTCCCGGACGATCTCGATCATCGATTCCACCGGGTTGGTGGAAAACACGGTCTTGAGCAACGCCCCGTCGATGCCGAGCCTTGTCACCGTCAGGGTTTCTGCAAGTCCTTCCCGCAGCGACGAAGCGGCACCGGGATGTTTGCGTTGCAGCGCCCGGGCGAGCCTGTCGAGTTCAGCTCTAGCAGCGGCAGGGTCGGGGTTCGCCCACCCTCGACGGAGCTTGGTCCGCACCCAGGCGTGCTCGATGTCGGGAAGATGACCCGTGACATTTCGTTCCTTATGGATTCTGCACCTGTGGATCACCGCCTTGTCGCCGAACACGGCAGGGATGCCCTTGGTGAGCGCCTTGGAGCCGTCAACGAACAGGACGCCACCCCTCACGTCGAGGCCCCGGTCTCGGAGATCGGCGAGGAGGCGAGTCACGAGCACCTTGTTCTCGGTGTTGCCTTCCATCAACGAAGCAAACTGATGGGCCGTTGCTGTGACGAAGCGGCGAGACACCAACGACTTCGACGTCCCCGCCTCGTCAGCTTCGATGGCGGCACCGACGGGTTCGAGTGCCGCTCCACACCTCCTCGTCGATAACCCTGCAAGGATCGCTCCGACCATGTGTTGCGCCAACAGATCCTCAGCGTGCGCTACCTGATACGTCTCCAACACGGCTTCGGAGTCGTCATCGGTGTTGATGCTCATAGAGGTCAACATGTTGCTGTGGTCATTGACGGCCTTGGAGGGATCATCGGTGAGGTACGGTTTGTGCCAGCAACCAGGGGTGGATATGCAGAGCTCATGGATTGGGTGACGTCGCTCGGTGAGATCTATGCGTTCGGGGTTGAGGGTTGTGGATCGTATGGGTCTGGGCTCGCCCGGTTCCTGCGCTGTCACGGTCGCAAAGTGTTTGAGGTTGCCTGTCCACCACGCAGGGGTGAACGGCGGGCATCGGGCGTCCGACACGATCGACGCTGCCCGTATCGTCCTGTCGGGTAGCGGTACTGCAACACCGAAACTCGCCGATGGTCTGATCGAAGCGACCCGGCTGGTCAAGATCGTCCGGGATGCTGCGGTGAAAGCCCACACCACAGTGATCGTTACACTCGAAGCTGTGGTTGTGGTCGTATCCGACGAGCTACGCGCCACCCTTGAACCGTTGACGGATCACAAGCTCGTGTGTGCATGCGTCGCCCTCACCACGAGCGGTGACATCGCCGATCCTGAGGTGGCAATACGCCACAGCCTGTCGTCGCTTGTGAACCGGTGGCTCGATCTGCATGAAGAGATCAAGAGCCACAGTGCCTATCTCAAGACACTCACCAAAACAGCGGCACCCGAGATGCTGGAACGCTTCGGTGTCGGATTCGACACCACCGCTGAGATGCTGATCGTTGCGGGAGACAACACCGGCCGGATCTGCTCCGAAGCAGTGTTCGCCAGAATGTGTGGCGTGTGTCTCATCCCGACGGGATCAGGCAAAACTTCCGGCCGGCACCGACTCAACCGAGGAGGTAACCGGCAAGCCAACGCCGCTCTCTACAGGGTCGTGATCGTCCGTATGCGATGGCACCCACCCACCATCGCGTACGTGGAACGACGCACCGCTGGGGGCCTCTCCAAGAAAGACATCATCCGATGCCTGAAACGGTTCGTCGCACGCGAGATCTACCACCTCT
This sequence comes from Actinomycetota bacterium, assembly GCA_013151445.1. Classification (GTDB taxonomy): domain Bacteria; phylum Actinomycetota; class Acidimicrobiia; order Spongiisociales; family UBA5794; genus BMS3BBIN02. The sequence continues at coordinate 13,975 of JAADIG010000003.1, forward strand.
TACCCGAACCCTCAATCCGAACAGCAGCCGACGGACTCGCCAAGGCCGCATAAACCGACTTGACAACCTATAGAAGCATCGCGAATACTCATCCGGGCGTCGAAACTCAGCTGGTTTTGGCCCGGGCTGGTCTGGGGCTTGCCTCGTGGACTGTGTCGGTATCTGATCGGTGTAGCACGGACTACGACGAACAGAATCGCGCATCTGACCACATTCGATACTTGCTTGATCGGGCGAACATCCCGATGCACATTGTTGGGAGCTCATTCAACGCGCTCGCCGTATTCGCGGAAGAACAAGATTGGGAAGACGGGCCCCACGCAGTTACCGCGCTACGGAACCTGTTAGTTCACCCCAAAACCACGTTGCGCCCGCTCGAAGTGGCAAGCGAAGTCATGATGGATGCGGGACTTCTCGCAAGGGCGTATCTCCAAGCAGCGCTGCTGTTCATTCTCCAGTACGACGACGAATATGTTCCGCACGGAGGTCTGGGTCGCCAAGAAGGCACACCTTGGGACAAGCCGCTCGTGGTTTCTCCCACACCAGAACATGAGAATCACTCGCCCGAGAGTGCGAGTAACACCAGAGAGGTTTAGCTCACCTTCCATCGGGTACGTTTCCAGCGTTTGCGACTTCACTGATACCGGCCTCGGGATCTGTCGGGTCGCCAGCACGCGCCGCCAAAGTCGTGCGCGTCCCGCCCTTCGTCTCTGGGCGCTCTTCCCGACTCCGCTGCCCGGATCCGAGGCTTTGCTCATTTCCTGGAGCGCTCTGGTCGATTTAGGGCGTGGCGAACTGTTGTCTCGGATCGTCGTGGTCGTGGCTCCAGTGCTCGGCCTACTCGGGTTGTCAGGTGTCGGGTGGGGGTGTTTCTCGGGTTCTGCTGGTGGTGTCGCGGAGGTAGTTGTTGATGGCTTCTTCGGTGTGGAGTTTGTGGATTCGGGTGTGGTGGGTTCGGCAGAGGAGGATGAGGTTTCTAAGGGTGGTTTCGCCACCGTCTGCCCAGTGGATGACATGGTGGGCGTCGCACCATGACACGGGGGCGGTGCACCCTTTCCAGACACAGCCGCCATCGCGGTGTTCTAGTGCTCTGCGTAACGCGGGTGGGATGGTTCTCGTTTTGCGTCCGATGTCGATGGGCATTGAGTCGGCATCTAACACCATGCGGACAATCCCAGCGTCACACGCGAGCTTGCGGATCGTTTCGGGGTCGACGGGTGCGTCACCGAGTTCGGCGAGTCCCTCCCGGCCACCGGTCAGCAAGTCGTGGTCGATGGTGACGGTGATGTGGGGTTTCTCCCCACCCGACGTCTTCACGACGTCATTGTGTTGGAGGAAGAACTGGCAGATGTCACCCAACGCGT
>JAADIG010000158.1 GCA_013151445.1 Actinomycetota bacterium
ACACAGCGACAGTGACCTCTCCCGACGCTCTTTGATCGAAAGGTACAGCAGTGAACGCGACACCCACCCCACGGATCTACTACGCCTCGAGCCTCTTCAATGAGGGTGAGCGCACCTTCAACCTACGCGTGAAGGCGGTACTCGATCGCGTCGGATTCGACACATGGTTCCCGCAGGAGGACGCCGGTTTTCTTGAGCGATACATGGATGACGGCATGACACTGGAAGAGGCAAGACAGGCAATTTTCAGACTGAATCTAAATGCAGTTGAAGAAGCCGACGTTTTGTTGTTTAATCTAGATGGCAGAGTCCCAGACGAAGGTGCGTGCATCGAGGCCGGAATCGCCTTCGGGCGCGGCAAGAGATGTATCGGTCTCCAGACTGACTTCCGTGCAGTAGAGCCAGGGGGTAACAACCTGATGATTGACGGTGTTGTGCGATACGAAATCGCGGGCGACCTTGATGAGCTAGAAACGATGCTCAGAGAGTTTGTACTGGGTCGCGAGGCCAACAGTGAAACCACGATCACAGTCGACCTGCGCACGCGACCCGATCACTACATCACTCTCTCGGGACCGCTGGGGGTCGGCAAATCAACGCTGCTGCAAGTGATGGCGGAACAGGGTTGGAATGTCAACAGGGAACCGATCTCCGAGAACCCGTACCTCGATGATGTCTACGCAAACCTCGCGGACTTCGGGTTCCGGATGCAGGCCTTCTATCTGGGAACCAGGGCCAACCAACATCGACAGTCGGCGACCATCGGTGGCTCGCTGGTACAAGAACGCTCTCTTGAGGAGGACGGCGAAGTGTTCTTGCCGGCATATCGCGACGCCGGTGCCTACGCCACAAGCGACTACGACACCCTCCGGACATTGTATGAAGCGCTCGCCTCGACGACACCGCGCCCCGGCCTCGCCGTCTATCTCACAGCACCGTTCGCCGTAACCCTCGACCGAATTGCCAGACGAGGACGCAAAGCAGAACGGACGTTGGACAAGAAGTTTGCCCGCGCCGTGTACGACCGGTACCAAGCGTGGGCCGCCAACACAGACACGCCGATTCTCACGATTGACACCGCGGATCTGGACCTTGCCTCAAGCGCCGCAGACGCAACCGAGGTATTGGGCAGAATCGCCAGAGCGTTGCGGACCGAACGCGTGCTCACGTGACCGAGGCTGGCCAGCATCCCCCCACCGCTCGATCAGTAGCTCTCGCGGTGGGGGCAGCCGGTCTGTGGGGACTCGGTCTAGTTCTCGTCAAACTTGGTCTCCGCGACGTTCCACCGCTGACATTTGCCGCTTCCCGATATGTGCTCGGCGCACTCACATTGGTGATATTCCGTGCTTTGAGAAACCGCAGTGGGGCGGTGCTGGGCGGAGTCATCAGAAACCGTTCGGTCATCGCGCTCGGGGCACTGCTCTATGCGGCGGTCCCCGCGGCACAGTTCATCGCGATAGATCGGATCGAGGCCGGAACATTCAACTTCGTGTTTCAGTCGGGGATCCCACTCATATTGGCCTTCACCGCAGGATTCGTGCTTCGAGAACGTACCTCGGCGCGCGAATGGTTCGGGGTCGCTTTCGTGGTGATGGGTGTCTACGCGTTCTATCCAAGCGTTCCGAGCGGACCCGAGTTGGCTGGGGCCCTGCTCGCTCTTGCTGCCGCCACCGGTATTGGGGTTTCGAATCTCATACAGCGGCGGGTGATGCGGACCGCCGGAACATCATCTCTCGATGTCACGCTCGTATCGATGGTGATCGGGGCCTCCCTGCTCACCGTGATCGCTCTCGCAGCCGAGGGGACCCCGCGCCTGGCTGCCTCAAGCATCATGCTCGTTGTCTTTCTCGGTGTGGTGACCACTGCGCTTGCGTTCACCATGTGGCACGAAGCAATGCGCGGCCTGAAGGCGCTCCACGCCGGCATCATCGCTTCCGGACAGATCTTCGAGGTACCGATTCTCGCCGCGGTGATCCTTGGAGAGACGTTCACCTACCGGCAATGGGTTGGGTCCGCAGTCGTTCTCGTAGGGATTCTGATTGTCCAGGCCAGCCGCCAGTCGCAACGTACGACCGCCCTGCCTACGACACTGGCAGGCCCAGCCCGCGCGCAATGACGAGTCGCTGAATCTCGGACGTGCCCTCACCGATCTCGAGAATCTTCGCATCGCGATAGAAACGGGACACGGGTGTCTCATCCATGAAGCCTGAACCGCCGAAGATCTGGGTTGCGATCCGTGCGGCACTGACGGCAGCCTCGGACGAATACAGCTTTGCGATCGCAGCAGCCTGCTTGATGGGCTGGCCTTGGTCTTTGAGCCACGCGGCCCTGTAGGTGAGCGCTCGAGCGGCCTCCGCCATGACCTCAAGATCAGCAATCTGAAACGAGACACCCTGGTTCACGCCGATGGGTTTCCCGAACGCCTTGCGATCATTGGCATAGGCGACACATTCCTCGAGACAGCCCTGGATAAGGCCAACAGCGAGCGCAGCGATAGCTATTCGACCGTCGTCGAGGGTGGCAAGAAACTGGCGGAACCCCTGGCCACGCTCTCCCAACAAGTTCTCGGCGGGGACCCGACAGTCCGTAAAACTGAGTCCATGGGTGTCGGAGGCGTGCCACCCCATCTTGCGGTACTGCGGCTCGACTACAAACCCGGGGGTTCCCGTGGGGACGATGATCGCAGAAATCTCGCTCTCACCGGTCCGTGCCGTCACCGTTACAAGGGATGTCAAGGAGGAACCAGAGTTCGTAATGAACGCCTTGGTCCCGTTGATAACCCATTCATCACCATCGAGTACGGCCCTGGTCTTTGTTGCACCGGCGTCGGACCCTGCGTCGGGTTCGGTCAGCCCAAAACCAGCCAACGCGCGTCCATCGAGAAGATCGGGAAGCCAACGCTTCTGCTGCTCATCGGACCCGAACTCGACAATCGGGTTGATGCCCAGTCCCACCGCCGCCTCAAGGGTGATACCCATCGACTGGTCAACACGGCCGAGTTCTTCAATTGCGACACAGAGGCTCGTGAAATCGCCACCACCACCGCCTACCTCTTCGGGAAAGGCGAGACCCATGAGACCCAACTCCCCCATTTGCAGCACAGTATCCACCGGGAACTGGTGGTCACGGTCCCACTGTTCGGCATAGGGGCGGATCTCCGCCTCAGCGAACTCTCGCACGACAGCGCGAAAGTCCTCGTGATCCTGGGTAAGCGAAAAACTCATCTGCACTCCGACCGATCCGAGACAACCAGACCCTCTAGCGAATTGACGTTTACGTTAACGTCAATCCCCGTTGCTGTCGAGTAAGCTGAAGTGATGATTGACCAGACGTTGACCTTCTCAATCTCGGAACTCGCCAAGGAGTTCTCGGTCACCACGCGAACTATCCGGTACTACGAGGCCGAAGGACTCCTATCGCCCGCTCGACGTGGGAGCCATCGCGTATTCACCCAGCGCGAGCGAACCCGCCTGCGACTCATCCTGCGTGGCAAGCGCATCGGGCTTACACTCGCAGAGATTGCCGAAATCGTTGACATGTACGACGACACACCAGGAGAACGCGGTCAGCTCGAACTCTTGATCGGCAAGACACGTGCGTTGGAAGTGGACCTTCAGGAACGTCGATCTGCGATCGATCGGGCCCTTTCGGACATCAAGGGCGTGCGGCGGGCCGCCCGCAGAAGACTCAAGGAACTAGATCGCTGACACGCACCGGCACCGACCGCCGGGCCTGCTGATAGCGCTCGCGGACGGGTCCGCTACCGCTCGGTAATCCTGTCGGCAATCGTCATGGCATCGAGGGCCAAGTGCGCTACTCCGATACCCCGATATCCCCAACCAGCGAATATCAACCCGGGGTTCTGCGACTCCAGGCTATCGATGCCCCCCAGCCGCCTGCGATGGTCCAGGTCGTAGTTCGGTATGCCAGTGTGGTGGCGCACCACCTTCGTCCAGGTTGGCGAGATTGACACACCAAGAGCTCGCTCCATCTCGGAGGTGACCGCCCCAAGGATGCGCTCATCGGACCAGGAAACGACATCGGGATTGCGTGCGCCACCCACGATGACCTTCGCAAGAGAGTGACCGGGGGCGGCACGACCGGGAGCGTAGACGGACTCGAACAGACATCCAAGGCCGACCGCATTGACATCGGGTCCCGCCAAATAGCCGAATCCATTAGGAAGCGGGACATCCTCTGCTCTGCCCCCGATTCCCACGACAACCACGGGTGACGACGGCCACCCCGTGAGAACGTCAGCGTCGACCGTTGGAAGAATTGCTCGCGCCGAATCGGGTCGCAGCGCGACCACAACCTCCCGAGCAAACAACACCTCCGGTCCTTCGATCCGAAAGTTGTCACCTTCTCGCGTTACTGCGGTCACTTTGAAATTCGGACGGTATCGGTCGCCCAGCGTTGTGGCTAATGACCGCGCCGCGAGGGCCATGCCACCGACCGGCACATGACTTTTCGGTCTTTCCGGTCGGGGTTTCGGCAGGGCACGGATCCGGCGGATCGCACCCCTGACAACGCTGCCGGCATCGGCCTCCAGCGCGACTATCGCTGGGAACGCAGCTCCCACCGAGAGGGTGCTCGGGTCACCGGCGTAGATGCCGGACGCCGCAATGTGCGAAATGAGGGTCCCAGCCTCTGTACCGAGGCGTCGTGTCATGAAGCTCTTTAGCGACTCCTCATCCGCGGGTGGTCTCGATCGGATGAACGGCTCGAGCGCCATCCGAAACTTTCCACGCACCGAAACGGCTCGCGTGAGGACAGCCTTCGGGGATGATGGAATCGCTGCGAGGCGATCTCTTGTCCATACGTACCGGAGTCCCGCTTCCGGGGCGGTGTGTTCGACCGCAACACCACCCGCTGCAAGCAGCGGTGTCAAGGCTCGGTGCGGCAACAGGAAGGTTCCCGCAGCAGGCTCGAGCGAGTATCCGGATTCACTGATCGTCTCGGCGATGCCGCCCGGTCGGTCGGTGGCATCCACGACGAGCACGTCGCGGCCACGCCGACCAAGTTCCGTCGCCGCAAACAATCCACCGAATCCTGAACCAATCACGACAACATCGATAACGTCAGCCATATTTCCTCAGATCGTTTTCGAGAATGTGGGCCGATCAGCACGTTGCGCGGTATGTGCATCAAACACGCTCGCCACATTGCGGATAAACATTCGCCCGAGGTCGGTTGCTTCGATAGCGTCCCCGGCAACCACGACCATGCCTTCTTCAACCGGACCACCTGGAGCGGTCATAGCATCGAGTTCCTGGACAAAGCTCTCGGCAAAGTCGACCCCGAATCGTCTCAAGACCTCCTGGTAGAGAACGCGTCCGTTACACATAAGCTCGGTGATGACGTACCTCCGCACGAGATCGTCATCACTTAACCGGTACCCACGCTCGATCGGAAGCTCGCCAGCATCAACCGACCGGTAGTAGTCGGCGAGCCGCCGATGGTTCTGGGCGTATGCACCATTGATGTCGCTGATACCGGAAGACCCGAGCGCGACGACGCCGGTACCGCCACGAGTCGTGTACCCCATGAAGTTTCTAGTCAACGTCCCCGATGCCGCCGCGGTCGCAAGCTCGTCCTCAGGAAGGGCGAAGTGATCCATACCGATTGATAGATACCCCGCTGCGATGAGACGCTGCGAGATCAATGACAGGAGCCGAAACTTCAGGTCGCGGTCGGGCAGACCCGACTCGGGTATCCGTCGCTGGTGGGGTCGAATCCACGGGACATAAGCAAACGAGTAGATGGCAAGCCGGTCCGGGCGAAGCTCGATGATCGTGTCGAGGGTCGTCGCCATCGTTGTTTCGGTCTGGCCGGGAAGACCATAGACAAGATCAAGGTTGATCGACGGATAACCGAGATCGCGCGCCGTCTCGTACAGACCGACCGTTTCGGCAACGGTCTGCCCACGGCCAATGAGTTGCTGCACATCGGGGTCAAGATCCTGCACACCGAACGACAGCCGGTTGAATCCAAGGTCGCGCATCGTCAGGAGGTGCTCACCGGTGGTGACCCGCGGGTCAACCTCCGCGGCAATCTCGGCCCCCGGTTGGATCTCGAACCACTGCGTCAACGATGCGTGCAATCGGGCGAGCGTCGCCGGGGGGTAGTAGGTCGGTGTGCCCCCACCCCAGTGATACTGAACGAGGGGGCGCCCCTCACCGATGAGCGAAACCACGGTTCTCGCTTCGGACTCAAGGCGTTCTAAATAGGCGTCTGCGACTGATACCCGCTTGGTGACCACGACGTGGCATGCGCAGAACGAGCATCGCGACTCACAGAACGGAATGTGGGTATACAAAGACAAAGCGGCATTCGAGTCGGTAACGGCCGACGTCAGGCGGTCACGGTATGCGGACGCGTCGAATGCCTCGCTGAATTCGATAGCCGTCGGGTACGACGTGTACCGGGGTCCCGGGCGGTCGTAACGCTCAAGTAGTCCTGGAGATAGTTCCATCGGGCGACCTCAGACTCGCTCGCGGCGGTATCGGCGAGTTGGCGAATCTGGATGGTCTCGCACTGGTTCAACACTCATGCATACTCCGAGCCGTGGGGGTGGACACGTGGATGTCGGTGCACAACACATGATCGTTGACACGCAGTCCCAGAGCGAATCC
>JAADIG010000032.1 GCA_013151445.1 Actinomycetota bacterium
TCGCTGAGTTCGATCCCCACCCTTCTGATCCGCAGTCAGTCGGTCGAGCGTTTTGCTTCGAGGCCGTTGAGGATGAGGTCGAGGCCGAACTCGAATTCGATGCGGTCGTCGCAGCCCTTGCCGACAACCGTGCCCTCCTCGTGGGTGATCTCATCGAGCATCGCCATGATGTTCGGAAACTGGGCAAGCATGGCTTCCTTCGCTTCGGGAGTCATGTCCGCGTCGTCCGAATCGTCGAAGAGCTGTTGAGAGAATCCCAGGAGTCGGCTGCCGAGCGCGTGCATGGCATGGTGGATGAGGTCCAGCGAGAATCCGCCGTCCCTCATGATGCCGACCACCGAATCCATGTACGCCATCATCGTTGGCGTGATGAGGGTCCGCGACTCGATCACACCCGACGGGTGATGTTGCATCACGTCGCGCGCCGATATGATCTGCTCTCGCATCGCAGTTAACCAGTCGCCATCACCCGATGACACCTCGATCTCACCAACAACGATGTCGACCATCCCATCGAGGATGTCTTCCTTGTTAGCGACATGTTTGTACAGCGACATCGCCTCTACCCCGAGTTCCTGACCGAGTTTGCGCATACTCAGCGACTCGATGCCGCTCCGGTCAGCGAGGCTCACCGCAGCACGCAGTACCCGGTCCCTATTCAGGGGCTTTCGACGCTCTGGGCTCGAAGCGGTCGGTGGGGTCATCTACATCCTTTTGGTATCGGCATTGTAGTGGCGCTCACGACGCGCCCGCGAGCCGCATAGACTTGACAGGCTTACGCCGTATCTGTAGCTTACACCGTAGTTAGCTTACGCCGTATCGGACCGGGGAGACCACCAGCATGCAGGCCATCGTTCAGGAACAGTTCGGCCCACCGGACGCACTCTCATTGCGTGAGATTGACCGTCCCTCACCGAACGACGACCAGGTCCTCCTCCGGATTCGGGCGGCATCCGTGAATCCGTACGATTGGCACATGATGCGGGCCAAGCCTTATCTCATGCGCCTCTTTGGGGTGGGACTCCGCCGGCCAAAGAACAAGATCCTCGGCGCAGATGTCACCGGAGTGGTTGAGGCTGTCGGTGCGAACGTGACCACGAGTCAACCCGGGGATGAAGTCTTCGGCGGGTGTACCGGGTCGTTCGCCGACTATGTGTGTGTCAGGGAGAGTTCGTTGGCGCCAAGACCCGAAGGGGTTTCGTCGGAGCATGCGGCGACGCTCTACATGGCGGGTATCACCGCCCTCCAGGGCCTGCGCAAGGGTCAGATTCAGGCCGGCCACAAGGTACTGGTCAACGGTGCATCCGGTGGTGTCGGCACATTTGCGGTCCAGATCGCCAAGGCGATGGGGGCGGAAGTGACCGGTGTGTGCAGCGCCAAGAACGTCGAACTCGTTCGGTCGATCGGCGCCGACCATGCCATCGACTACGCACACGAGAACTATACAAAAGGCGAACACAGTTACGACCTGATCCTCGACCTCGTGAGCACACAATCGTTGCTGGCAAACCGACGAGTGCTCGCGCCAGACGGGGTCTACGTATCGGCAGGATCCTTAGAGATGGGTAACTGGATTTCACCGCTTACCCAGGTCTTCAAGGTCATGCTCACGTCCCTCTTTGGCCGCCGCAAGATGGTCCCGTTTCTTGCAAAGATGGACCGAGATGATCTGATCATTCTTGGGGACCTCGTCGACTCCGGGGATCTAACACCCGTCATCGACAGGACCTACCCACTGGCAGACGTTCCCGAGGCAATCCGCTACCTCGAACAAGGACACGTCGCAGGCAAGGTCGTCATCACCGTTGCGGACAACAGAGAGAGTTCATGAATACAACACTTCATCCGTCGCCGGACTCCATCATGTCTGCGGAGGTGATCTAGATGCCTATGCCGCGATGGTTCGCACAGGTCAACAAGCGGTTTTTCAACAAAATGTCCCTCAAGAAGGACATGTATCCAGTGCTGACCCACACGGGTCGGCAGAGCGGGAAGACCTATCGGGTACCGCTCGCCGCGTACGCCGTCGACGGCGGGTACATCTTCATACTCATGTACAGCGCGAAGTCCGATTGGGTCCGGAACGTACTCGCCTCCGAAACGGCACTCCTTACCATCGACGGTGACGACGTTGAGCTCGTCAAGCCAAGACTGGTGGCTGAGGACCTTGCCTGGTCGCAAATGCCCTCCAACCTAAAACCACCACCCAAGTTTCTTCACGTCACCGAGTTCCTCAAGATGGATCTCGCCAGCTAGCCAAACTGGCGCCCGGGATCGCGAACCGCGATATCCAAGCGAGCACTACTGTCCGGCCAGGGAATGTTGCTGAGTACCCCGCGGTCAGGCACCGCACGCGCAACGCGGAGTTCGTGCCTGCAATCCCACGACAAGCTCGGCAGTGTTGGGCAACTGAAAGGATGGCGACAGAACATGAACGGCAGTAGACAAGCAACAGACCCGGCGAGCCTGGGGCGACATTTCGGGGGCAAACAAGATGTGCTTCCCCTGTGGATTGCGGAACCGTACGTCGATCTTGCTCCGTCGGTTGTCACCGCACTCAACGACCGTGCGGCGGAAGGCTGGTATGGATATGAGACCCGACCGGGTGAACTCATCAGCACGTTCTGGACATGGATGATCGATCGCCACGGTTGGGATGGAACCGGTCTGACATCGCTCATCAGCCCCAGTGTCGGCACCTCCCTGGGGGTCCTGATCGACCAGATGACCGACGCCGGAGACGGCGTCATTCTGCAGCCGCCAGTATTCACCGACTTCAAACCCATCATTACCTCATCGGGAAGAGCCGTCGCACGCAACCCGCTCGTTATGACAGATGCCGGCTACCGCATGGATCTCGAAGAGCTTGCCGTGCAGGCCGCGGATCCGAAGAACACAGCGATGATCCTCTGCAATCCTCACAACCCGGTGGGGCGCGTGTGGACACCCGCCGAACTTAATGCCGTCGCCGCCATCTGTGCCGAACATGGTGTTTTCGTCATCGCGGACGAAATCCACGCGGATCTCGTTCTTCCCGACAATACGTTCACTCCCTTTGGAAACGCCGCCGCAGGAACCGGGGTTGTATGGGCCGCAACCCACGGACCGATCAAGACGTTCGGGCTCGCTGGTGTGTGCGATACCGTCGTGATCACCGACGATGAAACGGTAGCGACAAGGTTCCAGCTACGGAGTTCACAGCTTCACCTGACGCGCAACAACGTGTTCGGATTAGCGGCGTGGGATGCGGCATACCGCGACGGTGCACCATGGCTCGATGATCTCCTGGCGCTGATCGCCAGCAACACCGCGTTGCTGGCAAACGGGCTCCCTACCGGGATCGAGTTGGTCGAACCAGAGGGGACGTATCTCGCCTGGCTCGACCTCCGGCAGCTAGGGATGGAAGTTCCCGAGCTTGCTCAATGGTTGGCACTATCAGCTGGACTCGCACTCAGCCCCGGGCATTGGTTTGGCAGAGAGGGAGCGGGGTTCGCTCGGATGACGATTGCTGTCCCACCTGACCGGATCCGCGAGGCAATCCATCGTCTCACCGTGGCCGTGACCGCTGGTTGACACAGTAATTCTGTTAGCAGGCGGGGCCGCTATCCTATGGCCGTGCATCGTTCCCTCACGCTCCTATCGAGGCGCACCATCTCATGAAAACTGCACTCAAACTGCTTGTGCTCGGTTACGTGTTCTTTGTCGGGTATCTCACCGTGCGGTTTACTTACTTTGCGGTTTCCCAGGAGCCCGACCCCACGTCCGTGTATTTTGCGGGCAGCATTTGGGAAACCTTCGGTTTCGGGACCATGCTCGTTGTCGGTGTGGCCCTACCGTTCGCTGCCGCTGGGATCGTGTTCAAACGACTCCAGGGACTTATCGTCAGGGCCGGTGCCGTGACCCTCGGCCTCAGCCTCATCGGGTTCGTCGCAAACGCCAGCTAGCGGTCTCGTGAGCTTCCAATATACGGCCAGGTATTACTGCCGGACAGCATTCGCCCGTGTTGGTTGCAATACGTTAGGTCTCAAGGACTCCGGCCATCAAAAGACCGATCTCTTCACGCTTTGCGTCGGCGCTATCGATGATCGCTACGATCTCGCCTTCATACATCACCGCGATCCTGTCTGCCAACCCCAAAATCTCGTCGAGATCCTCTGAAACAACCAGTGTCGCAGCGCCGCGTTCACGCTGTTCTATGAGACGACTATGAATGTATTCAGCAGACCCAATATCGACGCCACGGGTGGGTTGACATGCAAGCAACACGCCAGGACTAGCCGAGAGTTCACGGGCCATCACTACCTTCTGGATATTGCCTCCAGACAGACTGGCGATCGGAGTATCAATTGTCGGTGTCTTCACCGCGAACTGCTTGACCATTTCGGTAGATCGCCGGCGAATCGCACCTGTCGCGAGTAGACCCCGTTTGGTGAATTCCTTCGAACCGTGGTTAACCAGTACGAGATTCTCACTAACCGAAAACTCGGCAACGACTCCGTCGCGCATGCGCTCCTCGGGAACATACGCAAGTCCCAGGTTCCGGCGTACGCGGGTAGAAGATGTTGTGATGTCGGCACCATCCATCGTGATAGTGCCGCCAGGTTCCGTGTGGCGTAACCCAGCTACCGCTTCTGCAAACTCGCGTTGTCCGTTGCCGGACACACCAGCGATACCCAGGATCTCTCCGCCGAGAACATCAAGTGACAGGTTCTTTACAGCTGGTGTTCCACGGTCACCTATGACGGTGAGATTGCGGATCGAGAGCCGTGCGTCGCCGACGGTAACTTTACCTTTGTGCGGCGTGAGACGGACTTCACGCCCCACCATCATTCTCGCCAGCGACTCGCGAGTCGCCTCAGCGGGAGTGGTCGAACCGGCAACACGCCCATCGCGTAGCACCGTGATGCGATCGCTAAGCGCCATCACTTCGTGCAGTTTGTGGGAAATGAAGATGAGACCTCGCCCGTCATCAACCATCCTTCTTAAGATGACGAACAGGTCGTCCACTTCTTGTGGAGTCAACACAGCCGTGGGCTCGTCGAGCACCAGAAGTTCAGCGTCCCGATACAACGCCTTGATAATTTCAACTCTTTGTCGCTCACCTACCGAGAGGCGCCAGACCTCCGTAGAGGGGTCAACAGCGAGCCCATGGGCATCGGAGATCTCCGAGATACGAGTTGACACTTTGGCGAGATCGGTGAATGGGCGACGCGAAGATGACAGCCCGAGTGCAACGTTCTCTGCGACAGTGAGGGGCGGTACCAGCATGAAGTGCTGATGGACCATCCCGATGCGCGCTGCGATTGCCTCGGACGGCGACCTAATATCAATCGGTTCGCCGCGCAAGAGGACTTCGCCCTCATCAGCTTGGTAAAGGCCGAAAACGATCTTCATCAGAGTACTTTTGCCAGCGCCATTCTCGCCAAGCAGTGTGTGAACTTCACCGTTGCGAACATCGAAGTCCACATCTTCGTTTGCTATCACACCAGGAAATCGCTTGGTGATGCCTCGCATCTCCAGGAGCACCTTCGTCGTGTTACTCGTTCCCATCCTCACTCCAGGTCGTGTCGTAGTAACTCTGTCTCCCGGCGGCTGAGCCACTGAGGTGCTCAGCCGCTGGGAGCAGAGGTATGCCCGATCGTGTGCTAGAACCCGGTATCTATCGTGCCACCAATGATTCCCTGGATCGCAGCATCGGCAGCAGCACGAACGCCTTCAGGGAGATCGTATCCCGGATTGAATTCGATCACTAAACCGCCGTTTGCAAGGTTGATCTCGAATGCCTGGCCGCCGAGTACACCAGCATCGCGCAGCGACAGCATCTCTTCAAGAATCACTTCCCAGTGATACACCTGAGAAGCAACAACAAGGTCTGGAGCGAGCGACGTCTGGTTAGCCTGGGTACCGAACCATGGGATGTCGTTCTGAGAAGCGACACCGACGGCTCCAACTACCATTTGGGCACTGCCCGTCAGCACGTCAACACCATTGACTAAGTGGGCCTGGGCTGCCTCAGCAGCCAGTGCCACATCGCCAAACGAACCGGTGTAGGTGATGTTCACCGACTTCGCCCCTCCGTCAAGTGCACCAGTCTCGAATCCCTTGATGTAGGCGACTGCGTCACCCGCTTCGAGAGGTCCGACTACTCCGATGATCCCGCTCTCCGAGATACCAGCTGCGACAATCCCGTTGACATAGCCACCCTCGTCGGCTGCTGGAGAATATGCGAACACGTTGTCTAGTCCCTGGGTGTCGGTCGCTGTCCCCCAAAGGAACGTCACATCAGGAAAGTCGGGAGCAATCTCAATCAATGATGCGCCAAACTGAGTGCCGTGCGCGATAACGACGTCGTTGCCGTCCTCTGCATACCCGCGGATAGCAGCAGCGGCATCTTCAATTACGAACGTACCATCGGTGATAGATAGCTCAATATCGCGATCCAGTGCATTCACTGCATCAACCATGCTTTGTGTGAAAGCCAGGTCATCTTTGGCGCTTGGTGCGACGATTGCGACACGCAGAGGCGCGGCCACAGGTTCCGTTGTCTCAGACCCGGTTGCTCCCGCAGCCTCAGTCGTCGGAACTGTTGTGGTCGCAGGCTCATCTTCGGCGCTGCTACCTCCACATGCTGCGGCCACGAGCGCTAGAGCAAATACTGCTATTAGTAGTCGGAATAGTCGGTTCTTTTTCATTGTCGTACCTCCCGGGTTTGACCCCATGGTTGTCTGGTCTTTAGTGGCGAATGAACGGTTTGGTAAGCGCAGCGGGTCCTTTGACTCGCTGGGCAAGAATAACGAGGGCAACGATTGTCAATACGGCTGGCGCCATCGCCGCTAACTCGGAGAAACTCAGAGGAATGATGTTGCGAGCCTTTAACTGCAGCACGGTTGCGTTCACCAACCCGTAGAGCAGCGCTCCAGCCATCACATGGGATGGTCTCCACGATCCAAAGTAGACGAGCGCGACAGCGATGAAACCAAGACCCTGTGTGAGGTTCGGCTGGAAGATTCCGAGCTCGAGGACTAATGCGACCCCGGCAAGACCGGCCATAGTGTTTCCGATAAGGATTGCAACGTATCGGGTTCTCTCTACTGATACACCCAGACTGTCTGCGGCATGCGGGTTCTCTCCGACGGCACGAATGTTCAGTCCGAACGTGGTCTTACCGAGGAAAAGGATTGTCACTGGCACAAGAATGAACGCGACATACGTAAGTGGGTTGTGCTGGAACAGTGCCTCGCCTACGACCGGTAGCTCAGAGAGAAAGGGGATTTCGATCGTAGGCAGCTGCCGAATGGGCTTAGGTGTGCCCACCAGCCGCTGGAACAGTAGGTCGCTGAAGCCGAGACCGAAGATAAAGATTCCGATACCACTTATACCCTGGGTCGCCTTGAAGACAATGGTAATGACACCATAGAAAACCCCCATGACGGCACCAACAGCCAAGCCGGCGAGTACCCCCAACATAAGATTGTCCGTTTTCAGGACCACGAAATACGCCGAAAAGGCACTCAGCTGCATCACACCATCGATGCCAAGATTCAATACCCCGCTTTTCTGGCCTACCGTCTCGCCAAGTCCAGCAAGAAGGTAGGGGGTCGCCAGTCGCACGCCGGACCCAACAACAGCGACAAGAACTGTGAGAGTGAAAAAGTCGCTCACGTGTCAACTCCAGGAATCTTGCTATACGGACGTTCTAGATCCTCGCTTGCACGGTTCGAGGGACGTTTTTCGATAATGCTCTGAATGTAGCTCCTGAACCGCGCGCTGCTAATGACGAAGATCACCACAAGGCCGTTCAGCGCGACAGCAAGTGCTGCCGGGATCTGGAGGACGCGTTGTAGCTGGGTGGCGCCCGTAAGGAGCGCTCCGAAAAGGAACGCTGACGGAATCGTCCATAGTGGATGGAGTCCCCCGAACAGCGCTGCCACTATTCCGTTGAAGCCAGCGGCTCCGGTGAACCCAGCTGCCGATCCGTCGGTGATCATCCGCTGCCCTTCGCTACCGAACACCAAGATCGCACCAGCCAGCCCGCCGAGCATTCCTGATATCGCCAACGCGTAGGTGATGTTTCTTTCGACGTTGATGCCCGCCGCGCGGGCTGCTTCCGGGCTATGCCCGACGGCCCTGAGCCTGAAACCGAGTGGCATCCTCCACAACACGATGTAGGCGATCACCGCCGCAACAACTGCGACAACGACTCCTAGATGCAACCGCGTTCCCTCCACAAGAGTAGGCAACGCAGCGTTGTCAGAAAGACGTTGGGTTTGCGGGATACGTGTACCAGCAGCAATTTCTAGCGGATCGATGAGTGGTCCACGAAGAAGGAAATTCATGAATTGAACCATCACAAGGTTCAGCATGATCGTGCTGAGAATCTCGTTAACTGATGCGTACGCCTTGAGCACCCCGGGTATCGCACCAAGAATAGTGCCTCCGATCGCTCCGCCCATCAACACCAGAGGGATCAAAACAACCGACGGCAGGTCGGGCAGAGCGAGTGCGACGACCGTGGCGAGAAGCGCCCCTGCGATGATCTGGCCCTCCCCTCCGATATTGATAACTCGAGCCCGAAACGCAATCGAAATTCCGGCCCCAACGAGAATGAGTGGCGTAGCTTTCACTGCAGTGGCAGCAAGACGCTCCCCACTGCCAAACGCTCCATCGAGGATTGCCTTGAGGCCATCCAACGGGCTAGCGCCGAGTACCAGAAGCATGACAGCACCCACAAGAAAAGCGGCGAGCGCAGCAAGTACCGGTACAGCCGACCCCACGATTTTGCTAAGCATCTAATCTGCTCCCTTGCAGTAGCTCAAGCGACCACTTTCTAGCAGCCTCGACGCCGAACATCTGGACTTCATGTCCGTCATTCGTCCTAAGCATCTCGTCGAATACTTCACTGCGATCATCGAGACGCCTAAGACGGACACGGTACACCGATGGCTCGAACCCGTGATATCGCGCTCCATTTGTCGACGTGAATGCCTCCAGTCGATCCAACGCCCCACGCTCGGCAAACACCTCTGCGAGGACCGGCAAAGCGAGCGGTGCACTAAAGATTCCGGCCTTGCCCACCGCTGAGCGCTTGCTGCTGAGCGGATGTGGGGCCGAATCGGTGCCGAGAAAGAAGGACGGTTCCCCCGACGTCGCAGCCTCGATGAGGGTCTGGCGATTTTCCTTCGAGTTGAGGACCGGTTTGCAGTAGAGGTCGGGACGGAGGCCGTTCGCGAGAATATCGGAACGCTCACACGAGAGGTGATGCGGGGTGATCGTCCCGGTAACGTTGGAGTGCTCGCGAACAAAGACGACGCCGTCTGTCGTCGATACATGTTCGACCGTCACTTTGAGTGTTGGCAGCTGTTCACACACCGGAGCGAGTTCGTTCTCGAGGAACACTCTCTCACGATCAAAAATGTCAACACTCGGGTCGGTCGACTCGGCGTGAACCAGCAACGGAATACCAAGGTCAGCGATCTGAGACAAGATTGGTCCATACGAGATCAGCGAAGATCCACCCGCCTCAGAATTGGTGGTAGCTCCAGCTGGGTAATACTTCACGGCGTGCACGACTCCATCGCTGAATCCAGCACTTAGATCAGCAATGGAGACACTGTCGTTGAGGTATAGCGCCATGAGTGGCGTGAACTCAGCCGATGCATCCTGCCCTGCTGCTTCAATGATGCGTTCACGGTACGCCGCCGCACTCGCGGTCGTTGTGATCGGCTGGCTCAGGTTGGGCATGACCAACGCGTAGCGAAAGAGATTCGCTGTGAAGGGGACGACTGCGCGAAGCATCGTGTCATCACGAAGATGGACATGCCAGTCATCTGGCGTGGCGATCGTCACCTCTTGGAAACCAACATCACTCATTGAGCAGCTCGTTTTGTGACTTCGGTGAGCACATCAACGCCTACACAAAAGTCGTCAATGTCTAATGCCTCTTGGGCGTTGTGAGATCCGTTCTCGTTGCGTACGAAAATCATGCCGATCGGAATTCCCGCAGCGCCGAGTGCAGCTGCGTCGTGACCAGCACCGCTGGGAAGTTTCATGGCTGGGTAACCGAGACCTAACGCAGTGTCGTAGATCATCGATACCGTATCCGTATCGATGCTCGCTGGCTCCGTGTCGACACGTTCACCGACAAGCACTTCCAATCCTCGGCGTGAGGCGATCTGGGATGCGAGCTCCATGGCCTGCTCCGACACACGCTGCAACGTACTGACATCGACTGACCGTATGTCCAGCGACATGCGTACCGAATCAGGGATACGTGTCACCGCATGATGCATCGGATCGGTCGAAAATATACCAGCAGTAACGACAAGGTCAGCACCCGCAACCTCTTCGTCGATCCACAGTCGCTCAACCGTTGTCAACCACTCGGTGGCGCCCAGTACGGCGTCGTGACGCAAGTTCCGCGAGACTGCCCCCGAGTGGCCAGCCTCACCTAACCAGGTGATCGCAGGATATCGGTAGTTCCCTCTGATACCAGTGACCACACCGACAGGGCAATCGGCGGCAACGAGCAGAGGTCCTTGTTCTATGTGCATCTCAAAATATTGGTGGATAGATTTTGAGGCGCTGAGCGCCGTATTCGCTTCGATTGGACCAAGATCAGCGCCTGCTTCCTGGAGGGCTTCTCGGAGCGATATCCTGTACTCGGGAGAGACTGCATCGAGCATCTCCGACTCCAGTGTGCCCACGAGGGCCCGTGATCCGATGTAACACGTCCCGAACCAAGCGGCTTCCTCTCCGCGAAACGCGACGAGACGCACCGGCCGTCGAAGTTGTGTGGTGTCCTGAAGTCGAAACAACATGGCAAGCCCGCCGACCACCCCGGCCGCGCCATCATAATTTCCCCCTTGACGAACCGAATCAAGGTGAGATCCGATCACGATGGCATCAGCCGAGCTGTCTATCCCGGGAAGTTCGACCCATGTGTTGCATGCCTCGTCAATCGAGACAGTGAGTCCGTTTCGACTCGCATAATTCGCGAGGAGGGTATGTGCTGCATCTTCTGCGGCTGAGTAACCACCGCGAGAGACACCTCCATTGTCAGCGGAAAGGTATCGCAGCGCCTCGAAGAATTCGAGCCCAAATGCAGCACAGTCAGCGGACGTTACAAGTGACACCCTCATGGTGCCACATCCACATCGGGTGCACCGGCAGGCGCGTCCTGGACCATCAGGCCGCCGATCAGCTCTCTCAATGACGAGATCCCCCGCCCATCACAGAACTCGACGAGTTCACGCTCGATGCGAACAAGTGCTGTTGGATCCCTGAAGGACTCGGTTCCCACCTGGACGGTGGTGGCACCAGCAAGCAAGTACTCGACAACATCTCTACCAGAACTGATGCCACCGCACCCGATGATCGGAATCGAGACCTTGCGTGCGCATTGGTACACCATGCGAAGAATTATCGGTTTCACTCCAGGACCACTGAGTCCACCCATGATGTTTCCCAACTCTGCGCGTCGAGAATCAGCATCAATGGCAAGCGCAAGGATGGTGTTGGCAACTACCAGAGCATCGGCCCCTGCCGATTCAGCGGCCTTGGCGATGTTCACGATCTCGCCCGTATTCGGCGTGAGCTTCGCCCACAACGGCAGGGTCGTTGCTCGACGCGCCGTTGCTACGACTCTGGCGGTTGCCTCTCGACTCATCGCGAACGCCTGTCCATCGGCCTCAATATTCGGACAGGAAATGTTCAGTTCAATCGCTGCAAGTCCCTCGTCAGATAATATCGCGGCCATTTCGCCGAACTGGGCGGCCGTATCAGCCGAGATGCTCGCGACAATCGGGGCACCGGAGCGGCGGTACTTCGGGAGCTCATTCGCTACGAAGTGCTGGATTCCACCCCCAGGAATTCCGATTGAATTCAACATACCAAAGGAGGTCTCGGTCACCCGCGGTACTGGGTTCCCGCGCCTGCTTGTGTAGGTAGTCGTCTTGAGAACCAGTGCACTAAGTTGTCCAAGGTCCAGGACGTTTTCCATCTCATGGGAGAATGTTCCGGATGCCGGCATGATCGGACTTCGCAGCCTCACCCCACCGCACACAGTCTCAAGTACGACACTCATATCGCGGACTCATCGCAGGATCGATACCAGGACAGGGTCTCCTCAGGCGCAACAATATCTCCGAGCGAGAACACCGGTCCTCGGCTACACACACGAACACTTTCAACGGTGTCTCCGCGACGGAGATCAATCACACATGAATGGCACATACCCAGACCACACGCCATTCGTTGTTCAAGAGCTACTTCGCCGCCGAACCCAAGCTGTGACGAAAGGTCCTGAAGAAGACGAACAATACGCTTCGATCCACAGGTATACGCGAAACTGAAACTACGCCGCGCGTGTTCCTCTCTGATCAGAGAATCGACCGAGGCAACATCACTCGTACCATCAGTGTCATAGACGGTATGCACCGATCCGTGTAACTCGAACGGTTCAAGACCGATTGTTGCTTCAGGAGTTCGATAACTACAAATAGCTGTGAGCGCCACGCCGTTGTGGTGAAGCGCCTTGGCGAGTGGTCCCATCGTGGCGAGACCAACACCCCGTGCTACAACAAGCACATGGTCCCATTCGGGGTTGATATCGAAACCAACCCCCAGCGGCCCGAGAACATCCAAAGTATCCCCCGGGACCAGCGTCGAGAGTCCTGTCGTCCCGATTCCGGTGACCTTATAAAGGAATGCTATCTCCCCAACATTGGTATCGACCGCATACACGCTCATCGGACGTCGAAGGAATGGGTCACCGGCTTCGCTGCGCGGACAGCGAAGCTGAAAGAACTGCCCGGGCCGAGAGAGCAAGTGCGTTGTGGCCGCTTTCAATCTGATATGCCAGTACGTATCACCGACGGGACCATTTGCAACGACAGGGAGTGCAGCCGCGAGGATAGGAAACTCCGTTCCCCCGATATTCCGTCTGGTGGAAACAGTATTCTGCAGCATAGAATCCCAGGAAGATATCAGACCGCAGTACCGAGCGCAACCAGCACCTCCGCATTCCTGCTGCCGACCGCCCCCACAGAGACGCCAAGGAGAGAAGCACGATCGCTACCCAACGGTATCTCAAGGAGACGCGCACAACCCGATCGGTGTGAAAGCCTCAGCGGCGAGGAGCTCCCCAGCCGTAAACTAGGTCACCGGACGCACCGATGAGGGCTATCAAGGATGTTCTGGCGCCCAACGCGAGCGAGCGAGCCGCCTCAGGATCTGGCTCGGCCATTGCTGCGGCGAGCTCCCCCATCACGAACGCTTCGATCTCCTCAGTCACCGATTGCCTCACCGCACCATCATCTCCCCAGCAGGAGGAAATGATGTCAAGACACTCGGCTGCAATGCAATACCGAACATCACCGATGGCGTAACAATGGTCCCGAACCGCGGCAGCTATGTGTTCGACAGCACTCGGCGGCATCGCGGCAAAACCATGATCCAGAAACGACGTAAAATCATCCATCAGTCACCCGACTACCGGTGGCATTCCGAAGTCCAAGAATGACGAGATGGCGAAGTAAGGAATCCCGCGCTTCTTGAGCACTTCTTCCGCCAAGTCACCACGGTCGACCAGGGTGCACGCTGCAACTACCTCGGCGCCGGTCGCCACAATCGCGTCAATAGCGGAGAACAACGAACCGCCGGTACTGACAACATCCTCGACAACGAGGACTCGGCGACCAACCTCAAGTTGTGCGCCTTCGATACGTCGCGCTGTTCCGCGTTTCTTCGCTTCTTTACGAACGATGAACCACTCTTTACCACTTGCGAGAGCAACCCCAACACAGAGATGATCTGCGCCGAGGGTGAGTCCGCCAACAGCGTCATACTCAATACCAGCAGACTTGACTACTGCATGTATTGCCAGGCACGCGACCCGCAGATCGTCGGCGCGCGACAAACCTGCCTTCGCATCCACAAAAAAGCGGGACATCTGCCCGGAAGCAAGCTCAATAGGGTCGTCGAATTCGGAAATTGCCCGTTGCCCCAAAATGTTGCGGGTCGTCGCAACGAGTTCTTCAACCGGTAACAAAGCTCACTCCTCTATCCGCTCCGACGCTCAAGCGTCAATGGCATGGTAATCACACAGATTTACGTTTGCGAAGATAGCTTTGAGGCAGCGTCCACCACCAGTTTCAACGTGGCATCACGCACCGCTTCGGTACCAAAACGCTCCGCAGCACCGGCAACAGCTACGGCTCCGAACATCCCATCCGTGACGTTCGACAGGACAGGTGCAGCGACGGCCCAGACACCCTTATCAAACTCCGAGTCACAAATGTCGAATCTTCGTTCACGGATAGTCTCAAGTTGAGCGAAAAATCGACGAAGACCGCCGGCGTCGGCGGCGTCACTAGAGAACCGCTCCCACGAAGCCTCCACCACTGAGGCCTCGGCGAAGGCAAGCACGACCCGAGCCGAAGCAGCATGGAACGGTGGAATAGTCTGGCCAACTCGCACCGAAAGCTGGAGGGGGTTCGTCCCCCGTTCCATCGCTATGCATAGAACCTCGGTCCCTAATAACTGGCTTACGAAACTCGTCTCACCAGTGGCGGCTCGAAGGCTCTCCAGAGTAGAACGAATACGTGTGGCAAGCGCGTCAGGGTCGTACACGGAAGCCCCAAGAGCGATGGACTGTCCTCCAAGAGAGAGGAGTTTCGTCGAGCTACGACGGAGGTACCCCATCTCAATAAGGACCGTGATATAGCGGTGCACTGTCGACGGGGAAAGCCCGGTTTCCTTTGCGAGATCGGACAATGAGACTCCGTTGCCGCCGAGCTGAGCAACGGCGCTGAGGACACGGAGAGTTCTCTTAACAGCTTGCATAAAGGATCACGGTAGTCGCCGTGATACGTAGCCCGCTAGAACTCTGGCCAAGATGATATCCAGAAGGCACGACTTTGCCTATGACAAGGATGGATGCCCCTATCATCGCCTTGGACCATGGCGGTGCATACCGTGTTTCGCGCCGAGATGGCCCCTCGCTGTCTCTCTCGTCCACGAGCAAGGTGGACCGTAACCATCTCACTGGGTGTGCAGACCATCGTCCTAGCGGACGAACTCCGATCGCACGCTCGCCACCGATCCCAGAGAACGCAAACTGTACTCAAACTGCTTGCACTCGGCGATACTTTTTCGGATGTCTCACCGTTCGATTCACCTACTTTGATGTCTCGCAAGAGCCAGATCCATCCTCCGTGTATTGTGCTGGCAGTCCCTGGGAGATTCTTGGTTTCGGTATCTTGCTGGTCGCGGGCATCGCACTACCGTTTTCGGCGGCCAGGATCGTATTCCGATGGCTCCAAGGCATAATCGTAAAAAGGGAGCCGTAACATCATGTATTGGCGTTATTGGGCTTGTAGCCAGCGCAACCCGACTGTACAGATTTCGCAAGGAGCTGTGACCGCTCGATTAGTATCAAGATGCGGCCATGGAGCATTTCCACGCCACACTTGGCTACCAGAGAACCATCGCGGTATCCGACCGACGGCAAGGAGATTCGTATGAACATAACTGAGCTCCAGGCCAAGGCACGCGAGATCATTGCCGACCCGACTCTATCCTTCCACCTGCGCCGCCACTACCTGGCGTATCTGGCCGAGTCGGTACTCCCTTACCCAACGATCAGCGAGGCGTGTGCCCAGGCCCTCGACAAACAGATCATCTGCGATCTCTTTGAGGGCAACGCACCGTACCGGGCGCGGTACATACTCCCCGACTACAGCAAGGCACT
This sequence comes from Actinomycetota bacterium, assembly GCA_013151445.1. Classification (GTDB taxonomy): domain Bacteria; phylum Actinomycetota; class Acidimicrobiia; order Spongiisociales; family UBA5794; genus BMS3BBIN02. The sequence continues at coordinate 15,749 of JAADIG010000032.1, forward strand.
TGCTCAGGGCTCCGAGTTCCTGGAACTCGAGCCACCAGCGGACCTCGATGACGCTCTCAACTTTCTGCTCATCATGTACACCCAGGTCCCGTCCATCACCGGATTCCCGGTCTACCTCGGAGACCTCGACGCGCTGTTGCTCCCGTTCATCGATGGTATCTCTGCTGATCACTTGTACCGGTCTCTGCGCCGGTTTTGGATAGCGCTTGACCGCATCCTTCCCGATGCGTTCGTCCATACGAACATCGGGCCAACCGACAATTTGGTCGCCCGGACGATCCTCCAACTCGAACGTGAGTTGCAGCAGGTCGTACCCAACGTCACCCTGAAAGTCGACCCCGATCTCACCCCCGACGACCTCATCGAGGACGCCGTCGAGACCGTCTTTGTGAACGGTAAGCCCCATTTTGTGAACCATCCCCTGATGACCCGCGACCTCGGCGAACGTTATGGCGTGGTGAGTTGTTACAACTCACTGAAGGTCGGTGGCGGATCGCACACCCTTGTACGTCTCAATTTGAAGGAGGTCGCTCTCCAACACCAGGGTGATCTGGGAACCTTCCTCACCGACACCCTCCCCGTCTATGCCGAACTCACGGCCGAACTCATCGAGGCTCGTATCCGCTTCCTCGTTGAGGATGCAGGATTCTTCGACCATGATTTCCTTGCAACCGAGGGTTTGATCGATATTGAGAACTTCTCCGCGATGTACGGGATCTACGGCCTCGCCGAATGCGTCAACCTGCTCATGGACATGCAGGGACGCAACGGTAGGTATGGACACGACACCGAAGCGAACGAGATGGCGTACCGGATAACGTCCACAATCGCGGACCTTGTCGCATCGCGTCCCATGCCGTACACACAGGGGAACGGCGGACGTTGTTTTCTGCACTCGCAGTCCGGGATCGACACGGACATCGAGGTGAGCGCGGGCACACGAATCCCCATCGGTGATGAACCCACAATGTTTGAACACATCAATGCCGTGGCGCCGCACCATGATCTCTTTGCTGCCGGGGTATCAGATATCTTCCATGTCGAGGACACCGCCAAGCGCAATCCCCAAGCAATGGTTGACATCATCCGAGGGGCGTTCAAGAGCGGGATGCGAGACTTCACGTTCAACCTTGCAACCAACGGATTCATTCGTATCACCGGCTACCTTGTACGGAAGTCCGATGTCGAGACGTTCCAAGCGTGTGGTTCGCGCTACGGCAGCGCAACCTTTGGTGCAGGTTCGGTGAAGAACTCCCACGTTGAGGACCGAAACGTAAAACGAGTAGGAATCCGTGAACGTAGACCGACGCGGGCATCTCAATAAGTACCTGCCCTTCAGCCTGGTCGATGGACCCGGAAACCGATTCGTCTTGTTCCTCCAGGGCTGCAACTTTGACTGCGTCGTATGCCACAACCCCTACACGATCGACGAATGCAACGGCTGCAATATCTGTGTTGACCTGTGTCCGGACTCGGCACTCACGTTGGGGACCTCGACGAAACCGGACGTGAACCACTTCGCCTGTACCGACTGCGACATATGTATCGAAGTCTGTCCGATCGACAGCACGCCCCTGAGCTCGTACGTCACTGTCGGCGACATGTTGGACAAGATACGCCCGACGGCTCCGTTCCTGTCCGGTATCACTGTTTCCGGTGGTGAAGCAACCCTCCAGCCCGAGTTCATTCGAGATCTGTTCGCTGCAATCAAGAACGATCCCGACCTCAATCACCTCACGACGCTGGTTGACTCCAACGGCTCCGCGGCACCGGCGGTTTGGGACATGCTCGCGCCGGTGATGGATGGTGCCATGATCGACCTCAAGGCACTGGATGCCGACACGCACTTACGGATGACCGCCCAGGCGAACGGGTCGGTCCTTGCGTCCATCCGGTATCTCGCGGGACTCGACCTGCTGCACGAGGTCCGGCTGTTGATTGCCCCAGGTCTCAACGATTCAATCGAAACAGCCAGCAAGACAGCTGATTGGCTTCGTACGATCGACGAATCCCTGACACTCAAGATCATCGGGTTCCGTAAGAACGGCACTCGCCCGGTCGCAAGTCACATCGTCGAGCCGGACGCTGAGATGCTCACCGGCATCGCGAATACCTACCGAGCTGCAGGATTCTCGGACGTTCTCATCATCTGAGACCTCTCGGTACAGGGTCTTGAGGTACGCGGTAAAGGGATTGCACCGGTGCGGTGATCACCGCCGACCGCAAACGGAACTGTCCGCCTCGCTACTATCCATTGCATGATCTTCTCCGACCGAACCATCAAAGAAGCAGTCGCCGAAGCCCGGATCATCATCGATCCGTACGACGAAACCATGGTCCAGCCGTCGAGTGTTGACCTACGCTGCGACACGTTTTTTCGTGTGTTTGAGAACCACAAATATGCTCTCATCGACCCCAAAGCGCCCCAGGAAGACCTGACGAAACAAGTCGAGGCGACTCCCGACGATCCCTTCATCTTGCATCCCGGAGAGTTCGTCCTGGGAGCGACCGCAGAGGTGATAGGCCTTGCGGACGACATCGTTGCTCGACTCGAGGGCAAGTCGAGTCTCGGACGCATCGGACTCCTTATCCACTCGACAGCGGGGTTCATCGACCCAGGTTTCAACGGGCAGGTAACCCTGGAACTCTCAAACGTTGCGAATCTTCCCATAGCCATCTACCCGGGGATGAAGATCGGCCAAGTGTCCTTCTATCAACTCTCCACGCCGGCCGAGAACCCCTACGGGAGTGCCGGTGCTGGCAGCAAGTATCAGGGCCAACGGGGGCCGACCGCAAGCCGCGGTCATCGTGATTTCACGTAGCGTTCGTGATGAACAGACACCTATCGGACCACTGAGGAGAGCGGCATGACAACGGCCGACGAACTAATCGCCGACTATCGGCGTAACACGTGGATCATTCGCGAGCAGAACAAGGGGCTCACTCACACCCAGGCGCTCACCCAGCCGCCGTACAACATCAATTGCATGAACTGGGTGCTCGGTCACATCCTGGCGAGCCGCGACGACGTGCTCGCCATGGTCGGTGCCGATCCGCTGTTCGGATCCCGGGCCGGTCCCTACACACGCGAATCAGAACCGATCACCGAAGATGGCCCCGGTGTTGTATCGCTCGACGACCTGATCGACCTTGTTGGCAAGAGTCAACACGCGCTCGCCGCCGCGCTCTCGGCATCTGGAAATGCTCTCACCGAACAGATCGAGGACGAAGAAACACTCGCACAACAGATCCGTTTCTTGTTATGGCACGACACCTATCACACCGGGCAGACGGATCTGCTGCGGCAGATGTCCGGAATGAATGACGCCATCATCACCTAACCACCGCAGCCCTCGGTGCGGTCGACTGGTCTCAGCGAAGTTTTTCCAACAGGGCATCAAGCTGCTCGGCCTCGCTCTGCGTGAGGCGGGAAAACATCTGGTCCTCCAGGTCTCCGACATGCGTAGCGCAGGCATCCTCCAGTAACGAACGCCCGGTGTCGGTGAGTTCTATGAACTGAACTCGGCGGTCTGAAGGAGATGGCACTCGTTGGATGTAACCGGCATCGACCATCCGGTCGACCAAACGTGTCACACCACCGGTCGTGAGTGCAATCTCGTTCGCCAAATCACACATCTTGAGCCGCTCTTCGTCGGCGCGGCCGATGCGAAGCAACACTTCGAACCAGGTGTGCGAGAGGTCGTGGGACTCCTCGAGTGATTGCCCTAGTTCGCGATCCAGCCGGGCCCTCACCTCTATGAGACGGCCAAACGTATCAATTCGCTTGTCGAACATACTGGCTTCCGGCATGAAACGAATCTACCACGAAATTAGTTGACAAGTCAACATTTCTTGCTGTAGAGTCAACTATTGAGCCATCAACTATTGCTTTGGAAGGAATCTACTCATGTCTACTTCAACACCGGAAGCAGCCTCAGCCCCCAACGAATCGAACCTCCCCGCGCCCGGGCGCTATGTCATCGATCCCACACACTCGGCCATCAGCCTCACGATTCGGCACCTCGTGGCGGCCAAGGTACGTGGCCGGTTCACCGAGTTCTCTGGAGAGATCAACGTCACCGAGGATCGCCTCGCCTCCACGACCAACGTGTCGATCAACGTGGCCTCGATCGACACCGGCGTCGGAGACCGAGATGACCACCTCAGGTCGGGCGACTTCTTCGACGTCGAGCAGTTCCCGACAGCAACATTCACCAGCAAGGGAGTCACGGCGGCATCGGACGGCATGTACGTTCTCGATGGTGAACTCACGATCCGTGGAATCACCAAGCCGGTAAAGCTCGACCTGGTGTACGGCGGCGACGTTGTGGACCCGTGGGGTAGCACGCGAGCCGTCTTCAATGCATCGGCGGAGGTCAACCGTGAGGAGTTTGGCCTAACCTGGAACCAGGCCCTTGAAGCAGGTGGCGTTATGGTCGGTAAGACCGCGAAGATCGAGATCGATGTAGAGGCGATCATTCAAACGGACCAGGGATGAGTATCCCCGCGGTTCGCCTGAACCATGCCGTGCTGTTCGTACGCAATCTGGATCGATCTATCGAATTCTGGACCACTGCCTTCGACATGACCGTCATCGCTCGCGAACCGCGGGCCAACGCCGCATTCCTACGGCTTGGCCACGGGACCAACCACCATGATCTCGGTTTGTTTGGTGTTGGTGAGACTGCCCAACGACCCGCGGGGCGGACGGTTGGGCTCTATCACTTGGCGTGGCAAGTGGACACTATCGAGGAGCTCGCAGCCGCCCGGGCGACGCTTCAGGCGCTGGGCGCTTTCACCGGCGAGTCGAGCCATGGTGCCACCAAGAGCCTCTACGGTGTCGATCCCGACGGCAACGAGTTTGAGGTGATGTGGATGCTGCCGAGGGAGAGTTGGGGAGAGTACGAGGACTCCGCACCTATCGAGGCCCTCGATCTAGCGGCCGATACCGAAACCTGGAGCGGGACGCGTACGGGTGGAACGATCGTCATAGATCCGACACAAACCTGACGGAACCACCGAGATACTGCACACCGACCTCGGGTGCGCACATCATCACCGAGATACAGAGGGGGTCGCTGTCGCCGTGCGTCACGTCGCCGTGTGTCATGTCGACAGGAGCGACCGAACGGGGTTCGTGTACCGTGAGCGCCCCACGGAATCCATAGAGAGAAGACACGCTCATGGAAACGACTACATCACCCCTCGTGACGGCGGTCATGATCGACTGTGCAGATGCCACCGTAATGGCGAGGTTTTGGGGAGAGCTTTTGCAGTTGGAAGATCTGGGGACGCGGGCCAACTACACATGGTTGGGTCCGATCAACCGTGACGGTGTCATCAGTCTCGGTTTCCAGCAGGTCGATGAACCCAAGACAACCAAGAACCGTATCCATCTCGACATGAGAAGTCGCGATGTGAAAGCAACCGTTGCCCGGGTCGTGTCACTCGGCGGCTCGCACATGGCCGACCATCAACTGGACGACATTGCATGGGCGGTTGTCACAGACCCGGAAGGTAACGAGTTCTGCGTTCTCCCGTTTCGTGTGTAGTCGGCGACTAAACACCAGGGCTCACACTGGCGAACACGGCCGGGACGCGAGTGCGGGCCACCGCAGCGACCCGCAATCATCGTCCATTGAACGGTGGTTTAGTCGTCGTCGGAGCTTATGAAGCCCATGGCGCCACCGAAGATGACCAGCACCGTTCCCACGATCAGGATAAGGAATCCGAATCCTGTTGTGACGGTGAACGCTGCCGGGATCGCTCCCGCGCTGGCGGCCTGAGCGAAGGCTGCCTGCAGGCCCTCGGCACTGTCACCCGCATCAAGCATCTTGATGACGGCGTATGCCAACAGAGCTACGCCGATAACCGACACGACCATTGACGATGTACGGTCCATGGCCTTTGCTCGATCGGGACGTACAGCAAACACGATCACGGCAAGAATCAGTACGACGAGTACCGGTTGTGCCCACGAGGCGAGTCCTCCCCAGATGGTCGGTATGCCATCTGGAAATGCAGGGTTCGCCGCATTCAGCGTTGGTAGAAGTGCCTTCCCCTCCGTTGTCAGCCCCTCTAGCGATAGTCCAATGATTCCTATGATCACGCCCACGAGGGCGATCAGTCGATTCCGATGCATGCGACCTTCCTCTGAATTGGTTCCACTTACGACCCATCGTACGAGTCTGCAACCTGTCGCTGCAACAGGCACCCTGCGATCGCGTCGGGGGTGCGACCGCGATGACGACAACGGACATCGTGACAGTCCGCGGCACCGGGGCGGTATCGGAGAGACGGTTCGGTCTAGGGGACCACGTCGATCGGAGTCCCGTCGGTGAGCCAACGCACGAGGGCACTTTTTGGGGGATTGGAGAGGTGGCCGTCATTGACGTACAGAGCACGGTCGACAAACTCGATCGCAGCGGGATCATGTGAAGCCATGATCACCGCGGTGTCGTTGTGGGCCACGTCACGAAGCAGACTCAGAATTGCGGCGCCCGTCGCGGTGTCCAGCTCCCCCGTCGGCTCATCAGCAAGCAAATATGCGGGCTCGTGCACGAGTGCACGCGCAATCGAGACCCGTTGTTGCTCACCGCCCGACAACTCCTCGGGACGATGGTTGGCCCGGTTACGCATCCCGACCCGATCGAGAGCGAACTCGACCGCACCGGTGCGCGTACCGCGTCCGACGCCGAGCAGTCGTAGTGAAACATCAACGTTCTCGTGTGCGGACAACAACGGCAGAAGACCCGAGGTCTGGAAGATGAAACCCAGTTTTGAACGTCGCACCCGTGCAGCCTTGGTCTCCGAGGCATCGTCCCGACGCTCACCGTCGATCCACACCTCACCACTATCGGGAGGTATCAGCAGACCGGCCATCTGCAAGAGCGAGGTCTTCCCGGAACCCGATGGGCCGAAGAGGGCAACAAACTCGCCGCGCTCGGCCCTCAACGTGCTGTTAACGGCACCGACCGCGCCCGACGCGTATTTCTTGGACACGTTGCGAAGTTCAAGCATCGTGGGAGTCCATCGGTCGGATCAAGATGCCATCATCGGTTCGTTTCGCCCGGGTTGTTGTACCGATTCCCGCGGCCCGCAACATTTCGCGGGGAAACTGCACGGACCCATCCGATGCAACCTGCACAACGGCCTCATCGGCGCCTCCCTGGGTAGTAACGAGCCTGCCATCGGCAAGCCGCACGACCCGATCCGTCCTTGTTGCGAGAGCCACATCGTGGGTGACGACGAGGACCGTGAGACCGTCTCTTTCGCACATCTCGCGGAGCAACTCATAGATCCCAATCGAAGTGTGTGTGTCGAGTTCCCCGGTCGGTTCGTCGGCAAGCAGGAGTTTCGGCTGCATTGCGAGGGCAACACACATGGCGAGGCGCTGCTGTTCCCCACCCGACATCGTGCCAACCTTGGCGAACGCAAGGTTCCGGAGACCCACAGCTTCGAGCAAAGCCATCGCGCGTGCCTTGCGCCGACGAGCACCGACACCGGCGAGCAGCATCGGCAACTCCACGTTGGCGCGTACGTTGAGGTACGGGAGGAGATTGCGGTGGAAGTCCTGCCACAGGAACCCAACATTGCGGCGGTAGTAGTTGGTGAGGTCGCGACGATCAATGCCCGACAGCTCGACACCGTCGACGGACACCGTCCCGGCCGACGGTTGTTCGAGACCAGCAAGGACTCGCAGCAATGTGGACTTCCCCGCCCCCGAAGCGCCAACGACGGAAACGAACTCGCCCTCCTCCATGGAGAAGTTCAGGCCATGGAGTGCCACGACCTCAAGGACTCCCTGTTTGTGGATCTTGATCAGGTCGACGCACTCGACCATCGCCCCGGTCATCGTTCGACCTCCCGCAGCACTTCGCTCATCTGTGATGCGGAGACCCGACGAGTCGCCCACAACACGGCACCGACGAGGAGCACCGCAACCACAGCAACGTAACCAACCAGCACAGGTACCGCGACAGCGAGTCGAACGGTTGGTTCGACCACCGCTGCCGTTTCGCCGAGCTGGAGGAACGGCACCATCAGTCGCATAAGTTGCACCCCGCCGTACACCCCGATCACTGACCCGAGTCCCAGTACCACGACTTGTTCAAGGGCAAAGGTCATCGCAACTCCACGCCGCGGGAACCCCATGGCTCGCAGGATGCCCATCTCACGGGCTCGTCGCGACACCGCAAGGAGGACGTAGCTGACAACCCCTGCGAGGGCGAGCACGACGGAGGTCACGGCCCCGACAAAAAGAATCGCGACGAGGCCGATCTGGACGGGCCGCCCGGCGAAGTCAGCGGCACTGCCACGGGCTGTGAAAATCTCGTCTGGAGCCGTACCGAGCTCCGCTGTTGCACGCCGGACCGCAGCGTCGGGATTGTCCGTCTTGATCCACAGCTCATCCGCACCCGACACGGCAGCGACCGGGCGGTTGACACTCCAGGTTGCAGCACCATTCAATGTTGCGACCAACGGGCGTTGGTCGAACACCATCTTGCCGGTGAAGCGATTGTCGGTCATGGTCGGCATCAGGTCGACTCTGCCAACCATGATGACATCGAGGTCGACGAGACCTATCGACATCCTCACCGACGACCCGACATCGAGACCCGTGGATGACTGTACATCCGCGTCCACGAGTACATTCAACGGTGCCACGCGGTAACGCAGCTCGGGGATCAGCGTGCTCTGGGTCGTTCGCCTCGGAGACCTGAAGAGGTCGGAGGTGCCATCTCGATAGAGAGGATCCTGTCGCATGTCGTCAACTGCCGGAACTTCGAATCCGGGCGGGACGGCCTCGTATTTGTCTTGGATGAGACCGAGATTGGCGATGTTGCTTCGGTGCGATAGCCCGTTAACCGACTCAAGTTCGGAGAGGTCGAGCGGCACCTCACCGGAGGCTGTCGTCACGACCATGTCGTCGATATAGACGTTGTTCCCGTTGCTTCGGATTCCGTTTCGATTCGAACCGAGTTCGAACCAGAGTGTGTGGAGCTCGAACGGGCCGACCGGAGGGTCGACATACCTCTTGGTCCCACTCGTGAGTTGGAGTCCTGTCGAAAAGTCGACGTCGACGGATCTCCATTCCTCGAACGTCAGCTCCTCTGACGAGACAATCGTCCAAAGCCTGCCTCTCGCATCCATGACCTTGACCACCACACTGACGGCCGATTCCCGAGGGTCGGGCGAATCCAAATTTGCAAGAACGGTCGGTGGTTGAACAATGCCCTCAAAACGAAGCCCGGTGGCATCCTCCGGTAGCCCGATACCGACACGAGCGATCTCCTTGTCGGGACGCAACGCCGTGAACACCTCGTCAAGTGATAGTGGGGAATAGTCGTCACGCCAGCCGGTGACGGTCGGAAACGTCTCCGGGTCGATCGCCAGAATCTGTGCGAGGCGCCCCCGCTGTGACGGCCCGCCGGCGGTCCGCATCACAGGCGTCGTGGTGAATCCCTCGCCGAGATCGAGGTAACCGGCGTGGTCGGCGACGATGCGGGCATCAGCTCCCGACTCGAACACGGACCGATCCGTGAACGATGTGTTCAGAGTATTCGCATACGTCAGGGCGAACGCACCGAGCCCCGATGTCAGCCACACGAGCAGCGCAAGCCGTCCGTAGGCGACCGGATTGCGCGACAGATGCCAACCCGGAAGCGCCAACGAAAGGTGTCCCGATCGAGTCATGCTCCACCCGACAATTCGCAACACGAAGGGCAACAGTCGCAGAAGCAGTAACGCACCCGTGAACAACAACAAAACAGGGAAGACGACCGCGATGGGATCGAGCTCAACCTTGTCACCCTCAAAGATGATGAATCCACGCTGGCGGAGCTGCAACAGGACTACCAACGAAAGTGCCACCGCAAACAGATCGAGGTTGTAACGCTGCCAGATCGACTTCGTGGTTGGCCGGCTCGCCAGCACCCGCAACTCGAGAACTGATCGACGAGCGAACGGCACGATTGCGAGGCCCATGGCTCCAAAAGCAAGAATGACACCACCGACAAGGAACGGTCGCAACGATTGTGCCTCCGCAACAACGAGAGTCCCGCCCCCGGTCAGATCCGACATTGGGGGCACACGTCCAGTAACGGCAACAAGGGCACGAGCCAGGAACGGAGCGATCGCGGCAGCACCACCGGTGACGATCGCCGACTGGGCGATGTGTATACCAACGGTCTGCCACGTTCCCGCACCCCTCGAGCGCAACAGCGCCAACTCCGTGCCCTCGCGCTCCAGCGTGAGTGATGCCGTGTAAACAAGAAAATAGATGGCTCCGCCAACAACGAGGGCGAGGATTGCTTGGATCGGAGCGCCGACGACAACCGACCGAGTATCGAACTGATCGAGGAGACGGATGAGCGGTGAGTCGGTTGATACCCGGCCACCAGACTCACGGGCAGCGCTGGCGCGCATCTGCGCGATACCGTTGCGAAGTTCGGGAATGTCCTTAAACGCAACATTGTCCTGGTTCAGGTCATACCGAAACCTCTGATTCACTATGACACCGGGAAACCCTGTCACGTCCCGCTCCCATGGATCGGTCGCAGGATCAACCGCGACGCCAACCATCCATGACTCGAAGGCGTTCAGTTCGTAGAACATCAGCTCGTCAGGTCGGCTGATTCCCCAGTAGGGGTCGTTGGGGTCCACGGCCTCGACGATCCCGGCAACCACGACAGGGGCAAACCCGGCCAGTCCGGTGACCAGCGGGCGGGTGAGGAAACGATCCCCGATCGAGGCATCGAGCACTCTTGCCAGGTCGACCCCTATGACGGCTTGCAACACGACACCCTCACCATCAACCACCCGCTCAGCACCCTCTTGGGGCCATGCCCCACTGACCAACTGCACCCGGGATTTGATGTCGGTACCGGTCCACGCTCGGTACTGGAGTGCCTCTCGTGGCGGTCCTGGATAGGGAGGCGGCTCGTCGAACTGCTCATCCGACGTTTCGGGCACAAAGGCGGCTTTTCGTTCTCGCCACCGTTGCGCGACGTCGAACCAGCCCAGTCTCTCCCCCTCGTCTGTCATCAGGGCGCCCTCGATGGGAATGACAACAAACTCTCTTGTTCGCAGCCATTCGAAACTCTGCGAGTACCACGGGGCAAGCTTGTTGCCGTTCTCCACGACTGCGGTCCGGTTTTCGGCCGCAATGGCAAGACTGAAGTCATTCATGGTGGCGCTCAGGACCATGGAGGTGCCGTCCTCGCCGGCCCCAGCCAGGGCGAACTGAAGATCAACGGCCTTGATCGAGTCCTCGTACAGCGGCACGACGACAAATAGGCTGATCACAATCGCAGACCCAAGGAAGGACCCGATGAGGGTTCCTCGTTTTGCCCACACGCGGCGCACCACAAGACCGCCATACGTTACGAATCTCATTCGTACCCCTTGTGCCTCCAGGTGCGTCACGTTAGCGAATCCTTAAGTTCACCGCTGTCGTGATCGCACCCATCACAGTGGGCTACGATCCACAAAATGAAGGCACTACATTTCACCGGACCCGGTCATCCACTGGCCGCAGGTAACGTCCCTGTGGGGACGCTTGGACCGAGTGACGTTCGGATCCGCGTGCGCGCCGCCGGGATCTGTCGATCCGACCTGCACTACCGCTCGGGTTTTCCCGAGGTGGACCCCGGTCGAGTTCTAGGCCACGAAGTCGCCGGGGACGTTGTGGACGTAGGTATCGGCTGCGTGACCCGGGCCGTTGGGGATAGAGTCGTCATCCACTACACGGTTGGCTGTGGAACCTGTCGGTACTGCGTCTCAGGGCAGGAACGGTTTTGTGCGACCGGCGAAATGGTCGGCAAAGATCGCGATGGTGGTTA
>JAADIG010000076.1 GCA_013151445.1 Actinomycetota bacterium
ATCTCGACCGATGCGGTGTGCATCTTCACCACACCACGAAACCCGTCGTGATCGGTGACAGCCAACGACTCGTACCCCAGTTCCGCGGCGCGGTACACCAGCTCAGCCGGGTGGGAGGCCCCGTCAAGAAAGGAGAAATTCGTGTGACAATGCAGTTCCGCATACCGCGCCATCCTCTCAGCATAATCGAACACATGTTCGATTGGTTACGTCGGGACAGGCAATGCATCGGATGCAATAGACAGACCCCTCGACCGGCCGTACCCTGCGGACGCGGGTGGAGGATTAGTGGGATCTGGGAGAACAACGGTGACGAGGGGTGAATGGGCCAGGGCAGTCACGATTGCCCTGACAGTCGCTCTTCTCACAGCCCCGGTCTCAGCCGCGCAGGACACCGCCGACCTCCCAACGTTCACCGGCGATGAGTTCAATCAGCTCTTCACCGAAGCAGAACTCGACAATCTTGCCCCGATAGGGCCCGCACCGTCGATCACCGGAGATAGCGTGATCGACGAGCGCATCCGCTCCGTCGGTGAAGATCGGGGATACGTCCGCCGCCCGCTCCCCGCGGGTGCCCTCACCACGGTCGATGGGCTGCCTATCCAACCGGACGCAGCCGAGGCCTGGCGAGACCTCAAAGCTGCGGCCCAACAGGCAGGCCACACGCTGGGACTCCGATCCGCCTACCGCAGCCACGCTACCCAAAGGATCATCCTGTTGGCCAGACTGACGTCGTATTCGACAGCGGCGATCGACTACCGACTCCGCACGGTTGCCACCCCGGGATACTCGAAACATCACACCGGTTATGCCATCGACATCACCCAGCCGGGGTACTCACTCTTCGAGTTCAAGAACTCACCTGCGTACAACTGGCTCGCAGCCGACAACTACGAGAATGCCAAACGCTACGGATGGATCCCCAGTTACCCACCGGATGCGAGCCGACAGGGCCCCGAGCCCGAGGCGTGGGAATTCACCTTTGTCGGTGTCGACAACATTCGGTGTTTCGGATTCTCCATGTCCCCCGATGACCGGTTCTGCGACGACACCGAATCGCCGTTTCTTGATGACATCGAATGGCTCGCAGCCGTCGGCATCACGAAGGGCTGCAACGCCCAGGGCGACCGCTTCTGCCCCGACGATCCCGTGACCCGAGCGCAAATGGCGGCCCTCATCCACCGCGCCCTGCCCGATCTCCCCCGCGGGCTCCCGACGAGCTTCACCGACGATGACGGATCAATGTTCGAGGCCGATATCGAATGGCTCGCCGCTACCGGTGTGACCAGGGGCTGCAACCCGCCGGCGAACACCGAGTTCTGTCCGAATGACCCGGTGACCCGCGCTCAGATGGCGGCGTTCCTGAGCCGCGCTCTCGGTCTCCCAGATACGACGATTGCCGACCCGTTCATCGATGACGACGGATCGATATTCGAAACCAATATCGCTCGCCTCGCAGCGGCCGGCATCACCAGGGGTTGCAACCCACCGGCGAACGACCGCTTCTGTCCCAACACTGTTGTGACGCGAGCCCAAATGGCGGCATTCTTACACCGCGCCCTCGACGCCTAGAGCGGCGATGCCCCTACGAATGGGCGGACACGCACCATGTCAGGGTTGACAGTCCACAGCAACAGACAACGCGGAGCAGACCTCACGCATTCGTTCGCTGTCGAGACGACCCAACCGATCCGTGAGCGCGCCGACAGGAACGCTCTCTATCGAGTCAAGGTTGATGGCCGATCGCAGCGGGATCGGGTCCTCCCCGGGTTCAAGCACAACCTCGCTGGCAAGCCCTCGAATGTTCGTGGTGCAGGGAGCAATCACGGCACGCCGAAGTCTGGGAATGGCAGCATCGCGCGTCAACACGACAACCGGGCGACGCGCTGCCTGCGCCAGCTCGCACCACCAGATTTCGCCTCGTTGCGGTAAACCCCTCACGACGATCCGGCGGCTTCACGGAAGGACGCCAGATCGCCCCACTCGTCGGCCTGGTCGAGTGGTTGCTCATCGTACGCTGCGTAGGAGGCATCAATCTCGGCCGCCCGCTGCCCCGCGAGTAGCGCCGCGAGCGCCTCATCGAGCAATGCGGCATCGTTGAGGCCCGAACGACGCTTCCGCGCGTCACTCAGCAGCCCCTCGTCAACCGTTGTGCTAATCCGAATTCGTGCCATGCCACAACTATGCCACACATCTGCTACAGGGCCAAGGGGGTCGGTGTCAGCGGCGACCGCGACTCGATCGGTCGGCATACGGCCGCCGAGAGATCACCACGGTAGGCTGATCGCATGGATCTCCGCCTTGTTCATCCGCTCTTCGACCGTGTCAGAGCGCTTGAACTTCCGCCGGACACGTGGGTGATCTTCGGCTCGGGACCCATGATCGCACGCGGCATCATTCCGCTCGAGAACGACCTCGACATCATGTGCCTACCCGCAACGTGGGATTGGGCGAGACAATTCGGGCCACTCGACTACCTCGAGACCGAGGGTGTGTACGTAATATCGATTGAGGATGGTGCGATCACACTCGGCACCGGATGGGCGTACGGCGATATTGATGTCCCCGAACTAATCACCCGGGCGGACATGATCGACGGCCTCCCCTTCGCCCCACTCGATGCCGTCGTGGCCTACAAGAAGATCGCTGCCAGACCCAAGGATGCACTCCACCTGAAGCTCATCGATGACTACCTGGCCGCCGGACATCTGTAGGTACGCTGCCGGGGAGGACACCGTCGGTCCCTACACCGCGTCGACCGCGGTCACCGCCCAGGCGAGACCATCGCCGGGATCTTCGATGGCCATGTGGAATGCCCAACCGCCGGCGGCATCCCCCGGGTCCCACACGTAGAACTTGAGCTCCGACATTGCTTCGCCGATTTCGGTGGGGTCCATGTGGGGAGCGTCTTCCAAACCCGCAAGACACGCCATCGTCCACCATGCCAGCGACCGCCCGACCGGGGTTCCCCGCCGTTTGCCGTGGGCGCCACCACTCGCCGCAGTCCACGTCATCACCGCCAACGCCTTGCGGGGAGTCACCTGCGCGATCCGCACTCTCCGCGGACCGAACGCCCTAATCGCCCCGTAGGCCGATCCCTCCACAACATTCGCCTCGACCTTGCCGTTGGACGTATCCCACCATGGCTGCACCAGATCGGTGAGCGCCTCGACGGCGGCATCGTCATTGAGCACCTCGGCGCCAACCTCGGGAAGTTCCGCCCATTCCATGGCGGGAACATCGGGGTAGGGAACATCGACCCGGGCTTCGCCGTACGTCGCCAGTTCGTACGGCGGCTCCCAAGCAAACGTCTCGAGAGGAACATCGAGGATCGGGTCTATGTCGTCGGTGGGTACGTCGCCACGCAGCGCCCGTTCGTACCCCGCGAGGGCCGCGACTCGGCCCTCCGGTAGATGATCACGCATCTCGTCCCAGGTCTTCACCGATGCCGCGACCTCCCACAACGGTCCCACGGTGCTTGCTCGGCCGGCCCCGCTCAGCGCGTCGCTCAGGTAGGACGCCGGTGCGTCGCGAGCGGTCCGATAGTCAACGTAATGCGCAACACCCCACAACTGCTTTCCACGCTCAACAGCCTCGTGGCATTGGTCACGAATCTCGACGAGCCCGTCCCAATCGGCGGCGTCGCAGGTACGTTTCACGAACGCGACGAGGCCAGCAAGGTCGCTCGCTTCGATTAACTCCATCAAGTAGTCATTAGACATGGCCACCAAACGTAGCAACCCTCGGAGCTCGAGCGGAATCACACACCGTTCCCGCAGAGTATCCTCCAGGCCGCACCCCGTGGATAACACCTCCCCTCTTTGACAGGACTACTTCATCATGGGCTTCTCCTGCGGTATCGTTGGATTGCCGAACGTCGGCAAGTCGACACTGTTTAACGCGCTCACGGCCGCTGGCATCCCTGCGGAGAACTATCCGTTCTGCACTATCGACCCCAACGTCGG
This sequence comes from Actinomycetota bacterium, assembly GCA_013151445.1. Lineage (GTDB taxonomy): Bacteria > Actinomycetota > Acidimicrobiia > Spongiisociales > UBA5794 > BMS3BBIN02. The sequence continues at coordinate 3,966 of JAADIG010000076.1, forward strand.
GGTTGCGACCGTGCCGGATCCGCGCTTGGACACACTTGCGGAGATAGTCAACCCACAGCGCATCGTGCCAACCGCGATGGAGTTCACCGACATTGCGGGGCTCGTGAAGGGAGCCAGCACGGGCGAGGGTCTGGGCAACCAGTTCCTTGCTCATATTCGCGAGACCGACGCAATCGCTCACGTTGTTCGATGTTTCGATGACGACGATGTCGTCCATGTTGACGGCGACGTCAATCCGCTGTCTGATATCGCAACAATCTCGACCGAGCTCGCACTTGCCGACCTGCAGACTGTTGAGAAAGCACTCCACCGCCATGCCAAGAAGGCTCGCGTCGGTGACGGCGACGCCCAAGCCATCGTGGCAACACTTGAGCCGGTGCTCGCTCACCTCAGTGAGGGTGAGGCGGTGCGTTCGATGGACCTGAGCGATAACGACCGTGCCAACATCCGAGAGCTACACCTGCTCACCGCAAAACCGACCGTGTACATCGCCAACGTCGACGACACTGGTGCGTCGGACAACCGCCACGTCGCAGCCGTCCAGAAATTCGCTGCCTCCGAGGGTTCGGCTGTTGTCGTGATCTCGGGTCGGCTGGAGGGCGAAATCGCTGAGCTCGAGGACGAGGATAAACAGGAATTCCTCGACGAGATCGGCGAAACCGAACCGGGCCTCAACCGGGTGATACGGGCCGGGTACACCCTGCTGGGTCTCGGCACCTTCTTCACCGCGGGGGAAATGGAGGTCCGTGCATGGACCACACCCCGGGGAGCTACCGCTCCGCAAGCTGCTGGGGTGATCCACACGGATTTTGAGAAGGGGTTTATCCGTGCCGAGGTCATTGCCTACGACGACTTCGTCGCAAACGGAGGCGAGGCTGGCGCCAAGGAAGCCGGCCGTTGGCGTCTTGAAGGCAAGGACTACATCGTCCAAGAGGGCGACGTCGTCCATTTTCGGTTCAATGTGTGACCCTCAGCTTGCATGCGCGTCATCATGGCCCTCGGGGAATCAGACCTGGCCGACCGCGTACACTTCTGAAGACCCATCACGGAATCACTCATGAATAAGCGTCACATCGTTACTCAGCCGCTTGTTGCGGCAACTCTGCTTATCGCCCAGGTCGCCCGCGTCGGTCACAGCAGTGCGTGGCCATCTCTCGGGAACCAGGACCCATCTGGCACATTCGGAAACCCCTCTAGCCCCGCTCTCCGAATTGTTGTCGTCGGTGACAGCTCGGTCACTGCACCCGGTGTGCAACCGCTCGATGATTGCTGGGTCCGTCTTACTGCCCAACAGTTCGCCCGGGACTACTACGTCACGCTCATCAGCCACGGTGTCGGTGGCGCCAAGATCGCCGATATGCTCAATGAACAACTCTCGCCGGCGCTGGCAGATAACCCCGACATACTGTTGGTCTCCATCGGTGGCAACGACGCGCTGCGGGGCACACCGCTGGGACGTTTCGAGGAGGACTACGAGCGTCTCGCCATCACGACAGCGGGCATCCCCACAGGTGTAGGCGGTATCGGGGACTTTGGCTCGATCCCGCGGCTGCCAACCTTTGCACGATCGATCGCCTCGGTTCGGTCAGCATCGACCAACCGGGCAATTACCCGGATAGTGGTCAAACATCCCCACCTCGTAAAGGCGAACGCCCGCGATCCTCGGTACAAAGCGTTCTTCACCGATCCGTACCGCTACTTTGCTGCCGACCATTTCCACCTGGCAGCGGAGGGTCATCGGCTGATCGCACAGGCCTGGGAAGAGATTGTCCCCACCCTCGTGGCGATGCACAAAACTACCTGACGGCAAGCACGTTCTGAATCGCCGACGTGACCGCCGAGACCGCGCTCGCGTTGTACCCCTCGGGCACGATGAGGTCGGCGTACCGTTTCGATGGCTCTACGAATTGTTGATGCATCGGACGGACGGTCGCTAGGTACTGCTCAAGGACCGATTCAACAGTGCGACCACGCTCCAAGATGTCACGGCTGAGTCGACGCATCAGCCGCAGGTCCGACTCCGTATCAATGTAGATTCTCAGGTCCATCAGCTTCCGGAGTTCCGGGTCGACGAGGACAAGGATGCCCTCAACGATGATCGCTGACTCGGGTCGTACCGTGACCGTGTCGTCGGATCGGGTGTGGGTCGCGAAATCGTAAACGGGGCGTTCGATGCTCAGCCCGTCGCGCAGCTCCTCAAGGTGCTCTACAAGGAGTTCTGTTTCGAGTGAATCCGGGTGATCAAAATTGGTCTTCGCCCGATCCTCCAAGGGAATGCTCGACTGATCCCGGTAGTAGGAGTCGTGCTGGATCAGCGTCACGCTGTCGGTGCCGACCGCATCAACAACGGCATTCGCAATCGTAGTTTTCCCCGAACCGGACCCGCCCGCGAACCCAATGATGAGTGGGCGCTTCTCCCCGGGTATCGGCCAGGTTGGACTGTGGCGCGGTGGTGCATCGGTGAGAGCCATACCCCTACGCTAGCCGCACAATCCC
>JAADIG010000040.1 GCA_013151445.1 Actinomycetota bacterium
TCGTCATCGTCATCGTGTGCAAGTGCGGGGGAGGCGACGAGTGTCGCCATCACCAGAACAATGGATATGAGCAGACTCAAACGTCGCTTCATCCGAACCCTCCTAGTCGAGTGCGCACACCCTAACGTCGACGATTCACCGAATGCGGCCGAACCCCAGGCTTCTTGCGTAGCTGGGAGCCATATATGGCCCGACGCTACGCAAGAAGCCAGATGGCGGAGGGAGTGGGATTCGAACCCACGGAACCCATAGGGCTCGACAGTTTTCAAGACTGTTGCCTTCGTCCGCTTGGCTATCCCTCCAAGCTGTCCCCAACGGGACCATGACCGAACACCTATCGGTATCGGGTTTGCGGAGGGAGAGGGATTTGAACCCTCGAGACGGTTACCCGCCTACACGCTTTCCAAGCGTGCGCACTCGGCCAGACTATGCGACCCCTCCTGGGGTGTGCCATATTAACCCCTTGACAAGCAGGAGAATTATGACCGACTGGACCATAGCGATGGAAGCCGCCCTCGACGAGGCGCGAGGCGCAATCAACCATGGCGACATCCCGATAGGCGCCGTCCTCCTCGACGCGGAGGGCGCGGTCGTCGCCCGTGATCACAACCGTCGCGAGGAACGCGGCGACGCCACCGCGCACGCCGAGATGCTCGTCATCTCCGAGCGGTCTCGCGCTCTCGGAAACTGGCGACTCACCGGTCACACCCTCGTCGTGACACTGGAGCCGTGTGCGATGTGTGCCATGGCTGCGGTGTGGGCCCGGGTGGACCGCATCGTCTACGGCGCCGCCGACCCCAAAGCCGGGGCCGTGTGGAGCCTGTTCAACATTCCCCGCGATGAACGCCTCAACCATCGCATCGAGTTGGAAACCGGAGTGATGGAAGATGCCTGTGCGACACTCCTCACTGACTTCTTCGAGGAGCGCAGGTAACGACCCTCCGTCCGGGCCTCAGTTCAAGGCGACCAATACGGCATTCACAATCTGACCGGGAAGCAGCCCGAACACGCGGTAGATGTCTTCGATCGACCCGGACTCACCGAACCGATCAACACCGACCGGGACAACCCGCTGTCCGTACACCGACCCGAGCCACGCCATGGCGTGGGTTGCGGCGTCGTGGACAGTGACAATCGGTGCAAGCCTCTCCGATGGACGGACGAGGCTGTCGAGGTGACCCGCTCCCGCAACCGGCATCGCCGTCGCCGTGGCCTCCTCCAAGGGGCGACGCCACCCGCGGTAGAGGCGATCGAGCGAGGTGACATCAATCACGGTTGCCGCGACACCCTCCTCCGCAAGAATGCTCGCTGCCTCCAGGACCTCGGGCATGATCGCACCCGACCCGAATAGGACCACGGGTTCGCCCTCCGACGGCTCCGCGAGCCGGTACCCACCAGCAAGTACGTCGGTACGCAACCGGTCAGACCCGATACGGACCGCAGCATCTGCGAACGGGGTCTGGTCAATCGGACGGGTCGTGAGTCGTAGATACAGGCTTTCGCCATCCGGGGCCGACAACTGATCGAGACCATCACACAGCAACCAGTCCAAGGCCTGGGCGTACGCCGGCTCGCATTGCGCGATTCCGGGGAGCTCTAATCCCACGGAAGGGGTGATCGTCGACTGGTGGGCGCCACCCTCGGGAGCCAGCGAAACACCGGCCGGGGTGCCGACGACGACAAACCGACTGTCGTTGTACAACGAGTAGATGAGGGCATCGAGACCGCGCAACACAAACGGGTCATACACGGTGCCGATCGGCAACAACATCTCCCCATGGTGGTCATGGGACAAGCCGAGTTGGCCCAACAACATGAACAGGTTCATCTCCGAAATCCCGAGTTCGATGTGTTGACCCTCTGGTCCCGGAACCCACCGCAGCGGCCGCTCAACACTGTCGTACTCGGATGCTGTGGTCGGTGAGAACACACCCTTGGCGTTGATCCACCCACCCAAATTCGTTGAAACCGCGACATCGGGTGATGTCGTCACAATACGGTCACCGAGGTCCGGTTCACGACCCAGCCTGACAACGATCCGGCCGAACGCCTCCTGAGTCGAGGTCGCTCTGGAGGATGTCACCGCACCCGACGAATCCGGGATCACAAGAGGCGGCCGAGGTGGCGGCGGTTCGTTATTGATATCGGCCCCAACGGCATCGCACACCTGCCCGGCCTCACTCGCCGGGTCGAACCTGTCCCACTCGGACTCAACGCTCAGCCCCAGTGTCGAGCGAAGCACCTCGATCTGCTCTGCGGACAACAACGCCGAATGGTTCATCGGATCCCCCGCAATCGGCAACCCCCAGCCCTTCACCGTATAGGCGAACACCACACTTGGCCGGTCCGTAACTGCGTCGCACTGACGAAAGGTATCGAGGAGAAGATCGAGATCGTGCCCACCAAGGTTCTGGATGAGTCCCGCAACGTCGGCGTCGGGAATAGCCGCAAGAAGATCCTTCACGTCTCCCCCGGCGTTCTTAAGAAACCGTTCCCGAAGCTCTTCCCCTTCGTACCGGAACAAACTCTGGTACTCCTCGTTGGACATCTCATCGATGTGGGTGCGCAGCGCCGCACCCTTTGGCTCACGGAACGCCCGCTCCAACTTCCGACCGTACTTCGCCTCGACGACATGCCACCCGGCGTTCGCAAAGAACTCCATCAACCGGGTGCCCTTCATCCCGGGGATGACCCGATCCAGGCTCTGGCGATTCAGGTCCACGATCAGCGTGAAATTACCCAACCCCGCCAGCGTCGGATCAGCAATCGCCTCCCAGATGTTGCCCTCGTCAAGCTCGGCATCCCCCGCAACCGAGATGAACCGAGCCGGGGGACGCGGCCCCATGTGATTGTCAACGTATCTCCTGGTTGCCGCCGCAAACAGCGGAGCAACCGCACCGAGCCCGACGGAGCCGGTCGAGAAGTCGCTGACGTCCGGATCCTTCGTGCGCGACGGGTACGCCTGGAGGCCGCCCCGCTCGCGGAGACGGGTCAGATATGAGGCGTCCAGCTCACCCGTCAGGTACTTGATCGCGTGATACACCGGGGAGGCGTGTGGTTTCACCGCGACCTTGTCCTCACCGCCGATGTGACCGAACCACAGCGCCGTCATGATCGACACCATCGACGCACACGACGCCTGATGACCACCCACCTTGATGCCGCCCGCATCCTGACGGTTCGCGTGGTCGATCATCCGAGTCGACAACCACAACACGCGTCGCTGGATCTCCTCAAGCACCTCAATGCTCGGACTCGTCACCGCCACACTTCCTTCCATGCTCTCGCATCCGCAGAGTGCGCCAGCGTAGGCGATCGGAGGACCGCAGCCGTACGGAACATCTCGTCACGCCGTCTTAGCCGTCACGAGGATCCCCCCGGCACGCTACCAACTATCATCCGGTCCTCAGGTCACAAGCCGCAGCGTCGGTATGTGACCAACCTGGAGGGATGGCCGAGCGGACGAAGGCGGCAGTCTCGAAAACTGTTGAGCTGGTTTCACCAGTTCCGAGGGTTCAAATCCCTCTCCCTCCGCCAAAGAAAACGGGTCTCCCCGACAACCTTCGAGCCCCTTCCGGGTCTCGAAACGTCTACCCGTCTCTGGTACTTTCCGATCACGCGTCCCGGGTTCAACGCTGAAAACGAGTTCAGTGTGATCTGGGCTCAAGTTCTTAGGTTCAAATCCCTCTCCCTCCGCCAATGTCAGGCTTCTTGCGTAACTGGGGGCCATATATGGCCCCCAGTTACGCAAGAAGCCTGGGCGCGAAAGCGGGGCGGGCTGATGGGCCCGCCCCGCTTTGGCGTGGGGGTCTATTTGAACGTGTCGGCTGAGTAGAATTCCACCCCTGTCCATTCACCATTCTTGACGCCAACAATGGCGTACGAACCCGTGACGCTTCCCGTCTCATCGATGTCGACGGGACCAGAAGCACCGTTGTAGTCAATGTCGGTACCGTTAGCCAGTGCCTTGGCACCCTCCTCATAGGAGGACACCACGGTGCCACCGGAAGACACGCTGCGGAGGGCATCGTTGATCGCTGCCCCGGTGCAACCGTCGGCAGCGTTCATGGCCAGGGCGATTAGGTTCATCATGTCCCAGCTGTTAGCCGAGAACGGACCTGCCTCTGTGCCGAGCTTCTCCTTATGGAGAGCCGCGAACGCCGTGTACGTCGGCAGGTCGGTATCAGCCGATGCCAGCTCGGCGAAGGCGATACCTTCCATCAGGTCGGCGCCGACGCCTTCAATGACCTCAGGAACGGCCATATCAGCTGCGAGCAGCCATTCACCCTCGTATCCGAGTGCGGTGGCTTCCTTAAGGATCGTCACACCCGACTGCTGCCCACCGGCCAGGAAGATACCGTCCGGTTTCGACGCGAGAACTGAACTCAGCTCTGCCTGATAAGACGTCTGACCCGGCGCGAATGATGCATCGGCGACTATTTCCACACCTTGCGCACGAGCAGCATCTGCAGCAGCAGTCCCAATCGAGATTGTGGACTCTTCATTCTGTGTCAGGACCGCAACCCGCTTGTACCCGCGGTCAACGAGCCACAACCCGGCGGCTTTGCCGTCGTCCAAGTCAGAAGCAACCGTCCGATAGACAAAGTTGCCACCGAGAGCGTTAAGGCTGATCGAACCCGCGTAGGGCGAGAAGAGCACAACTTCGTTGGTGATGGCACTATCCACAAGGGCAACCATCGTCTCGGACGTCGGCCCGACGATGGCAACAACACCTACGCTGTCCATCAGCCGATTCCCTTCTCGAATGCCCTGTTCAGGGTTGGTCTGGGTATCGGCTATCACCAGGTTGATCTGTCCACATGGGTTAAGTCCCGATGCGTTTATCTCGTCAACCGCTAACTGTGCAGTATCGGCAACAATTTGGCCGAACGCACCCGCTTCTCCTGTTAGCGGCACAAGTACCCCGATCGTAACTCCATCGCCGTCTCCTCCAGCCCCGTCAGACGGTGTACCTGTAGAGGCACACGCTGCTGCGACTAGGGAGAACGCCGCGATGAGAATTACTAATGCTGAATGTCTTCGCATAATCTCTTTCCTTCTCTTTGTTGCTTTCAGGCGCCGTCTTGGTGCCCTTCGCGTTGGTCTCCGAGGAAGACCTTTCGTAGCTCCTCGGGATCAAGGAGCTCGGAGCTCGGGATCTCACGAGAGATCTGACCTCCATCCATGACATAAGTGCGATCGCTCACCCGAAGAATCGTCTCCGGACTCTGCTCCACCACCCACACAACGGCCGTACCTTCTTCCGCCACGTCTGCAATCCAGTCCACAATGTCCTGGACAAACAATGGCGCCAGCCCGGAAGTTGGCTCATCAAGAAGCAACACCCGCGGTCGCCCCGCCAGCGCTGCACTGATCGCCAGGATCTGACGCTCACCTCCGGAGAGGGTGTCCGCACGCTGGTTCTTCCGTTCCTTCAAGAACGGAAACTTTTCGAACATTGCATCGATGGTGTTCATCGCCTCGCGAGCGGCGTTCGCAGTTACTCGTAGGTTCTCTATAACCGAGAGCTCCTCGAACACATTGCGCTCCTGCGGGACGTAACCCACCCCGGCCGCCGCGGCCTTGGAGGCACCCGATCCGTCGATCCGGACCCCATCAAGATCGATCTTGCCCTCCGATGTCGGAAGATGCCCGGCGATCGCCTTCATGAGCGTGCTCTTGCCAGCACCGTTAGGACCGAGCACCGTGACGATCTCTCCGCGGGCGACAGACATACTGACGCCGTGGAGGATTGTGATCTTGCCGTAACCGGACTGCACATCGCTAAGTTCAAGAATCACTGCTGCCTCCCAGGTAGGCACTCACGACTCGCTCATCGGAGCGAATCTTGTCCGGGCTTCCTTCGGCGAGCAGGGTCCCGTGATCGAGAACCAGAACGGTTTCGGCGAGAGACAACAAGAACCCGAGATTGTGTTCAACCACGAGCAGCGTCACGCCGGATGCCTTTAGTTCAAGAAGCACCTCCGCGAGACGATCCTGCAGGCTTGGGCTTACCCCAGCCGTTGGTTCGTCCAAGAGCAGAATCTGTGGATCGCGAACGAGTTGTCGTGCGATCTCTAGAAGCCGCAGCTCACCTCCCGACAGTTCCTCGGACGGTTGGTGGGGATTCCCACCAAGTCCCACCATGTCAAGGAGTTCCATCGCTCGAGCCTCGATCACCGCCTCCTCGTCGCGGTAGCCGCCAATGATGGCCCTCCACAGACTCTCCCCAGGAGAGTCAGCGGTCGCGAGCACATTGTCGAGCACGGACATTCCGAGAAACGCCCGCGGCGCCTGGAAGGTCCGCCCGACACCCGCACGCGCGATGTGGTCGGGTGTACTGCCGACGAGTTCGGTATCCCCAAGCTTGATACTGCCGCCGTCGGGGGCAAAGATTCCGGATATTAGGTTGAAAACAGTGGACTTTCCTGCACCGTTCGGTCCGATGAGACCGGTGATCTTGCCTCGGCCAACGCTGAAGGTCAGGTCGTCAACCGCCTTCAGGCCACCGAAGTGCTTAGAGACTCCGTTCAATATGAGATGGTCACTCATTGTGCCGACGCCCTTGCTCTCTTGATCCGGTCACCGAGTCGAAGAACCGGTTGCCATCGGAGGAAAACGATGAGCAAGAGTCCAAGCCCGGATAGACGCAGACTCGTCGCGAGCTGAGCGCTGCGTACTGTTGAATATGGAACCAGCCGTACCAACTCCTCAAAGAGGACAATGATCGTTATGCCGAACACAGCCCTCCACGTCGAACCGATGCCGCCGACGATGAGAGCAATCCAGATCAGGAAGGTGACTCCCGCGGTGAACAGCGAAGGAGTGACCAGGGTCGTGAACCAGACGTAGAGTCCGCCGGAGATACCCATAACGAAGGCCGCCAGAAGAAAGACCTGCAGCCGGTAGCGGGCGACCGGCTTGCCACTCGTCAGAGCGCCGACCTCGTCGTCACGCAGCATGCGCAGCGTCCGCCCGTACGGGGATTTGATAATCCGTTGGGCGCCGATTACGACAACGATGAGCAATCCAAGTGAGACAAGAGCAAGGAACACATCGTATTCAATGCCGATGATCTCTCTATAGGGTCGTTTCAGGCCAACGAGACCGACCGTACCGTTCCCGAACCTTGGTTCATTCACTAGGAACGATCCGAAGACTTCCGCGAACGCGAAGGTAGTCAGGGCGAAGTACTCCCCTCGTAACCGCAAAGTCAAGCTGCCGGTAAGAAGGGCAAAGAGCGATGCCGCCAGCCCACCGGCAAGGAGCCCTATCCAGATGGGTAACTCGAAGCCCCAGAGATATTGCTGAAGAGCCGTCGGCGGAGGTTGGGTAAAGATCGCGTAGACGAATGCTCCCGCCGCAAAGAAAGCTACGAGACCGAAGTCAATCATTCCGGCTTCGCCGAGCTCAAGGTTCAATGCAACCGTGAGCACTCCGAAGATCCCGACAAGCGTGACAACGGTAATAAAGAATTGGGGAGTGAACATCAGCCGGCCGTCCTTGCTAGTCCGCTCGGTCGTACTGCCAGCACGATGATCACGACAGCAAACGCAACCATCGGTCGATACCCGCCGGGTAACCAGAGCACCGAAAGGTCCATTGCGAAGCCCACAAGGAAAGCCGCCGCGATCACCCCGTAGAGCGAACCGAGTCCACCAACGATGGCGACCGTGAGGATGATAAGTATCTGCTGAAACGCCAGGTCTGTGGTCAGGGTTGCTTGTACTCCCAAGAGCACGCCAGCCAATCCCGCAAGCCCCGATGCAATCAACCACGTTGCCCGCGAAGTGGCTCGGATATCAATGCCGCGCGACGCCGCAAGATCGCGGTTGATCGCCATGGCACGGATGTCCATACCGGTTCGAGTTCGATTCATGAACAGGGTCAACCCGACAGCGGTGACAATCGCGATGCCAACAATCGCCAGCTGATAGGTGGTGATCCTCAGCTCGCCGAGAGATAGCACGGTCGGCGTCGGAATGTCGAACACCCGGATACCGGTTCCAATCGAACCCTCCGCGATCCCGTGGAGGAAGAACGTGACACCAACGGATGTGATCAAGAGAACAGACGATCCCAAGTGTTTGATCGGGTCGTAGAACAATCTGGCGACAACCAGTCCAAGCAGACTGGTGCCGACGACCGCTATTCCACCGGCGAGAAAGAAGTTCCATCCGAGCTCCCGATTCATGAACCACGTTCCGAACGCCGACACAGTGATCAACTCGGCATGGGCGATGTTCAGGAACCCCTCCACCCGCCGCGTAAGTGCGAAACCGATCGTGCCAACGAGAAGGAAGCTGCCCGTCACCACACCAAAGAGAATGAGCTGGAGCACCCTCATGTTGGTCGCTCCATGTTGCGAACCTCAAAGGTCACACAGCCGTAGGGTGATACCCACGGTCCGTGAGCCATTCCCGGCGGACGACACGCATACATGCCAGCCGTGAAGGTCTTGTCCAACGTGAGGTCGATAATGGCGCCCTCGACAATCCAGATCTCTTCCCAATGGGGATGCCGCTGGATACCAGCTGGCGAGGTGTCGGTCCCGGGCTCAAATTTGAGCAGCCGGGTGTACGAACCACCCTCGGGATCTACGGCAAGATTCTTGGCGTACAGCCCATCGATTCCAGCCTCGGGCTCCCACGGTGTCAGATCAGGATCGAAAAACTCCAATTCAGGTTTAGCCATCAGGCTCCTTTCTCAAGCACGTTGACGATTTGGTATCGAGCCACAAGCGAGTCGCCGGTGACGGGGTCGTAGATTTCTCCCTTGAAACTGTGTGCGAATGTAAAACCGCCACTGATACTGGAGAAGGACCCACCGAAAATGACGGTGCCCACAAGATCACTGCCAAATTTGTCTCGAACAAGTGTGAGCAGGTCGTCCGGGTGGAGCAGTGCGTCCGCTCCCTCCTGCTGATACGCGTCCTCGGAATTTGCCGGCGTGTAAGAACGCAGGATGAGGGCATCCCAGTGTTCACGTACGTCGGCGTACCGCCAGACACGGCGTGAAATCAGTTTCGGGCATGCCTGTTTCGCAGCGGGAATCGACACTCTTTCAAGATCCCGATCGGTGTGATCCGACCCCGCTGCGATATAGATTTCGCCGTCACCTGCGATGAGCAGCACGAACTCGACCTCTCCACAGGTCTCTGCTCCGGCAACATCAACAGACGGCATAGTGGTCACGAGTCCGGAACCGACGGTGAAGAACACCGGTACTTCATCCGGCGCCGGAATGCCCTCTTCTTCGAGCTTCTCGATGTATCGGCGTACCGCCACCTCGTCACGGCCGGTGTATCCGGCGAGGAGAACCTGTTCGATCTCAAACCGGAGCGGAGGTTCATCGGTGCGCTCAAGGAGTAGCGTCGGCTTGGGCTCCGATAACAAACGACGGTCAGCGAGGGCCGGGAAAGAGGTGCGGGCCTCTTCAACCTCGCTCACCTCAATGTCAGCTGAAACGGTGCCAGCAGTATCGCCCGCGGACGCAACGGTAACTCCCCAGGGATCGACAATCGTCGAGCGACCGCACAGGACGCCGCCCGATGCGACTCCGACGCCGTTCGTTGCGAGCATAAATGCCTGATTCTCGATCGCGCGCGCTCGAAGCAACGTGTTCCATGCTTCGACACGGGGGTGTGGCCAGGCCGATGCCACGAGAAAGACCTCTGCACCGCGATCGGCGAGCGTACGGAACAACTCCGGGAAACGCAGGTCATAACACACCGCAAGCCCGACCCTCCCAAAGTCCGTGTCGACTACGACCGGAGTTTCGCCGGGTGTCAAGAGTTCCTGCTCGCGTGACCCGTATCCGAAAAGATGAATCTTGCGATACTGAGCGATCAGACGGCCAGTCCGGTCGAAGAGGACCGAGCAGTTGAACAGTTCGCCGTCACGCTCGTGCAATATGCTGCCGCCGTGGAGGTAGGCACCGGTCGTACGAGCAACTTCTGACAGGGAATTGATCACTGCCTCAAAGTCGTCCGCCGCTCGTGAGTAGTCATCGAACGCAAAGTACCCAGGTGTCCACAGCTCCGGCAGCAGATACAGGTCGGCCTCACCGACCTGGTCGATCAGTCGAGTCACCTCAGCGAACGACTCTTCGAGGGGGCGGCCGTCCTGGGCTGCCATTTGGAGAAGCGTGACTCTTGTCATCGTCCGTTACTCCTCGCGCGGTCCGCATATCGCAAGACCCGTTCCGGACTCAGTGGGAGGCGATCAACGACGACGGGACCTAGGGGCAAGAGGGCGTCCTCAACGGCGGCAGCAAGAACAGCACCTGGAGCGATGGCTCCTCCCTCACCCATCCCCCGAACTCCGGCCACGGTGTCCGATGGGGTCTCGATGTGGCGAATCCGAACTCGTGGGACATCGGTCGCGGTGGGCATGAGATAGTCCATGAGCGTTGTCGTCATGAGGTTGCCCTGGTCGTCATAGACAAATTCCTCGAGCATGGCCGACCCAATACCCTGGGCAACACCGCCGGTGATCTGTCCCTCAACGATCATCGGGTTGATCATGCGGCCGCAATCCTCCACAACTGCGTAGTCGTCAATCTGGACTCGTCCAGTCTCCGCATCGACCTCAACGACAGCCAGGTGGGCGGCACTCGTATAGGTCCCCGTCCCCGGAGGGGCGTCGTAGGTCGTGCTGACCTCAAGGGAAGGGGTCTCGCCTGGTGGAATCTGCTCTGGTCGTTGATAGACGATGCGACACAGCTCACTGAGCTGCATAGCGCGAGTCGGTGTTCCCCTCACCGAAACATGGCCGTCGGTGAACACAATGTCCTCTGCCGCCGCCTCAAAGATGTACGCCGCGACGCGAGCAAGCTTGTCACGCAATTCGAGCGAAGCAAGCCGTGCGGCCCCGCCAGCAAGTACCGCTGAGCGGCTCGCAAAAGTTCCTGACCCGTACGGGACCTGGTCGGTGTCCCCGAACTCGACTCGGATGTCTGCCAAACCGATCCCAAGCGCATCCGCGGCCATTTGGGCAAGGGTGGTTTCTAGCCCCTGTCCGTGAGAATGGATCGAAGCCGAAATGATCAACCGCCCGTCGGGGGTGAGACGGAGTTTCGACGTCTCGTACCCGAAAACGATCGGTACACCGCGCTGCAAGAACTCCTGTGAGGTGTGGGCGGTCTGCTCGATAAAGGGAACCACGCCGATTCCCATGAGTCGACCATCGGCCCGTTTTCGTTCCTGGTCGACGCGGAGGTCCTCGTAGTTGGTCCATTCCACGAGAAGCTCAAGACACTCCCTCACCGTCCCGGAGTCATAGACGAGTCCGCCTATCGAGCGATGCGGAAAGTCCTCCGATTGGAGGAGGTTTCGCCGGCGAACCTCAAGTGGGTCGAGTCCACGTTCTCGGGCAACCTGATCGAGCATTCTTTCGGTCGTGAAACAAGCGGCGGGTCGAGACACACCGCGGTACGCTCCAAACGGAGCCTTGTTTGTCGCGACGGGGAAGCCGGAAGCCGAATACTCCCCAACCCGGTAGGGCCCCGGGAGAATACCCATCGCCATTCCGGTATCCATGGTCGCGGTCCACGGGAACACCGAGTACGGACCCATGTTGACACGAACTTCCACACCGTACGCAAGGATGCGACCGTCATCGTCGTACGCCATGGTCGCCTCGTGCATGTGCTCACGAGAGTGATGTGCCGTCAGAAGATGCTCGCGGCGGTCCTCCACCCAACGGATGGGCTTGTGCAAAGCAATCGCAGCTTGTGCACACGCCACCTCCTCGGGATAGAGCTGAGCTTTGACACCGAAACCACCACCAACGTCCGGAGACACAACCCTGATGCCATCCTCGCTTCGGCCGAGCGCCGCTGCCAGGCCGCTCTTGATCAGGTGTGGGATCTGTGTCGATGTCCAGACCGTGAGGTGGTCGCGGCCCGGCTCGTAGGTGGCAACAACGGCACGACACTCAATCGGTGTCCCGGAATGGCGGGCCATCTCCCACTTTTGCGTAACCACGTGAGGCGCCGCGTCGAGCGCATCTTGGAAGCCGTCAGAGACGAACCGCCGTTTCACAAAGACGTTGTCCTCCCAGTCTTCGTGGATGCGGGGAGCGCCGTCGGCCAATGCATCCGCAATGTCAACCAGCGGTTGGAGTGGCTCGTAGTCGACGAACACCATGCGGGCTGCGTCTTCGGCTACATACTCATCATCCGCAAGGACCATGGCGACCGCTTCACCGTTGTAGCGCACCGTGTCACCAGCAAGGATCGGCATCCTGGATGACTGGAATCCCGGGTAGGACGAAACACAAGTGATACCGATATCGGCCCAGTCGGATCCGGTGAAGACAGCGAGGACACCTGGAGTCGCTAGGGCCTCGCTGGTCTCCACGGATATCACTTTGGCGTGTGCGAAGGGAGAGCGCACAAACCGAGCGTGAACCGTTCCAACGTTCGTGAGATCAGCGACGTACCGACCCTGCCCGGTCAGGAATCGCGGATCTTCAGACCGCGCTGCGCGAGATCCGAAATGCCTCGGGTTCGTCTCGCGAATGGTCACGGCGTCTCCCTAACAACAGGACCAACGGAAAGGATTGCGTCGACGATCTGGCTGTATCCGGTACAGCGGCACAAGTTTCCGGCGATTTGCTCACGAACTTCTTCTTCGGTCGGGGTGGCGTTGTCGGCAAGGAGCGCCTTTGCCGTCATGAGCATCCCCGGCGTACAGAAACCACATTGCAGACCATGGTTGTCCTGGAACGCCTGCTGAATCTCGTGCAACGCGTCGGGCGAGGGGGCGAGAGATTCGACAGTCTCCAACTGGAGTCCATCAGCCTGAACCGCAAGCATGAGACATGCCCGTGCTGGCTCGCCATCGACAAGAATTGTGCACGCCCCGCAATAACCATGCTCGCAGCCGACGTGGGTCCCCGTGTAACCAAGGTCCTCACGTATGAAGTCAGATAGGAGCCGCCGTGGTGTCGTCGAGCGAGAGACCGTGGTCCCGTTGATTGTGAGGGTAACGTCAACCATTGTCCCTCCCCCGCCGTGCGGCATCGAGTACGGCCGTCCGTACGATCGGAATGAGAAGGCGTCGTTTGAAGTCTGGCGAAGCGTGAATGTCTCCCAGGGGGTCCACCGCCTCGGCGGCGGCCTCGGCGGCGGCCTGAGCGAGGGTCTGGTCGACGTCCTGGTCACGAAGAACTTCCTCCGCAGATGTACAACGCAGCGGCCTATCAGCGATGCCACCAAGAGCGATTCGGTACTCCCCCGACGTCTCTACCGCGACCGCGGCTGCGACGATTGCGAAGTCTCCCGTGCGTCTCCGAAACTCTGCGAAACCCCAACCCTTGAACCGGTTCGGGAACAGGACATCCACGACAAGTTCGCTCGGCTGTCGCTGGGTCGTGAAGTAGGAGATGAAAAAGTCATCTGCTGAGACTGTGCGCTCACGATCCCGACTCACGAGACGTAGTTTTGCATCGAGAGCAAGAGCAACCATCGGCAGCTCGGCCGCCGGATCGGCGTGGGTCAGACTTCCCACGACTGTTCCCCGGGTTCGAGTCGGGCGAAAGCCCACCATGGTCAACGCATCTGCGACCAGCGGAGCCTCGGCCTTGACAGTTTCTGATGTTTCGACCTGTCGCTGGGTCGCCATGGCGCGGATCACAAGCCCATCACCGGTGGTGTCGAAGCCGTTGAGCGGAGCAATGCGACGCAGGTCGATCACGTTGTTGGGGCGGGCCAGGCCGAGGTTCATCAGCGGGATAAGGCTCTGGCCGCCGGCCAACAACGTCGCGTCATCTCCAAGCTCTGCAAGCATTCCCGTCGCCTCGTCGATCGTCGATGGTGTGTGGTAGGCGAACGGTGCTGGCTTCATGTTTAGACCTCAGCTGCAGTCCGAGTGTGCTCAGACGACGACTGGAACCTTCCCATTGCCACAGTGCCCGACTTACTTGCTTTCTTCACGGCAGCGAATATAATATTTATTATTGAACAATGTCAAACAAATATTATGTAGACGGGGACAAAACGATGACACCACCGAACCGGGCGGCCGCGCGAGCAAGCGACAACAGCGACGCAGGTCGTCCGCCGAGCATGCAGGAATGGGTAGTGACGAGCGTGCGACGCCTCCTCCTGCAGGGTGAGCTCAGGCCGGGCCAACGCGTCAATCAAGGGGACCTCGCCGCTCGCCTAGGGGTGAGTCCCGTCCCGGTACGCGAAGCTCTCCAAGTACTCAGCAGCAGTGGTTTGTTGAAGTCCGAACCTGGTCGTGGGTTCTGGGTTCCGGAACCCAACAGCAGCGATGTCGCCGAAATCGATCTCCTTGCGCGACTACTCGAACACGAGGCGCTAATGAGGGGCATCCCGGTCATCACCGATGATGAAATTGCCCTCATGCAGGACCTCTATGCCGAACTCGTCTCCCTAGAGAATTCGGATGATATGGTCCGCAAGGCACAGGTCCACCGGGAGTTGCACTTCGTACCCTTCCGGTCCGCTGGTCTCCACATCCTCGAGGCCGATCTCGCCCGGTACTGGGATCACATTGACCACCATCGTGTTCTCTACATGTTCAAAGACGGTGATAGGGCCCGCGAGGCGCTCCACCAACACGAATCGGTCATCGCCGCATGCCAGACCGGAGATCCCGAGGAAGTGATCCGCGTAATGGACATTCATCGCAACTTCGCAATGAAACACATGCTCGAACAAGTGTCAGATACACATATTAGCCAGATCAAGGAGATGTGATGAGAGTCGGGGCCTGGATACCGTCCTACACCTACAAGGGGTTGACATATGAAAGGGTCCACGAGGGAGTAGACCTCTTCTCGCGAAAGGCCAACGAGTACGGCATCGATCTATGGACGATCGACCACCTTCTGGATGCTGGCGGTCTCTATGGCATGTCTTGGCTTGAACCCCTCACAGTGACCACCTGGGCGGCCGCGGTCGCACCAGACGTATGGGTCGGTACCGGTATTCTCGTGTTGCCTCTACGGAATCCCGTTGTACTCGCAAAGGAAATTGCGACGATCGATTTCTTGACCGGGGGCCGCTACCAGTTCGGGGTCGGACCGGGATGGTATCCACCGGAGTTCACGTCGACAGGTACCGATGTGAGTGAGCGTGGCCGGCGTACCGACGAGATCCTGGATGCCATCGACGTGCTGCTCACGAACGAGGTTGCCAGCTACTCGGGCGAGTTCTATCAGTTTGAGAACATCACGATCGAACCGCGTCCGAAGAAACTGCCGGATCTTTGGGTTGCGGGTGGTGCCCGGGTGCCTGACGATGAATTCAACGATGTGCCCAGAATGGCGAAAACCGTCCTCAACCGGATCATGCGGGCTCAGTGGTGGATCTCGCGCTGCTCGGGATCCCAAGAATGGGTCAAAAGGGACTGGAAGATCATTCAGGACAGGGCAGCCGAGCTTGGCACTCCGACACCACGGTTCTCGCATACAAACTTCACGTACATCGTCGATACTTCCGACGGTGAAAAGGCCCGCGAAATCCAACACAAGCATTTCCGGGACGTGATGGGCACGCACCGCTCACCAGAACATTTGGAGAAGTGTTACCTATTCGGGTCTGTCGACGAGATTGTGGCCCGGCTCAACGACCTCGGGTCCGCCGGATGCGAATATGTTGTTCTTGGTCCAACACACGACGATCCGGCACAGCTGGACCTCATCAACAACCTGATCATTCCACAACTGGACTGAACCCTGCGACCCTCGCCATGCGGCGTAATCAACGGGCGACGACTAGCCTCTCTCCGGTTGGGAAGTGAGGGTTCTTGGTGAGTGATATCTGGCGTTTTGGAGCGTTTAACACGTATGCGGGAGTTCCGGCGGTGGCGTTGGAGGATCTCGGGGATGGCGATGCGGATGTTGTGATCGTCGGGGCACCGATCGACTGGGGGACCACCTACCGATCCGGCACCCGCTTCGGGCCGAAGGCGATCCGCGAGGCCGATTACCTCGACTCGAACGCCCGTCGTCCCCACCTCCCCACCGGGATAGACCCATTCGAGCACTTCAGGGTCGTCGACATCGGCGACCTCGCCCTGCCACCGGGTTTCACCGAAAAGTCACTCGACCGACTCGCCGACGCCGTCGCTGAGATCTCGGCAAAAGGCGCGATCCCGATCGTGCTCGGCGGCGACCACTCCATCACCTACGGGAACGGCACAGGTCTCGCCCGCACCCACGGAGCCGGCAGTTTCGGTCTTGTCCACTTCGATGCTCATGCCGATACCGGAACCGACCACTACGGCGAACTTCACGGCCACGGCACCCCCATGCGCCGACTCATCGAATCGGGTGCGGTGCCCGGAAACCGCTTCGTCCAGATCGGTCTCCGGGGCTACTGGCCAAACCCGGACGTCGTTGCCTGGATGGGTGAACAGAACATGCGCACTTTCCTCATGTCCGAGATCGCCGAACGGGGTCTTCGACCGGTCGTCGACGACGCCGTCCAGGCGTGTACGGATGCCGAAACAAAAGGCATCTTCATCTCGGTGGATGTCGACGTTGTTGACCCGGGTTTCGCACCGGGGACAGGAACACCAGAACCCGGAGGCATCACGTCGCGCGAACTGCTCGACACTGTCCGAAGGTTGGCGACCGAGCTTCCGGTGCTCGGTGTTGACATAGTCGAGGTTTCGCCGCCGTATGACGGACCGGGGCAGATCACAGCGTTCATGGCGAACCGAGTCGTGCTCGAAGTCCTCAATGGCATGGCCCAACGCAAGCTCGCAAACCAGGGCTGATACTCGGCTGTTATCGAGAGATCTGGATATCACAGGTCACTGCTGCAGTCCAGGTTGTGACCCCCGCGGCGTTTACGAGCGAAAGCGACGAATCGCTCATCACCAGGGCACTGCGACCGTCACCGGCAAGACGCAGGTCCTCCGAGTCGACGGTAGCGAACGTGTCGAACGGCTCGGTCTCGGCGGCGAATGGACGACCCACGACGCGAAGGCCGGTAGCGACATCTTCGATGACAACCGTCTCGTTATCCTGCCAACCCAAGATCGTCGAGCCTTCCCGGGGCCAGGCTGTATCCGAGCCAACAACGGTGCCATCGGTCTCGACAAGTGTCAGCGAGGCATATTGTCCGGTGGGGGTCGCCTCGGTCACACCCACGATGATCATCATCGTCTCGATCGCATTCACAAGGACGTAGGACGGCCGCACCGGTGGCACGTCCTCTTGTGAGATACCCGTGGTAACAACCCACGCAAGCACCCCGTCCAACGATACGGCGCCGACGCCCGCCGTGTCCTGGCCCGTTTCGGTATCGGTCTTCTCAAGAGCGACCAGGACCCTCTCATCAAATGATCCGAGAATCGGCGTCAACCCATCTTGGGGCAGCGTCCATCCCGCAAGATCCAGGCCGACAGATGTCGTGGACACGTAGTCAATCAAGACATTCTGTTGGGGCGCGATTCCGTACACCGCAGAGCGAATGGGAGCAAGGCTCGGACGATCGGCAATCTCGGAACCACCATCTGGAACTTCGACCTTGGTGCTCACTCCGGTTCGCAGCGAGAGGGTATACAAACCCCCGTCGGCAGAGAGGATTCGATATCCCATGACCGCATCGGCGGCACTGCCTCGAGGAGATTGGACACAAGCCGGAATTGCTGGAGCCGCGCTCGTGGTTGTGGTGTTCTTGGGGAGGAGGTCAGCCGGAATCTGATATGGCTCGTTCGCAAAAGTACACGCAGACGCCGCAAATACAAGGAGTGCGACCGCACCCACCCGTGCCCTTCCTGCGTATCGTCTAAACCCCCGCATATAGGGTGAGACGACGGGCTGTCGCGGAAAGTTCCCGAAATCAATACATTTCCGTCGTTACGACGGGAAGGACATCCGGAAGGTCGTTGGTCCGTCGTAATTCGGCCGCAGTACGGTCGGATCAATAACCAGTCCGCGCCGAACCGCCTCGTCCGGGTCGACCCATTCCCACCGCACGACCTCACCGTCGTGAGCGGTAAGTTCATCGTCGAGTGCGTGACACCGAAATACCGTCACCGTGTAGTCGACGGAGTCACCGTTGGGGTAGGCGACGTGATGGAGATGGGTCGAGAGAACACGCTCGGGTACGACTGTGAGACCGACTTCTTCGAACACTTCGCGAACCACCGCGTCGGCGGGCTGCTCACCCGGGTCAACACCACCACCTGGTGTTCCCCACATCTCATCTGTTGTATAAACGATGAGCATCTGGCCCTCGTCGTTATGAATGACAGCTCCCACCGCTGGCATGAGCAACAGTTCACTCCCGACCTTGGAGCGGACCGATTTGAGATAGGCGGAGATGGGCATGGGGAGTCTCTACTCGGGGCGGGCCGCCAAGCCTATCCCGAATCACACGACAAAGGTGGATCGAGAGCTACTTGGTATCGCGAAGCCTCTCTACAACGGCGCGCACGTCGGGCGGAAGAGGGAGCCCGGACCGGTTGTCGAGGTCGACGAATACGGCAACCATCTCAGCCGTCGCGGCAACGTTACCGGTCCCGACGTTGGTCATCGTGTGAAGGATTCGAATGGTCTTTTCAGTAAGACCAAGGACGTCCGTCGTGACAATAACCCGGTCGCCCGCAACCAGTTCGGCCCGGTACTTAATGTGCTGATCGACCGCCATCATGCCTCGATGGTGCTCGACCATCCACGCGGCGTCCATACCGATTTCCCCGAAGAACCCCCACGAACCGTGGTCAAACTTGTCGACGTAATACGCGACATTCATGTGCCCCATTTGGTCTATCTCGTTCGGCCGAACGATGCCTCTGAATGTCTCCACTGGTACTCCTTCTTGCTGGCTCCGAGACTACCGTCACAGTCCGGGACGGCGCACAGCAGCGTTGCCCGGTTACTTGTCACCGCACAACATCGCCCGGACCGCACGCGGTACTGCCTTCAGCAGTCTTGCCTTCGGGGTGAGATCGGACGAGCGGATTTCGAAGGCTACACCGCCGACCATGCCAAACGTCGCGGCAATAGAACCATGAACGCCAAGTCCGCGACAATAACGTTTGGCGACCCCCTCGCCGAAGAAAACCACAAGCGCCGCCCAGGAGGCCATCACCTCACGCTCGGATGATCCCTTTGTGACTGGGGAGACGGCGTATTGATCGATGTAGGACGCCTGATCGGGGTTCTCTACGAGGAATTTCAAGAGCCGGCCGGCCATGGCTTCAACACGCTCCGGCCACGGGCCATCCCGGCTATCCCCCTCTGAGCATGCAGTGAGCTGATTGAGTTCGCAGCGCTGATAGGCGGCGAGCAAGAGCCCATCCTTACCATCGAAGTATCGATAAACCGTCCCGGCACCTACACCCGCGTGTTCCAGGATCTGCGCCATGGACACCGTCTCGAGTCCAACTTCTCCGACAACGGTGATTACCGAGTCGATGAGAGCGGCCTCTTTGGATTGGGGGGTTGACATGGGCAACATTATGCCACAGTATGGACGGAATGAACATTCATTCTGTTACGTCACGGAAGACGACCCGCCTCCTCGGGATCGATATCGCCCGCTCGTTCGCCATTCTCGGCATGGTCATGGTCAACTATGCAGTCGTCATGGCACCGCTCGAAAACGCGACCCCGAGCCCCCTGGTTTACCTGGAACAGTTCATCCAGGGCAAGGCCGCCGCCCTCTTTGTCGTCCTCGCCGGGGTCGGTGCTTCGCTCGGTTCGAGGCGGGCACGTAACGCAGGCGCAGCCGAGAAACGGGCATCACAGGTGGAACTGCGCAAGCGGGCCCTGTTCCTCTATGTTGTCGGGTGGTTGTTCTTCTTCGTGTGGCCAGCCGATATCCTTCACTTCTACGGCATCTACCTCTTCGTCGGCTCGTTCTTTCTCTTCTCATCAACACGGGTTCTCGCGTGGGCGTCGGGGTTATTCGCCCTGGCCGGGTTGATCCACCTGGCGGCGGTGGACTACTTCATCAATTGGAATCTCGATACCCTGGACTACGAGGGTATTTTCGGACTCGATGGCTTTGTTCGAAGCCAGCTCTTGAACGGATTCCACCCGGCCATCCCATGGGTCGCGTTCTATCTTGCGGGCATCTGGTTTGGCCGCCAGGACTTGCACAACATGGCCGTGCGCAGGACCATCCTGCGCGCTTCACTGGTCGTCTTCATGGTCGGTCTGATCATCGGCTGGATTGGGGGCGAGCCCGCCACTCTGGCGAATCCGGACCCCGGTGCGGGTTTCCTCCTCGTGCCTTCGATCCTGCCTCCAACACCCATGTACCTCGTTGTTGGCACGTCGGGTGCCTTCGCTGCGATCACCGCTTGCCTCGGCTGGGGGGACCGGATTGCGGTACGGAACCAGACCCGTATTCACCCACTCGTCGCGACCGGGCAACTCGCCCTGACGCTCTACATCGCCCACATCGTGCCTGGTCTCGCCATCATCGAGATATTCACTCCGCTGAACGGTAAGACGGTCGACTTCGCCGTGGTTACTGCGATTGTCTTTTTCGCTATCTCGGTGCCCTTGGCGACGATGTGGCGAACCACTCACCAGCGCGGCCCACTTGAAACCCTGATGCGCCGAATCGCCTAACGGACGTTCCGCTGCCCCGAGAGGGTTGCGGGCACTCGATTCCACACAGCTAGCCACTTCACCTACCATGCAGCCTCGTGCTAGGCGGGGCGCTAGGGGTGCCCTATTCTCGAAACCCTCTTCATGCGAGGCCGAATCCCCGCCCGAGGGCGTAGCTGTTCGGGCAGCACGGCGTGACGTGGTGTTGAGCATCGGGTCCCGCCACGGCGAGGCGCTGTGAATTGGGTCAGATCCGGAAGGAAGCAGCCCTAAGCAGTCAGTCTCGGGTGTGGTGGGAGCGCTCGGTGGGAGCCAGGAAACGCCGGAAGCGCCGGACACGTTACGTTCGACGGCGGGGGCGCACATAACGTCGCCGATTCGCCGTGCCGTCGACGGGTCACTGCGGCTTTCGTAAAATGATTCCGTATACGAAACCGAGCGGCCCCATCCTCCACACCCGCTCAATTGTCAGGGGTAGGTCGGCGTACAGAACTTCGGGCCGGGGCAACTTGTCGAGGCTGCGATGCAAGTATGCGTATTCACTATGTGCCCCGACGAGGAACCCGACCGTGTGCAGGGTGACGGCCGAACCCATCCGGTGAATAGTTGCGGCGGCTTTGTTCTGGGGACGAGCAAGGTCAACGATGCCAGCCGCTCCCCCCGGTTTCAGGACACGAGCGATCTCGATGACGGTCGCGGCAACCGATGCCAGGTTCCTGACGACATACGCCGAGAACACCGCATCGAAGGTAGCGTCGGCGAAAGGCAGATACTCGCCGAATCCGACAACACGGTGGTCGGCCCTGTTGAGGGCCAGCATTTCGGGTGCGGGGTCCAGCCCGACAAGTGAACGGGAACCAAAGATCTCATTGGCGGCACCGGTACCTGCACCGAGATCGAGGATACGCCCCGAGGGGAGTTCGTCGACCACCCTGCGGCGCCAGTTCTGATCTTGGCCAAGCGACAGAATCCTATTGATACGGTCGTAACTTCCCGCAATACCGGAGAACACTTCAGCCGACATGGGTCGCCACTATCCCGTAATGGTTTCGAGTCCGCAGTACGGGCGAAGAACCTCGGGAACGGAGACTGTGCCATCGGGAAGCTGGTTGTTCTCCATAATCGCAATCAACATACGAGCCATGGCGATCGCGGTGCCGTTGAGTGTATGTACGAGCCGGTTGCCCGTATCACCCTTGAAACGAATCTTGAGTCGGCGAGATTGGTAGTCGGTCGTGTTCGACGTTGAGGTGATCTCACGGTACCGGCCCTGCCCCGGGAACCAGGCCTCGATGTCGTATTTTTTCGCAGCCGACGATCCGAGATCTCCTGCGGCGACGTTTACGACCCGGTACGGCAGGTTGAGTTGCTGGACGAGACTTTCTTCGCGCGCAAGCAAGAAGTCATGTTCGGCCTGAGATTTGTCGGGGTGACAGAAGGAGAACATTTCGACCTTGTCGAACTGGTGGACGCGAAAAATGCCTCGGGTGTCCTTACCGTAGGTGCCGGCTTCGACCCGGAAACAGGTGGAGAACCCGGCGTATCGGATCGGCAGATCCTCCTCGGGGAAGATCTCGTCACCGTGCATGGCCGCTAGCGGGACCTCCGATGTCCCCACAAGAAAGAGGTCGGCTTCGTTGACGGAGTACACCTGCTCTTTGTCGCCGGGGAAGAACCCGGTTCCGTACAACGCATGTTCGCGCACCAGAACGGGTGGTATCACGGGCCGGAATCCATACGGTTCGAGTTCATCAAACACCCACTGCACGAGCGCTAACTCGAGCCGGACCAACCCACCCTTGATGAATCCGAATCGGCTCCCCGATACCTTGGAGGCACGTTCCACATCAACAATGTCGAGTGCCTCACCGATGGCGAGATGGTCAAGCGTTGGCTCGAACACGGGGATCGTCCCCCAGGTCTTGATCTCTTCGTTGTCATCCTCGGTGAGGCCATCTGCGGCGGTCTCGTCCGTCAGGTTCGGCAATGTGACCCACACGGCATTGAACTCATCGTCGAGAGTGTCGGCCTCGCCCAACGCTGCCTTGTACGCTTCGGAGAGCTTGCCGGCACTCTCGATCGCGGCCGCCCGTTCGTCACCCTGAAGCCGGGAGATCTCTTTCCCGGATGCCTTCTGTTGTGCGCGTAAATCTTCGGCACGCACTCGCGCCGAGCGACGGCTCCGATCGAGGCTTGCGAGCTCATCGAGATCAATTTCGATGCCGCGCCGTGCAAGCGAGGCAGCTAACCGATCGGGTTCGTTACGGAGGTGGGCTACATCGAGCATGGAGCGATTCTACTCGCCACGTGGCGTCCCGAGATAATCTCCGGCGTTGCCGTCATCACTCGCGTCGCGATCGCTACCGGGGTGCGATTGCGGTGGCGATGGCCTGGCTTTCCTCATCCGAGAGTGTCTCTGTCCCCTTGCCGTTTCGCACTTGTTTTGTAAAGAACCGTGTTTCGGTTCGTCCAACGAGAAGTGTGATGACCAGTCCCGTTGCACTCTCGTCGAGCAGGGCCACGACACGCGAAAGGTTGCCACCGATATCCCCGTAGGCGTTGAACTCGATAACGGCGGTTCGAGCGATCGCAAGCGGGAGTCGGGTCTCCACGGAGCGAAGCCGGGGCTCAAGATCGTTGAGGCGGGAGGTCACCGACCCGATCTCGTTGTCCACTCGTTTCAAGAATGTGGTGATGCCTTCATCGTCCGGCACGCCATCGATCCTGCGGGTCGTTACGACACTTTGCACGAATGCAGCGACGCCAACTGCTAACGCTACGATCGCGATTGTGAGTTCGATCGTCATTCGCCAGCATTCCTTCGAAAGAACAATCGCCATTCGTTGGAGGCTGGATCGTTGTCGTTTGCGACGGGTGCCTCGATGACCAATTCATAGAGTTGTCCCGCAAGAAGTGGCAGGTCGTTGAACACAACAGTCGATGAAACGTCGGGAAGCAGTTGATCGATCGTCTGCGATACCGGCAGCACGAACTCTCCAGCGATCTCGGTGATCGTGAGGGTTACGACGATGTTGTTTTCGATGAGGTTGCCGTTGTTACTCACGACCACGGAAGCAGAGAACGTCTCGCCAAACGGGATAACGGATACGCCGTTCTGCTCGGCAACAGGGAGCGGGTCGAGGGTGACGCTGAGTCTCACGTCCCGATACTCGGCAAGCTGGCGGAACTGACGGAGTCGAATAGCGGTCAGTTTGGCATCGTAGGTGTTGATCTGTTCGGGGTTGATATACGTGAACAAGGGAAACTCATTCACCGAGTATTCGTCGGAGATGGGAATGAGGCGCTGTGCGACGTTCGCATACGCCCTGTCACCGACCTTGAGTTCTTCGAATGCTGCCGCCAGCAGCCGCTCACCTACCAGGGCGTCCTGAGCGTCGTCAACGGATGCAAGGAACGCCTCGTCGAGGGCACCGACCGCAGTTGTCCACGATGACGTAGCCACCGTTACGTAACCGCTGAGCACCGCCACCTCGGGGGCGATCGGAACCTCGGCAAGCTTTGCATCGGCCGCGAGCGCACGTTCGTACAGGCTCTGGACCTTGTCGAGTACGACCTGGCGTTCCAATCCGTCAATGTCGACAAGAAGCGTCGAGACCTGTGCCGCGATCTCCCGGTGCTCAACAAGCGTCTCGCGGGCCACCGATACATACTCCAACACGTCGCGTTGTTCCGAGCGTGACCGCACGGCGAGGGAGAACAGGCCAATCAGGGTCGCAAAGATGACCAGCAACAGTATTCGGCGACGACGCCGTTCGCCGCGATAGGGGGTGTAACCGTTGTACGCCATGGAGCCTTGTTTCTGACGGGACATTCGGGTGGACGGGGATTGTGGGGAATCCGCTGCAACCCGCTGCGAGTCTACGGGAAACCCGTTCGGATGCGAAGAACGACAGGATCTGAGTCATCCTCCCACAACACGGAGAAAACAGACCACGGGCAGATCGAGCGGTCTATTGTGGGAACGATAAGTTAGGAGTATCGCTGTTGTGATTGACACCGCCTGGGAGCCGATAGAGACGGCGGGGGTCGACGAGCTACATGCCCTCCAGCTTGAGAGGCTGCGCTGGTCCTTGCAACACGCCTACGACAACGTCGACTTCTACCGCACGAGTTTCGACAACCATGGTGTCCATCCAAGCGAGGTCACGTCGCTGGCAGATCTCAGCAAGTTTCCGTTCACGGCGAAGGCTGACCTGCGAGATAACTACCCCTTCGGCATGTTTGCAGTTCCGCGTGATCAGATAGTCAGGATTCACGCGTCGAGTGGCACGACGGGTAAACCGACCGTCGTTGGTTACACCCAGGGCGATATCGACATGTGGGCAACACTGGTTGCCCGCTCCATATTCGCTGCCGGCGGGCGTCCGGGAGATATCTGCCACATCGCCTACGGTTACGGCCTCTTCACGGGAGGTCTCGGTGCCCACTATGGCGCCGAACGGCTCGGGTGCACCGTTATCCCGGTGTCGGGTGGCCAGACCGAGAAGCAGGTCCAACTCATCCAGGACTTCAAGCCGCGCATCATCATGGTCACACCCTCATATTGTCTCAATCTCGCAGACGAATTCGAACGGCAGGGTCTCGATCCACGGGCGAGTTCCCTGGAGATCGGAATCTTCGGTGCCGAACCGTGGACCAATGCCATGCGGTCCGAGATCGAGAGCCGGCTCGGGATCGACGCTGTCGACCTCTACGGCCTGTCCGAAGTCATCGGGCCAGGGGTCGCACAAGAATGCCTCGAAACCAAGGACGGCCCGACCATCTGGGAGGACCATTTTTTTCCCGAGATCGTCAATCCAGTTACCGGTGAAGTGCTACCCGACGGTGAGGAGGGCGAACTCGTTTTCACGTCGCTGACCAAGGAGGCTTTCCCGGTGATCCGATACCGCACTCGTGATCTCACAACGTTGCTCCCCGGTACGGCACGAACCATGCGACGTATGAAGAAGATCACCGGCCGCAGCGACGACATGTTGATTATTCGCGGGGTGAATGTCTTCCCCACACAGATCGAGGAGCAGGTTCTCAAGATTGAAGCGTTGGCACCGCACTATCAGATCGAGGTCACCCGAGACAACAATCTCGACGTTGTGAAGGTCCTCGTCGAGATCACTCCGGAGGCACGTGATCTCTGTGAAGATTCTCGTACACAGATCGCGCAGAGGCTCCGCCATCACATCAAGTCGCTGGTTGGGGTTTCGACAATCATCGACGTCGGTGATGTCGGTGCTATCCCCCGCTCCCAGGGCAAGGCCCAGCGCGTCATTGACCGACGCGGTTGACGACGATCGCCGGGTCCGCGATTCCTTGGAAGGAGGCACACGTGGAAACGTTCCTGCGGGGGCTCCCAAAGGCCGAACTCCATCTGCACATTGAGGGGACATTGGAACCCGAGATGATGTTCGACCTTGCCCAGCGCAACGACGTCACGCTCCCCTACGCCAACGTGGCGGAGATACGCGCCGCCTACGAGTTCGAGAACCTGCAAAGTTTCCTGGACGTGTACTACGCAGGCGCATCGGTGCTGGTAACAGCGTCGGACTTCAGTGCTCTCATGTCGGCGTATCTCGATCGTGCGATTGCCGATGGGGTGCGACACGCGGAGATTTTCTTCGATCCGCAGACTCACACGGAGCGCGGTATTGCTATCGAGACCGTCTTCACCGGGTTTGCAGCGGCACAAGACCGATATGCGGACCGAATATCGACGTCGCTCATCCTTTGTTTCCTGCGGCACCTACCACCGGAGTCTGCCGTGTCGACGCTGCGCGCTGCACTTGTGTGGCGTGACAGATTCATCGCGGTGGGGCTTGATTCTGGCGAGGCGGGGAACCCACCGGAGCTCTTCGTTGACGCCTACCGCGAGGCCAAGGCTGCGGGTCTTCGCCTTGTGGCTCACGCCGGGGAGGAGGGCCCGGCTGACTATGTCCGATCGGCGCTCGACATACTTCACGTGGAGCGTATCGATCATGGTGTGCGTGCCGCCGATGACCCAAACCTTGTCGCTCGTCTGGTAGCCGAGGGTATTCCACTCACGATGTGTCCGCTGTCGAACCAGAAGTTACAAGTGTTTCCCGATCTCCGGGATCACAACCTGAAACAGCTGTTGGACCAGGGTGTGAGGGTCACAATCAACTCGGACGACCCGTCCTATTTTGGTGGGTATATCCTCGACAACTATCTCGCCATCGCCGATGCACTCAATCTCGATCGCGATGACCTCATCTTGTTGGCGAGGAACTCGATCGAAGCGACGTTTCTTGCCGATGACGCCAAGGCCGTCCTTCTCGCAGAAATCGACGATTACGTGCAGTAAGCCGCACACCCAAGAATCGAGCCTGCGAGGTTCCCAACCGAAAAATGTTCCGGAGTTACGAAAGAGGGTTCCGGAGCTACGAGGTAACTCCCAAGGAACGCCGCAGGCGTTCTCGTGGGCGAAGGGGGACTTGAACCCCCACGAGTTTTACCTCACAGGAACCTGAATCCTGCGCGTCTGCCAATTCCGCCACTCGCCCGTGGAATGGTACCACGGGCCATGGTGTCTGGACGAGGTGTCATCGTGCACTCGGTTACATCCGACCGGGACGGCTCGCTAATGTCCAATCCACTATGCGAGTTTTGATGTTTGCGTACTCCCTTAGTCCCTACAAAGGGTCGGAGTCCGGGGCCGGGTGGGGCCTGTTGGAAGCCGTTCGGCAGTTTGCCGACGTCACGGTTTTGCACGCCACGCCCGACGCCGCTGAGTTGACGCGCTATCAGCAGGAGAACCCCGATTCCGGGATCGTGTTCGTCCACGTGCCCTGTGCGGGTTTTCCAGATCCGCTTCATCCCAACAAGGCACTCCGGTTCGTTGCGTACAGTCGGTGGGTATCACGCGCCGGCACTGTCGCACGAGATCTCATTTCGTCCGGGCACTTCGATGTTGTCCACCATGCAACATGGTCGGTGTACTGGCTGCCGTCGGCGGCTCGTGGTCTGAATCTTCCAGTCGTCTGGGGACCCGTGGGGGGCGCGGTCGTCACACCGAAGGCATTGCGCGAAACCCTCAGCCGAAAAGGGCTTGTTGCCGAGAGGTTGGATCAACTCTCCGTACGGCTCGCCGCTCTCCACCCGCGCACGAGAGCACTGTGGAAACAGGCGACCGTGGCTTTGTTCCAGAATCCAAGTACCCAGAGGAGGGTTGGAAGAGTCAACGAACTCGACGCCCTGGTAAACCACGCTGAGTTCACGGTTGCTCCGCAGACTCCGCACGCACCGCCACACGACGAGGTTGTGTGGGTTGGCGCCGTCGAGTCGCGCAAGGCCCCACTGCTCGCGGTGAGGGCGATGCGACACACCGGTCCAGATGCCCGCCTCGTCGTCGTCGGAGATGGTCCCCAGCTTGAGTCCGTTAGGGCGGCGATCCAAGAGTACGGGCTTGAAGGGAAGGTTCGAACGACCGGCCGGATTGCACGAGACGAAGTCCAGAAGCTCATGGCCGGGGCAAGGGCAACGTTGTATACCGGCTTGCGGGAAGAGGGTGGGCTTGCCCTTGCGGAGGGAATGCTTTCGGGGGCGCCGGTGATCGTCATCGGTAATGGGGGTCCTTTGGTTCTGATCGATGCTGCGACGGACCAGTCCAGAATCCACGTAATTGAACCAGCTGATGCTGATACCACCGAACGAAGTATTGCAGCGGCGATCGACGCGGCCATGGCGACAGCGACACGGGCGCTCGTTCCGATGCTCGATGTGGCGGCGGCAACGGAGCGTCTCCACCAACTGTTCCTGGCGGCAAAGAACTCAAGCATGCCCGGCAACTCGCCCGATACTGAGACCCAGACTCCGGAAGGGGAATGACCACGTGCTAATCGACGCTACGACCATCCCAGACGGTGCGACCGTAGATACCGACGTCTGTATCGTCGGAGGGGGCATGGCGGGGATCACGATTGCACG
>JAADIG010000054.1 GCA_013151445.1 Actinomycetota bacterium
AGAGGTCGAATCTGCCTATGCGGTCGCTTCGACGAAGGCGCGTACCGTCCGTGAGTTGCGCGACACCCTCGACGAATCACCGGCCCGTCCAGGTGTCGCAGCTGCCCTCGCCGACATCGGCGCCCCGGTAGGCCAAGCCCAGGAACGGTTTCTTCGGGTACGCACCGACCTCGGGAAACGCGGCAAACGACTTGAGGACGACAACCTTGACCTCGATGCGATTGCGGCATTACTCATCATGAACAACGACGAGCGCTCAATCGACGACTTCACCTCTACCTACGCAATGCTGCGTGACGCAGGCCACGACGCCCCAACATCGGTTGAAATGGCATTGGCGGGGCTACGCACCCCCAAGGAAGTAGAACGTGTTCGGGCTCAGGCCGCCAAACTGGGCATACCGGTCTCGATTGCGGCGGCGCTACTACGCCGCAAGGACGAGGGCATTCGCGCATACGAGGGCATCCTTGACCGGATGCTCACCACCGACATCCCACCCGACCGGGCGACAACTATCGCGGGACTCCTCGCGATCTCACTAGAGCCGGCGGTCGCCGTCGACAACTGGCAGGCTGCTCGCAAAGCCCTTGGCGACCTCGGACTCACCGGATCGTACGCCGACGTCGCCGCGGCGTTCGGCGCAAGCGATCCACGCGGTCCGCGGGCGTTTGCGCTCGCCTACGTCGCCCAGCGCCGTGCCCTCATCGACGAAGGCGTCGAAGACGCGGACCGCTTCGCCCCGGAGCTTGCGCACGCCGGCACGAGCGGACAGACCGACACCTGGACCGGCCAGCCGATTCCCCGCTCGCTTGGTAGCTTCGACCCGTTCACGCTCTTCTACTACCACTGGATTGCAACCAAGGGCCGGCGTGGATCCTATGGCTGGGAACCCATCTACGCCGACGCATCGTGGGCCGATTCGCCGTCCGGAGGCTGGACCGGTTGGGGCGGTGGCGGCGGTTTCTGGTCGTCCGGTGGCGGTGGAGGCTCGTCGTGGGGTGGCGGTAGTTTCGGAGGTTTCGGTGGTGGCGGCGGCTTCTCCGGTGGTGGCGGGAGTGGCTGGTAGCCGATGACAGTCGACATATCCGCCGTAACGAATCCCCGCATCAAAACATGGGCGGCGTTGCGAGACCGTAAACATCGCAACTCCTCGGGTCTGTTCCTCGTCGAGGGCTTCCGTGAAATTCAGCGGATGGCGGGGCTCGATAT
Source organism: Actinomycetota bacterium (assembly GCA_013151445.1). Taxonomy (GTDB): domain Bacteria; phylum Actinomycetota; class Acidimicrobiia; order Spongiisociales; family UBA5794; genus BMS3BBIN02. Next base: position 1,210 of record JAADIG010000054.1, read on the forward strand.
CGCCATCGACACGCTCATCATCGCCCCGGATCTGGCAGGTGACCCGGATAGTCCGCCGACTACCGTAAGGTCGGTGACTGTCGGCGAGGCACCGTTCGAGAAGCTGTCCTACCGCCAGAACCCGGATGGATGGCTCGCCGTGGTCGAACAACCATCTCTTGATCTGGACCGGCTCTCAATACCCGCTAACCCCTTCGTCGTTGTGATCGAGGGTTTGGAGAAACCGGGCAACCTTGGCGCGATCCTGCGCACGGCCGATGGTGCGGGAGCCGATGCGGTAATTCTCGCCGACAGCGTCATCGACGTCTTCAACCCGAACGTTGTGCGTGCGGCGCAGGGCTCTCTGTTCGCCGTACCTATCGCGGTCGCGACGACCGAAGAGACCTCCGCCTGGCTCGATGGCAACTCCATCGACCTGCTCATCGCCACCCCCGAGGCCAGCACCACGCTGTGGGAGGGACCCATTGGTGACCGGGTCGCGATCCTGGTCGGTGCCGAACACGGCGGTGTGTCGGAGGTGCTGCGCCTGGGTGCCGGGACTGTGGCAATTCCGATGGCTGGTACTGCCGACAGTCTCAACGCGGCGACCGCCGCCGCGCTTCTCATGTTCGAGATTGTCCGCCGACGGCAGTAGACCCCGGAAGCGTCGCGTTTAGTCCGTCGCCGGTGGTTTACTCAACGACCAGAGTCCGTCATCTGCAAGCATCGACTCAAAGACAGCAAGACGGTCCGTTGCGTTGCCTTCGAGCACCACGGGTGTCGTGACGACATGGAGCGGGGCGCCCGCCCGGTAGAGCGATGGGACCGCAGTCACGCCGAGGCTGCGAGCCTCTTTCATCGTCTGGCTCAGCAGTAGCTCACCGCGCCGGTCATGGACAACCTGGCGACAGAGGCCGGGCTCCACACCAGCGGCCTTCGCTGCGATCAGCAGAGTATCCGGGTCCTCGGCGGGGGCCTTCTCGGCATGGAGTAGGACCATCGCCATGTGGACAAACCTGACCGCTGCTTTGGGATCGGCACGGTGGAGCCACTCATAAAACGACAGGATCGTCCGTGCACTGGCCGTGGTGGTCGGTGGTTGCTCGGTGAACGCAGTCCAGTCGAGAACGATCCACGATCCCTCGGATTCGGCCCGAGCGAACATCTGGTGCAGGCGCCACGAGTCCTTTGAGTCAAAGTCAAAATAGACGCGGGCCGCAAAATCCATGCCCCAATCGTAGTTCGTTGCGAGAATGCGGCATCCATCTTGTATCGAACGTTTGTTCGATATAGAATCTTGGTCTTCGACCCGGGAGTCCATACCCATGCCGCTGGTGGGGCAACGAACGTTTGACGATCTTGGCGCCCCGCTGCACGAGGTTCCGTTCTGCGTGCTGGATCTAGAAACGACCGGTCTCTCCCCAGAACTTCACGGGATCACCGAGATCGGGGCAGTGCGCTACGTCGCCGGGGAGCCCGCCGGGACCTTCGACACGTTGGTGAACCCCGATGCCCCCATCCCTCCGACTGTGACCATCCTGACGGGGATCACCCAGTACATGGTCGTCGACGCACCCCGTATCGAAGAGGCATTGCCGTCGCTGTTGGAGTTCATCGGTGATGCGGTGATCGTCGGACACAACATCCGCTTCGACATGTCGTTCCTCAACGCGGCCGCGGTCGCGCTCGGATATGGCAAGCTTGCCAACCGTACCGTCGATACGCTCGGCCTTGCGAAGCGGCTCGTCCGCAACGATGTACGAAACCTGAAACTCGACACGCTTGCGGCCCACTTTCGGTCGCCGACGACACCGAACCACCGTGCGCTTGCGGACGCAGAGGCAACCGCCCACGTGTTCTGGGAGCTCCTCGGCCGGGCAGGGGATCTCGGTGTCACCCACCTCGACGATCTGTTGCGGCTACCCACGGCACGCGGGTCGGCGCACTATTCAAAGATCACGCTCACCGATGGACTCCCCCGCTTGCCCGGCGTCTATCGATTTCATGATCGTGATGGCACGGTGATCTATGTTGGTAAAGCGAAGAATCTTCGTACCCGAGTTCGCGCGTACTTCTACGGTGACACCCGACGTTCCATCACAAACATGCTGCGCGAACTCGACCACATCAGCCACGAGGTGTGCAGCCACGAACTGGAGGCGTCGATCGCCGAACTCCGACTGATTCATGCTCACCGCCCGAAGTTCAACCGCCGCTCGCGGCCGCCGAAGTCGCCACACTGGATAAAGCTCACCGACGAAGAGTTCCCCCGGCTTTCGGTTGTTCGCTCACCGAAGGACGCGGGACGTCTCCTGGTTGGGCCATTCCGCTCGCGGCCCGCCGCCATGGTTGTCTTGCATGCATTGTGGGATGCCGTCCCGATCAGACGTTGCCGCACCGGTCGCGGCCGCCGCACCGCCGCATGTGGGTTTGCGGACCTCGGTGTTGCTGTGTGTCCATGCGACGGCACGGTGACCCGCACTGAGTACGACCCGATAGTGTCGCGGCTGATAGCTGGTGTGGAGCATGTGCCCGGCGAGTTGCTCGCCCCAATTGAAGAAAAAATGCTCGACCATGCCCGCAACGCACGCTTTGAGGATGCCGCGACGCTACGCGACCGTCACCGATCGCTCGCCCACACCCTTGAGAACCGGCGCATCTGGCAGACACTGCACCGAGCGGGGACGATTCGTGCGGTTCATGCCGACGGGTCGGGTTGTTTGCTCGAGAACGGGAGGTTCGTGGCGGGTTGGTCCGGTGACGAACCGTTCGACGTGTATACCGGCCGACCCGCCGGTCCGGAGCCTCTTGAGGAAACACCTCCGTCGCCGGCGCTCGAGGCCGAGGCTCTCCTCATGTGGAAATGGCTCACCGCCGACGGTACCCGACTGCTCGGAGCCGACCAGCCTCTCGCCTATCCGGCCGCACGAGTACACCACCTCGCCGCCGGGTAACGCTGCTCCGCGTCCAGTAGCCTGTTGCGATGCGATTTGTCATCACAAACGGCACGGACCCCGTCGGCACTGCCGACCCAATCCTGCTGGCAGCCCTCAAGCTCCCCGACGGCGGTGTCATCCGTGTCGGGAACACCCACTGCAAGGTAGTGCCCGGCGATGTCTCCGGTTCGAGCCTGGCTCTGGGTCCCCTCGTGCGCCGCAACGCTGGTCTTGAACTCGGGGCGTCGGTTGATGTTGACCGGGTTGCGGTCAGTGCGGCGCAACGGGTCGGAGTGACTGGCGGCGAGCCGCTTGATACTCGCCAGTTGGCCCGGTCGTTGCAGGGAAGGGTCGTCTCGAACGGTGATGCCATCGAGGCATCAGCCGCCTACGGTGATACGCCGCCGGACGATGCCCGGACCATCGTTGTGGAGAGTGTCACGCCGAACGGTGTCGGGTTGATCACCAGCGCCTCACTGGTTCATCAGGTCGGTGCCGAGACCGAGCAACTCACCGAACATCCGACAGGCGGTGTGCAGGGCGAAAGCATCACGACAGCGCAGGCCCTGCTGACGGGTCTCGACATGGAGCGAGAAGCGCTCACCGGATGGCTCTCCTTGTTGACCTCACCGGATCGTCTCCCCGACACCTGGGGCCTCCCTGCCGCTGCGGGCGTGATCCTCGAAGGCCCGACCGGTTGCGGCAAGTCGGAGTTGGTCGCCGACGCCGCCCAGGCGACCGGTGCGTTTGTCCACGAGGTTCCGGTCGATCTGGTTTTCAAGGCCGACAAGTTGTTGACGCTTCTCGAGACTGCGGTCACAACCGTGCAGGGACCGGCGGTTATCTTCATTGACCGGCTCGACAGCATCTCGGGAGACAGTGGGCTGTTCCGGGACCAGGTCGGGGCGATTCTGCGGTGGTTCCTCGACAAGATCACCGCCAAACCCGGCGTCGCAACCGTCCTCGGTGTTTCCCAGGCGTCCGCGCTTGGCCAGGTCGCCGCGTCTCCGCTACTCCCCCGCACCCTCACGGTGCCACCACCAAACACCGAGCGGCGCACATTGTTGTTCCGTGCGGCGCTTGCGCAGGTGCCGACCGGTGACATCGAATACGAGCATTTCGGTGGCCGTACCGCCGGGTTCTCTGCGGCCGACATTGTCGCTGCGGTTCAGCACGCCTCGGCGCTCGCCACCGCCGGGGAGGGTGTCGTGACCCAGGAGTTACTCACCCGCGCCGTCGAGGACACGACTCCGTCACTCACCACCGCGTCACTAGGAGAGATCCCGTCGTACGGTTTTGAGCGGGTTGCGAACCTCGTCGAGGTGAAACAGCGCCTCACCGAGACCGTCATCTGGCAGCTTGAGGACCCCGAGCGGTTCGAGCGGCTCGGCATCGAGGCACCCAAGGGGTTGCTGCTCTATGGCCCACCGGGCACCGGCAAGACGTTCGTAATCCGGGCGCTCGCAAACGAGTCCGGCGCCGCATTCTTCCCAGTCAAGGGCGCTGAGCTGCTCGACAAGTTCGTCGGCGAGTCCGAACGCGGCGTGCGTGAGATCTTCGCACGGGCGCGGGCGGTGGCGCCGTCGATCATCTTCTTCGATGAGATCGATGCTCTGGTGCCGGTTCGGGGCAACTCAAACAACTCGGTGACCGACTCGGTGGTTGCGGCTCTGCTCACCGAACTCGACGGCGTTGTCGATCGTGGCGACGTGTTCGTTATCGGGGCCACCAACCGGCGGGACCTGGTCGACCCGGCGTTGTTGCGACCCGGCCGTCTCGAGGTCCACCTCGAACTCGGACTCCCCGCCCCCGAATCACGCCGGGCGTATCTCCGGATCAGCGACGTACCCCTCGAAGACGGCATCTCCGAGGACTGGCTCGTCGAAGCGACCGAGGGCCTGTCGTTCGCCGAGCTCTCGGGCCTGTTCCGAGAGGCCGCCCTCCAGGCCCTGCGCCGCGACACGAGCACCGCCACAGTCACCAAACCCGACCTCGACAAGGCCCTAGAAACCTACACCAACCGATAGCCGACCCTTCCGTCGGGGCGTGGCGAACTGTTGTCTCGGATCGTCCTGGTCGGTTCTGGTGCCTCTACCTAGTCAGGTGGTCAGGTGTCGGGGGCCAGCGGTTCGTGTCTCCTTCCGGTGTCGCGGAGATAGTTTCGGGGGCTATCTCCAGGGTGGAGTTTGTGGATGCGGGTGTGGTGAGTCCGGCATAATAGGACGAGGTTGTGAAGGTTGGTTTCGCCGCCTTTCGCCCAGTGGATGAGATGATGCGCGTCGCACCACGACACCGGCGC
>JAADIG010000135.1 GCA_013151445.1 Actinomycetota bacterium
ACGCAGTATCCCTCGACCGCAGCGATCGTCGGTTTGGGTGAGACCAGGCGGGTGAATCCGAGCCAACCATCGGGATGATCGGTGAGATCGAACGCCTTGAGGTCGGCACCTGCGCAGAAAACCCCGTCCGCACCCGTGAGGACACCAACGTGGGCCTCCTCGTCGGCGAAAAACCGTCGCCAAGCATCGCCGAGGGCTCGGGCCGTCGCCTCATCGATAGCATTCTTGTGGGCCGGCCGATTCACGGTGATCACGGCCACCCGGCCACGTCTCTCGTACTCCACAGTCACATCAGGCTCCGTGTCCATACTCGCCCTCCCGGGTGGTCGATACTGCATCGGTGGTGAGAGCGGCGACAAAACGAACTCGCACGACGAGTCCCCCCGTGGGTGCCCGAGAGGCGGACACGGTTCCCCCTGACCGTGTCACCAGGTGCGACACAATCGCCAGCCCGAGACCAGTCCCGGGTTGGCCGGATCCGCCACGCCAGAACCGGTCGAAGATCCTCGGTAGGTCGATGTCGGGCACACCCGGTCCGGTGTCGGACACCTCGATAACACATGCCCCGTTTGCTGGGCCACTCACCATCACGGACACCGTGCCGCCCTCTGGCGAGTATCGAATCGCGTTGTCGATGAGGTTGTCGAGAATCTGTTCCATGCCTCCGGGAATTACCTCGGCGAAACAAGGTTCGATGATCCGCATGTCGGTGGTCAAGGTGATTCCTTTGTCTGCGGCGACCCCTTCCCAGAGGCGGACACGCTGATCTACGACCGTGCCAACGTTGACGGAATCAACGTCTTGGACTCCCGCCCGTGACAGTTCCAGGAGTTGATCGACCATCGTGGAAAGCCGCTCGACCTCGATGACGATCTCACCAATGTCGCGGATCGTTGCAGCCGTGGCTGTCGCTTCCAGGTTCTCAAGGCGGAGACGGACGGCGGTCAGGGGTGTGCGGAGCTGATGTGAGGCATCGGCGACGAAGGCCCGCTGCGACTCGAGCAGCGTTTCCAGACGGGACGCCATGTCATCGAACGTCGCCGCGAGTTCGGCCACTTCGGGTGGAGCATCCCCCATCGACGTACCCGCCGAAAAGTCACCATCAGCGATGCGGAGCGCCTTGTGGCGCAGGGCCGCAATGGGGCGCGTGATCGACCGTGCGGTGACGAACGCGACAACGGCCGTCGCACCAACAGCCACAAGGACCACCGCACCGAGGCTCAACCACATGCGTCGAACCTGCGCCTCGATCTCCCGATTGAGCACAGTCAAACGAACCGCCCCGTACACGTGTGATCCGGAAGCAACAGGGACAGCGCCGACAAAGAGATCCGCCTCAAGGGTCTGGGAGAACCGCGCACCAGAGAAACGCCCACCAGAGAGTGCGGTCACGATCTCGGGCCGGTTCGTGAACGGCTGCGGTTCACCACCGGCGGTATCGACGACCGAAATGCCGTCCTGGTCGACAACGACAACTCGGGCCCCGGTTCGCTCGGTGTACGCAATGGCAGCCTGAGGATCGACCGCGACCCGCTTCTGGAGGGCATCCTCATATACGGTGGCTAACACGACCGCGTCGCGTTCGAGGGCAACGGCGAACTGCTCGCGCTGGCGTTCCGCAAAGACAAGACCGAACGGCACCGCCAACGAGCCGGCGAGCACCAGCACGATCGCGACGTAACCGAGGAGCAGTCGACGCGTCACGAGGCTGGTTCCGCCAGCTGATACCCGACACCCCGGACGGTGAGGATCAGGTCGGGGTCGCCGAACTTTCGCCGCAGCGATGCGATGTGCACATCGAGCGTCTTGGTCGACCCCCACCAATGTTCATCCCACACGGCACGGAGAATCTCGTCGCGAGACAGCACCGCCCCGGCGTCGCTTGCCAAATAGGACAGGAGGTCGTATTCCTTCGGGGTGAGGATGACGTCCGCCCCATCGAACTTCACGGTCCTGGTGCGACCGTCGATTGATAGGCGTCCAACGATGACCTCCGCCTCGGGTGGTGAGGGTCGGTCCGAAACACGCCGCATTACGGCTCGGATTCGAGCTGTGAGCTCACGGAACCCGAACGGTTTCACGAGGTAGTCGTCGGCACCGAGGTCGAGGAGGGCAACACGGTCAATCTCATCCGAGCGGGCGGTGACAACAATGATCGGCACCTGCGATGTCTCTCGGATGCGCGCAGTGACCATCTCGCCGTCGAAGTCCGGGAGCCCCAGGTCAAGCAGCACGAGGTCGTGAGGGTCCGCCGCAATCGCCTCGCGACCAGTCTTGACCCAGGTCACGTCGTAACCCAGACGTCGTAACCCTTCGGTCATCGGCTCGGCAATGCCGATGTCGTCTTCAACCAACAAGATGCGCATTCCCCAATGGTGCCACGTCAGGGCAGCGATGCGGTGAACCTTTACCTGATCCTTACCTTGGTCTTCCCTTCTGCTCACCCGGACTTCGATACGGTGTCCTTGAATAAGAAGCTCCTCCAGGAGGAATCATGAAACATCGAACATCAATCGTCACCGCAGCATCCATCGCGGTTGTCATCCTCGCCGCCACGGCAGCGATCGCAGCCAACCTCGGGATACTCAACAGCGGGACCGACACGGGCGACGTCGGCGCCTTGACCGTCACATCGACCGTCCTTGGAACCGCACCATCGTCCCAGGTCCTGCGTGTCGAGGACAACGAGGGGACCACCGACACAACGGCCGCCTCTCAGCCGGTAGGAGAGGTGCAGGCGTACGCCGTCGGAGACGCGGGTGTCGTGACGCTGGCGAGCAACAACTCGATGCTGACCGTACTTGACGTGACCACCAACCCGGGTTGGCAAACCGCCCAGGTACTCGATGGCACGGGCGTCGACATCGGTTTCGTCGGAGCTGACGGCACCGTCCTTCGTTTCGTCGCTGGGTTTGACCGCAGCGGCACTGTCATAACCGCGGTCGACGACCTCACATCGCTGGTCGCCTCCAATAGTGGACGCGGATACGACGACGACGACGGCGAGGGCTACGACGATGACGACGGGTATACGGACAATGACGACTGAACGGATCGCCGAACCAAGGGCCGCCGCCACCGGTAAGGACCCAAAGACAAGGCGGCCTCACGCGGCCGCAGGGTCACGCACCACGACCCTGGGTCTCAGCATCGCTGCGACCGCCGGGCTCGTCGTGGCAATGGTGGCCGGCAGCCCCCAGGCCGCCACAAACTCGGTCGCACGAGGGAACGTCGTGCCCGCGGTCGCAGAGCTGGGGTCCGTTGCCGGTTCGCGTCCGAGCATCGTTCTCCCGGTCGCAGGGGACTCGGTCGTGGACCCCGGATCCAGGGCGACCGTATCCCAGGCAACTCCTCAACCGATCGTACTCCAGCCCCGGCGCCGGGTCGTGGTGAAAAGCAATGGCAGTCGTTGAACCCGCCCCTCTAACGTCCTACTTTCGGGCGATGGGCAGCGATGTCGTGCTTGTCATCGACGGCCCGGCGCACCTCCTCGACGCGGCAGAATCTCGCGTCGAGGAACTGGAACGGTCTTGGAGCAGATTCCTTCCCGACAGTGATATCTCGCTGATGAACCTCACTGCCGACTGGGTCACGGTCTCTCCGGACACGATCATGCTCGTCGACCACGCGGTATCAGCATGGCGACTGACGCACGGTGCGTTCGACCCAACGGTATTGTCATCGCTCGTGGCCAACGGATACGTTGACAGCCACACGAACGTTGCCGGCCACACCGAGCTCTCGCAACCCGCCCGAAGCGGCCCCGCCCCGGGACCAGCCGGAATCGAGATCGACAGAACTGCATCTCGCATACGGCTCGGCGACGGTGTCGGGTTCGATCCGGGCGGCATCGGGAAGGGACTTGCCGCGGACCTGGTCGCGACCGAACTCGTCGCTCGAGGCGCGGCTGCGGCGATCGTTGCGATTGGCGGTGACGTCAGGGTCGCGGGAAATGCCTCCTCGGGCTGGGTCGTGGCGGTCGAAGACCCGTTCGATTCCGAATCGACAGTGTTCGAGTTAAGTGTCCAGGCCGGTGGTGTCTGCACGTCTTCGGTGCGGTCGAACACATGGATAGAGGACGGTGTCCCTATGCATCACCTCATCAACCCACGCTCGGGAACTCCGATCGAGTCCTCAATCGTGTCCGCGACGGTAGTTGCAGGAGAGGCATGGATGGCAGAAGTGCTGTGCAAAGCAGCGATCGCCGCCGATCCAATCCCTGCCCTTGACTTCCTCACGTCGGCAGGCGTTGAAGGTTTACTCGTCGACGTCGACGGACTCGTCTGGCGGACACCCCTCCTCGAAAGGTTCGCAGCATGATGATCGCTGGTATCTGGTGGTTTCTCTCACGTTCATCGGGGCTCGTCGCCACCGTGCTTCTCGTCGCGGCATTTGTTTGGGGGATCATGTTGTCGACCCAACTCGTCAAACCTGTAAAACGTGCGGCATGGTTACTCGATCTCCACCGCTGGCTTGGAGGACTCACCATCTTCTTCGTAGCGGTCCACATCTTCAGCCTCGTAGCGGACTCCTATCTCGACTTCGACCTAGCAAGCATCTTCCTGCCCTTCGCATCCGAGTGGCGGACGACTGCGGTGACGTGGGGTGTAGCGGGGCTCTATCTCCTGGTTGCTATCCAGCTCACATCCTGGGCCCCAATACGGGCGCGGCTTTCGCGCCGAACCTGGCGGGGTATTCACTTCATGAGCTTCCCCCTCCTGTGGGTCGTCGCAATCCACGCAGCAGGCACCGGTACCGATGTCGCGAATCCGCTCTATGTCTTTGCGGTGCTCGTGTTGGTCAACCTGGCAGTGTTCGTCGTCCTCTATCGCATCCTCGCGGGAAAGGGCAGGGGCCGAAGAACGGCCCGAAAGTCAGGTGAGGAGACCGAACGGCCACTGCGGCTCGTAAAACGGGATTCCTAGTCGGGTCGCAGATCAACGGCAGACCAACGCGGTACCGTGTGGGTATGCACGTCATCTCCGTACCCTTTTTTGTCGGTCGTTTCATGGACGCCTTCGAGGTGCCCCAACCCGCCGAGGTCGTCAAACCACCCCTGCCGCACGACGGAGTCCACTACGACACATCCCGTGCTGTCGGACCCGACGACGTCGGGCAACAGCGCATGGCCGCCCTCTACGCCGAACTTGCCACACGAGTCGCCGCCAGCAGCCCCACAATTGTCTATGCCGGAGACTGCCTATCGGTGATCGGGACCCTGGCAGGTCTGCAACGCAAGGGCATCGACCCGACGCTGTACTGGTTCGATGCACATGGGGATTTCAACACCTGGGAAACCACCGGATCGAACTTCCTCGGTGGCATGCCACTAGCGATGATCACCGGCAGGGGTGAGCAAACCATCGTTACAGCGACTGGGATGCGTCCGCTTGCAGACGGGAACATTGTCCTCGTTGATGGCCGTGACCTGGACCCCGGCGAGGACGAAGCGATTGCGGCATCCGGCATGACGGTGAAGAGCGTCGAACAGGTCGCGGTGGACGAACCGCGTCCCGGACCGATCTACGTGCATGTTGATGTGGACGTCGCCGATCCGGCCGACCTACCCGCTATTAACTATCCGGCGCCAGATGGGCCAAGCGCCGACTCGGTGCGTGCCGCCGTCGATAGGCTGGCCGAGTCGGGTCGGGTAGTGGCGGCGTCGGTGTCGTCATGGAACCCGGCTCTCCCCGAAGCCGCCCGAGCAGCTTCCACAACTCGGTCAATGATGGGCGCTTTTCTCGACCAGTGAGTGAGGGGTGGGCTCAGTGGTTGCCGCAGCCGCCAGTACGGGTGCCCGGGACGTCGATAGAAAACCCAAGCGACGATCCACTCTCGCGATAGTCGATCGTTGCCCCGGCGAGATCATCCACCAATTCGGCCTCGATGCGTACCTCAATCGGACCAAACACGAATACGTTGTCATTCGGACGATGATCGTTGTCAAAACCGAGATCCCAGCCGTGGACACAGCCATGGGGACCTCGGACAACCGATAGACGCACCGCGGATCCATCCAATGCGTCCGCATCGATGATGCTTTGCAACTTGTCTTGCGCTTCCGTGGTGACCGTGATCATGATGTCCTTCTTGGCTGAGAGACGATTGCTTCGAAAACCGTACGCCTTCCCCTCGACGGCAATGTCAAGACTTAATCTAGCGGTCTGTTGCAGAAATAGTCATTGGGTCTCTCCGGCCCTCGACACCCCTGGCAGCGGTCCCCAGTGATACCTCTCCGCCTCGACACAGTCCGGACTCCTAGTCCGGCCGTCATCGGGGGTATCAAGGACCCAACTGTGCCTACTGTCTCGACTCTCGCGGAGAAATGGCGCTTACTAGTGCTCCATGAGAATGCAGGGCCCGGGTGACGCACTCGATGCGTCGGTCAGCCAATCTAACGCTTCGACCTGATTGTCGAATGCTCGGATCGGGACTGTTCCATCCATGCGTGAAGCGAGCAGGTTGGCGATTCCCATCAGGATCGGAGCGCCCGAAACAACGAGAGCAACCGCATCGGTGAACGTGGGTATTGCTTCGAGGTAGAACTTTCTGGCGTTCGCATCGGGTCTGTGACCACCGGTGACAATCATGAGCGGGTATTTCTCACCATCCGAACACGTGACACACGCGTTGACCACCGCGGTCGCCTGCTCAAGGTCCTCGATGCCGGCTCCCGACTGATACTCAACTCGGAGAACGCCGTCGTCGCCCAGCCATACCTCACCAAAACCGGTAGTCAGAGCTCTCACCGTCCCAACGGAGTCGGACGTCGTGGACTGCACATCCGGCGAAATGGTCAACTCAAAAACACTGTTATCCCCGGACCGGTGATATCTGAGATCACCGTTCATGAGCCGAGCAAGTTGCCGAGCAACCGAGAGGCCGAGTCCCACCGATGCTTCGTGCGTCCGACCGTTCGACGCCCGCGTGAATGGTGCGAAAACAGCCTCTTCTTCGTCGGGGGAGATCCCCGGACCATCGTCGATGACCTGGATCGCCACCACGTCCTCCCGATTCTCGACGGTCACCTGGACATAGCCATCGCCGTAGCGGAAGGCGTTGCTGACCAGGTTCTGAATGACCTGACGTACGCGCATCGGATCACCGCATGCCAAGATGATCCGGTCCGGCTTCACGAAGTCAGCAACGCTGGCCTCGTCCGCGGTCGACATGACATTCAAGGTTTCCTCGATGAGCTGGCCAACGTCGAAGATCTGTGCGTTTAGGTCCAGACTTGAAGCAGCGAGACGGGCAGAGACAAGCAGGTCATCAACCATCCGATTCGCCTCGGCTGCCTGGCTGATGATCATGTCGACCATCTCCGCCGTCTCCTCGTCGCTGAGTTCCGTTCCTGACTCTTGAAGCACGACTGCAGCACCGATCACACCGGCAAGAGGATTACGAAGATCGTGCACTACCCCGCCGAGGAACTGAGCACGGAGAGTCTCCAACTCCCCGATCAAATCGACAACGGAGCGCGAAACCACCAGCACCAGGATGACCCCGAACACTGTGACTGATGCGATCCAGGGAACCGCGTCGGAAGCCGGCCGGGTCGGCTCGATCCGAAGGACATCAGCCACGTACGCCAAAGTAGCCCACGCCAGGATGAAGAGAGACACCAACGCTGCCTGCCGGCGGTCAAGGAGGAGTGCCGCGAGGAAGGTCATAATCACCCACGGTGGGTACTCCGACTACGACCATGCTGATGCCCATTGCGGTGACGTCCATCATGAGAAGGCCGGTCACGTCAACGTCGCGATGTCGGCGGCCAAAAATGGCATGGAGGCCTAACGCCCCCAACATCGCCGCCAGAACAAACCCGCTCCGCCATCCCTGAAGTGTGCTGATCACTGTAAAAGTCACCGCACCGGCCATATGTACCAATGCCCGAGTGTGCACATAGAAATCGCGACTGCGCTCTGTAAACCGATCTACGGACAACTTGTCCGTAGCCGGACCCCACAGCTCGGCCGCTAGTCCCCGGATCAGAATCCGCAGCTTGCTCATCAATTCCCTCTAATTCATACGCTTCCGACATC
>JAADIG010000083.1 GCA_013151445.1 Actinomycetota bacterium
CGTTTGAGGCCGATATTGCGAAGTTGGCGGCTGCCGGGATCACCCAGGGTTGTAACCCGCCGACGAATGACAGGTTCTGTCCGGATGATTCGGTGACGCGTGGCCAGATGGCCGCATTCCTCAACAGAGCAGCAAACATTTCGAGTTCGTGACAAGACGCTAAACCAAACAGGTGGTGCGGCCCGATGACGGGTCTCACCACCTGTTTCGTTGTGATGTGAAACGACCGGGGACGAGGTCTATCCGCCAAAACCCAATCGCGGCCGCGATAACGTCGGATTACTGGCGAGTAGCACTAGCAGCGCGGGCCGTCGGCGACAGCCGCTGTTGCCAGAGGCGTCGTACCACCCACAGTGGATTGGCGAGGAAAGCATTGATGAGGTTCCAGGCCATTCCGGCTTTGTTACCCCCGCCGAAGGCCAATCCGGCTTTCCGATAGTGGTACTGGGAATTGTCCTGCAGTCGGTCTCGGAGCCGATACCACAGCGGACGGTCACGCTCCCACTGGATGAACTGTTCCAGGTCCATGGTGTTTTGTCCGCTGTTCTGAGCCTGGCGCCGAGCGGCGACAAACCGGTGGATCCGGCGGCCTTCGAGGAATGTTCTCTCGACGGTTGAACCAGGGTGGAGACGGTAGAGCAGAAGGGGTTCTGGAATGGCGATAACGGGCCCCACATCGGCCATACGGTCAAAGAGTTCGAGATCCTCGGCGACTCTGATACGCGGGTCGTAACCACCGACCTGGTCGAAGAGGTTTCGCGTGAACAGAGCGGTACCACCGAAGACCATGGTTGGTTTCCCCGCACGCCGAAGATCGTTGAACTCCGCCTCGGTTGTTGGGCCGGTACCGGAGAGGCTCAACAGGCGTCCAAGTTCGTTGATATGTGACGCAAAGGTTCCGACAACAGCGAAGTGCGGATGTGTGTTCAACGTGGCCACTTGTTTTTCGAACCGTGTCGGTACCGAGATGTCATCGCCATCCATCCGGGCGATAAGTGGAGCGAATGCCGCGCGTATTCCTATGTTTGCGGCGGCCGCAGCCCCGAGGTTTCTCTCGTTCCGGATCACTCGGACACGCGGTTCGTCGACTGCCCTCTTCGTGACGATTTCCCACGTGGAATCCGTTGAGGCATCGTCCACTATTACGAGTTCCAGATCAGTGAATGTTTGATCAAGGACACTATCGATGGCCTCGTCGATGAACCTTTCGACGTTATACACCGGCATGATGACACTCAGCGCGGGCGTCGCAGCGTCTGTTGTCGCGAACTCCTCGTTACTCGTTGCCACGATGGGGTTCCTTCTGCTCGGCCGGTCGACACCTAGCGCACTTCCCGAGTTTAGCGAATGTGGTCGTCAAGCTATTTCCGCGGAGTGCGCTGGCACCGGTCCTTCGACTGGCGGCATCGCGTAGTGGTGCCGGAGCCACCAGTTCGTGCCGAGTAGGACAACCAAACCTTCGACGATGAATCCGATCGGTCGAGCATACGCTCCCGTAGTCGCGGCGGTAGCTACAACGATCAGGAGCATCGGGCTCGAGACGGCCGCGATGCCGGCGAGCCGCTTGGTCTTACCCGCCCCGATTAGCTCGTTCGAAAGCAGAACCGCCATGGCGGCGATGGCATTGGCGAGGACGGTTGCTGTCACCAGCCACGGAAGCACATACGCTGATGGAACGAGCCGACTCATGGGGTTGAGCACCCAGTCGAAACCTGCAACCGCCACATAGCTCACCGATGCAAAGGTGATCAGATAGGCATACTTGCGGCGTGTGCGTTGCGAACCCGACGAATCGGTTTGAATACCGGCTCTGATCGCCCTCGGTCCGAGGACCGCACCGAGACCCATTGCGAGGACGGTGACCGGCTGGGCTACCTGCCTGGCCGCTTCGGCATACCCGTAGGCGGCAGGGCCAGCGAGCCGAGTCAGCACGTTGGCTGCGACGAATGCTGCGGCCGCCGGAACGGCGGCTCGCACAACGAGCCATTTTCCCGAAGCCGCCAGCTGGCGGAAGCTCAGGGAAGCCGACTGGCTATGACGATGGTGCGCTCTGGCGAGGATGAGACCAGCGCCGAGGGAGAGGACGTTGGCGATGCCGAGCGAACCAAAAGGGATCCAGGCGCGGTCGACGTTGCTTGCCATGAGGATGGGGATCGAGATCGCAACACCGATGAGCTGAAACCCCGACACTGCCGTGGCGCGCCATGACTTTTCTGCAATGTGGAGAAGACGCCGAACGTAATCCTGCATGGCCGACACTGGAATGACTAGCGCGACCGTGACGGTCAAGGCGAGGAGGACCGAAGGTGTTGTGAGGTCCCGAGTGAGGGCGGCAGCGACGAGGGCGACCGAAGACGTCAGCACACTGGGTATCACGGCCAACCGCATGGTCCGTCTGAGACCGCTCAGCCGTAGCGGCAAGTCCTGCCCGACGGCTACGACCTGGGACGGCACGTAGATGAGCTGGTTGATGAGCACTGCACCGAACACAAAAGCTGTGAAGAAGATGCCGTACACCCCCCGGTCCGTGTCACTAAGAAGGTTGACACCCGTGAGTCCGCTCGCGAAGGTCGCCAGTGAGGCCATTGCAGCGTCGATAATGCCAGCCGGAAGTTGGCGATCCCGAGTGAGTCTCTTGATCATGATTCGATTCGGTTGGCGAGTTGGGGGAAGGTCGGTTTCATCAGTAGGGACGAACCGAGAGTGGGGTCCCTGTACCGGATGCCGGAGTTTGTCCAGCACCCGTGTCATCGGGTGTCTGTGTCGAGGTCTTGAATGGCTCAGAGGGTGATCGTTGCACGCGGCTTGGTTGTGGCGATCGAATGACAAACTCCGAGGATGATCGTTGCGGGAACAATACCCACCGTAATGAATTATGTATGCAACATGTTTCACCGAGCGGTGCTCAAGAAACCCGATACGCCGATTCCGAGTCGCAACACCCACTGCTGTCCATGTACCGGTGTGGAACCAAAGCGGTGGGCGTCAGGGGGAGGGACCTAACGCCGCTTTGTTGGTGGATTCGTCCGTCCGGACCGGTTTGTAGTGTTTTCGCAGCCACCACTCCGCTCCCACCATGACGATGAGACCCTCAAAGATGAGACCTATTGGCCGGGCGAAAGCACCTGTCGAACCCGCTGTGGCGGCGGCGATGAGCAGCATCGGGCTCGATATGACTGCGAGCGCGACGAGAACTTTTTCCCGGGATGCGCCGAGAAGCTCATTCTTTGGCAGGATGAGCAAGGCGACGATCGCGTTGGCGAGCACCGTCGCCGGCACTAACCAGGGAATCGAATACGCCGAGGGAATGATTCGGCTCATGGGGTTGAGTAGCCAGTCTGGACCCGCAATGAGCACATATCCACCTGCCGCGACGGCGACAGCGAGGCTGTACTTACGGCGGTTTCTCGCGGCGGCGCCCCCGTCGATTTTCAGGCCGGCCCGGACTGCCCGCGGACCCATAACCGATCCGAGACCCATGGACAGCACCGTGATGGGCTGGGCGACCTGGCGAGCAGCCTCGGCGTAACCGAACGCGACCGGTCCCGCCAGGCTCGTCAGGACATTGGCTGCAACGAATGCGGCCGCGGCCGGGATCGCCGAGCGGGTCACGAGCCATTTTCCGGATGTGACGAGACGGCGAAAGTCGAGGCCCGCCGGGGGTTCCGTCCGACGTTGTGCGCCGGCGAACACGAGCCCGACAGCGACGGAGATGATGTTCGCAATGCCGAGGGAGCCAAAAGGTATCCAAGCCCGTTCAATATTCGTGGAGAGGAGGATCGCGATCGAGATGCCGACACCCAACAGTTGAACCCCTGAGACTGCGGCCGCTTTCCATGACCGCTCGGCGATATGGAGTGAACGGCGTACATAGTCCTGAAGGGCCGACACCGGAATCGTGATCGCAACGGTGACGGTGAGTGCCATGAGCACCGACGAGGATGTGAGGTTTCGGTTGAGCACCGCAGCGATGAGGGCGACCGATCCAGCGATAAGGCTCGGGGCTGTTGACAGTTTGATGGTCTGGCGGACACCGCTGAGGCGAAGGGGGAGGTCCTGTGCGATGGCCATGACCTGTGATGGTACGTAGATCAGTTGGTTGACGAGCACGACGCCAAGGATGAAGGCGGTAAAGAAGATGCCATAGACGCCGCGGTCTGTGGCACTCAGCAGGTTCACACCGGTGAGTCCGCTGGCAAAGGTGGCGAGTGACGCCATCGCCGCATCGACGACTCCCGCAGGTAGTTGGCGGTCCCGGGTGAATCGTGTCATCAATGTCTCGTCCTGCCGAGCGATTCGCCCGCGACTCTCGCCGCGGCGGCCCTGTCGGCGGCGAGGGTGGTGCGCGCTTGATTCATCGGTGTTCCCATCGCCAGTGATTGACTAATTCGATGTTGTCCGCATGCCTGGCCGCCAACATGTCGGTACCCAGAGTATCGGCATGCCATGAAGCTGTCATGAATGGTTCGTCAATCTGGGGTCCCGGACGGGCGAGTGACAGCTTTTCCGAACGCGACAACGCACTTGGATTCTTGCCCTCTACAACAACTACATCTATAGTCGATGCAGTAAAGAGGATGGAGGTCGAGATCGTGAGTTATTCGTTGGGGGTCTGGCAGGCGATGCTTGCGAGCGTCTATGTCGCGGACAAGGTACGCCTCGGCGAATTCGACTTTGTTCCCACGAGCCGCATTGCACAGGATCTGAATATTCCAGCCCCGAGCCTGGCACGATTGCTTGCACGGTTGCATCGCGCTGGGATTATCGAGACGCGCGAGGGCGCCGGCGGTGGGGTGCGGCTAGCAGTCGATCCCGACCAGGTGACCTTGTTGGGGATTGTGGATGCCATCGAGCAGAATCTCCCCGTGTTTCGCACAGACTCCACTCCGCGGGTAACCGGTGAGACACCAACTCGACGCCAGGCCGCCCTGCGTCAGGCGTTGGACGAAGCCGAGCAGGCAATGCGGTCCAGTTTGGAGGCCGTGACGATGGCAGCGATCTCCGAGATATAGGAGACCCGTTCGGTGCCCATTGCGGCACCATGCCTTGACCCCTAACTACATCAACAATTGCTCTAGTTAACTACTTTGGAGATATCATGACACTCTTGAAACGAACGCTCTATGTCATTGGCGCTGCACAGCTTGTGCTCGGTTTCGTGTTCCTTGTGCCGGGACTGTTCGCCGCAACGATCGGACTGGTCGAAGCCCCCGAATGGGTCGACTGGCTGTTTGCCATGTTCGGTGCCCGTGCCCTCGGATTTGGGTACGGCATGTTCCTCGCAGCCCGCGACCCACAACGCAACTTGCCCTGGATCCGAGCGATGATCGGCATACAGGCGATCGATTGGATCGCGACTCTGGCCTATCTCGTCACAGGTGCTGTGACGCTTGCACAGGTCACTACCGCGGTGTTCCTCCCCGTCGTCTTCATCGTGGTGCTCACCCGATATGTGGTCCGGGAGATGGCGGTGGATGGCACGGTGTCGAGTGTCGAAACCGCTAGAACCTGATGGGACTCTCGCCGTTAGTCCAGGCTCACAGCGCCCCTTGGTTCGATGCTTTTCTGGCCCCCGTGCTCGAACGTCTTGGCCGGTATCCACGCGGTGCGAACCTGGTGGATATCGGGACCGGGCCGGGCAGGCTTCTCGAATTGGTTCAAGACCGTCTCGAGATGTCTGCCACTGGTCTCGACGTCGATCCCACCATGTTGGAACGGGCCCGCGAGCGGCTTTCGGACAGCCGCACACGGCTGGTGCTCACCGAGCCGGGCAGCCGATTGCCATTTCGCGACGACGAATTCGACGTGGCTTGTCTGTGCTCTGTGCTGTTTCTGCTCGACGATTCGGGTCCGCTTGTTGACGAGGCACTTCGTGTTGTCAGGCCAGGCAGTGAAGTCGTCATGCTGACACCGACGGGTAGAGGAGATCCTGCTGACGTACTCGCCTCGTTGGTGCAGGGTGACCGTGGGCGGTTGGTTAACAGCACGCTATTCGTTTGGCGGAAGGAAACAGAACGCAGGGGTCGAGAGTGGACCAACGAACGCTGGCTTGCTAGTTATGCAGCAGATCGAAGTCTCACCTATGAGAGGTCGACGGTGTTGCATGGTCTTGCGGTACTGGAGACGATCGGTACGTAACACTCACATCGGGCGAGCCACGTTCGCGTTACCCACGAGTGCGGTATTTGACCTTCGAGTCGGTCGAAGGTGTAGTGTCGCGATAACGACACAAGATAGTGACAGATCATGAACATGAAACAAGACGTTGCGCTGCGCAGGGCAAGAATTCGCTTCGCCGCCACCGCGATCGGCGTGATTACTG
>JAADIG010000099.1 GCA_013151445.1 Actinomycetota bacterium
CTTCTGGGACGTAGCGTTTCTCCGCGGCCTGCCATTCGTCGTGCTATTCGGCGAGCACGGCACCGACGAGGCGGATGACGGAGGCGTCGCTGCTCATATCGAAGCCTCTTTGTGTCAAGGGGGTCTTTTCGAGACGGTTGTGGGTGCGTTGGAGTGATCCCGTGACGCTGGGGAGGGATTGACGTATTGTTGGTGTCGGGTCCGGGAAGTGACCTAGTCCGAAGAGCCGGTGAATCAGGATGCAAGCCGGCCACGCTGGACTACAGAGACGTTCCTGGTTGTCCTCCCGGACCCGCTTCTTGTTCAGTCGGTTCGGGTCGGGTGGGTGTCGGCGATGAGGTGGCGGTAGACGGCGTCGGAGATGCGCCGTTTCAACGCCCGGATGGCTTCTTTCGTTGTCTTGCCTTCGGCGATCTTCTTGTCGTAGTAGACGCGGCCTGGCGTGTCGTAGCGGAGTTGGGTGACGGCGGCGATGTGGATTGCGTGGTTGAGTCTGCGGTTCCCTCTCGTGTTGAGACGGTGTCTCGTGTTGTCCCCCGATGAGGCGTCGATCGGTGCGGTGCCGTTGTAGGTCGCGAAGTGTCCCCGCGTTGGGAACCGGGTCACGTCGCCGCCGTATCCAACGATGATCGCCAGGCAGATCGGACCGATCCCCACAATGTCGGTCAGTGTCGTTCCCGACGCAGAGACGGCTGTAGCGACCCGACGTTTTGATGCGGCCAGCGTCTCGTCGAGTCGGGCGATGTCGTCAACGAGCTCTCGGACGATGAGGACCCGATACCGGGTCACCTCGTCGTCAACCGCGACACGGTCGATCAGCCGGTTTGCCTTGCCCACACTGATCGGCGAGGCGACACCGCCCGGATGGAGCTCACCGAGTAGCGTATGGAGACGGTTGGCATGTTTCGCCCGCAGCCTGGCCATGTCCCGATGGCGTTTGACCAGCAGACGCAACACCCGGGTGTGATCATCGGAGCGGACCACAGCCAGGCGATCTGACCGTAATGCGGCGATCGCTATCGAGCGGGCGTCGTTCGCATCGTTCTTCTGTGACCTTCCCGAACCCAACACCCGGACCCTCGACGCAAGCATCGGCGGCACATCGAACACCGTCTCGCCAGCTGCGACAAGCTGCTGAGCAACGAGGTAGCCGAGGCCGTTCGCCGACTCAACCGCCCACTCGCGCTTTGTGAACCCGTCAGCCCACTCCCGGAGACGGCGAACCTGGCGACTCGACGCTCGAAGCGTGAACTCGTCAACCACGTCCTCGTTGTCATCAATAGCGACCGCGTATGGGTCGCTTTGTGCGGATCGATCCCGATCATCGTCATAGCAATGCCCTTCCTCGAAACGGCGGAACCGAGGTGGGCACTCCTGATTCGGGTCGATAGTGTTCTCGCCTCTTTCGAGCCACACCCCAGCAGGGACACCGGCCAGCAGACACTTCGATAGAAAGCCAACCCGGGTGGGCAGCAGGCACTTAGCGAGCCCACCAGCCGGCACCCCTAGATGCTACGAACCCGTCGCAACACCATCCCAAGTATCAATCAGACACCTATGTGTCCGCCTGGTAGCTGAGGATTGGCTGCCCGCACTTGCCGTTCCAACGGTGTACTGCTGTGTCAGGCGAACGGTGCCGAAATGTGCCCAGGCGGGTGGTATCGGCCTGGATAGGACGTCAAGGAAACCATACGTACCAAAGGTGTCGCGGATTCCGTGCTACCGAAGCGGACAGCCGATTGGAACGCATGACCTGGAGGTCGCCGATGCTTCCGCTCCGGCCTTTCTGATCGCCGATCCGGCCCCGATGATGAGGGCGGTCCGGCCGTTCAAGTCGAAGGGCGTGCGGTAGGTGTCCAGAAGTCCCGTGTCACGGACACTGCCGCTACGTTCACCCGTCGCAGGTGGCCGGTTCGATCTTCCCGGTGTACACCTCGGTCCACGGCTCGATAGGCGCACTCACGGAGACGGACCCATCGGGGGTGTGAGCGGTGACGACCTGCGACCCGGGTTGGAAGTTGAGGGTCGCCATCACCATGCCGTCGTCCCGGAGTTCGAAGCTGACTTGGGTGGGTTGGGTGCGGTCGGCTTCGAAGGTGGCGTCGGCAGCGGCCCCCTCGAGGACCCGGTCGAAGCTGAACTGCCCTTCGCCGACCCCCGAGGCGGGGTCAACGGTGACCTCGACGGGGTTCTCCGCCGTCACCTGGGCGCGCCCTTGGGGGGTGACGAGCTTCCCGTCGACGAAGAAGTTCCCGGACCAGTTCTGTCCGTCGCAGGTCTCGAGTGTGAGTCTCCGAACCCCGGTGAACCCGCCCATCGAGTTCTCGATCTCGATCCGGGCTGCCGGGTCGTGCCACCCGACGGTGATCTCGCCTTCGACGGTGTAGAGGCCGAAGAGTTCGATGCCGGAGAAGGGGTTGAAGAGTTGGCCCATCGCGGTGGTGACGCTGACGGTGACACCGAAGGTGCCCTGGGCTTTGTGGATGAAGGCGTCGGAGAGTTTCTGGGCAGAGTCGGGTTTCTCATCTTTGGGCTGGAACCATCCGGTCCATCGGCCGTTGGCGTTGGTGAAGCGGACCGAGGCACCGTTCTCCACGCGGTGCCGGGCGTAGCCATGCTCGCGGAGGGTGTTGTCGATGTAGAAGTCCACCTGGGCGTTTTCGATGGGGGTGTTGGGGTCGGGGAGGCCGAGCATCCCTACGTAGGCGCAGGCTCCTTCGGTGGCCGCGGTGCTCCCCAGGTAGATGACGTCGACGGTGACTTCGACGAGCTTGTCCTCGTAGGTCTCGCCCTCGGTGGTATGAACTTCGTGGGTGGAGATGGGTTCGGTGTTCACGCGGATGTCTGTGTTGGCCATGATCTGGGCGATCTTGGCACCGTCGAGCAGCAGCGTGTACTTGGCCACTACCTCGCCGAATCCCTTGAGCCAGGTGGCGGTCTTTTCGGCCGATTCGCCGACGGCCCCTTCGGCGACGAGGTCCTGCAGTGCCTTGCCGGCTTCGTCCTTCGCCTTGCTGCCGTATACGGAGGCGAGGTCGTAGCCGGGTTTGGATCCGTCTCCGGTGGCGGGACAGCGCACTTCGGCGGCGGGGACGGCCGCGGTGGTGAGGGCGGCGGGGATGGCGGTGGCAAAGATCGGGCCGGCTCCTTGGGCGGTGCCGACTCCCTGGGCAGTGCCGCCGTTGGGTGGCACCCATACGAGCATGAGCAGCCACGCTTCGAAGCGGGTGAGGCGGGCATCGGGGGAGAAGTCGACGTCGAGAGCTTCGAGCACCCGACTCATCGGGTAGTCGGGGAGGGTTGCGGTCAGGATCGGGTAGGCGGCGGCGAGCTCTTCGGGGCTGAGGCCGCTCTGGAGGACCGTTTCGAGGTCGGTGATGTACTGCCCCATGGTGGGGCCTGGTCGCTGGGTGGCGACGGCGAGGCCCGGGAGGAGTTCGGCCAGGACGTAGAGGTCGTCTGGTCCTGTTTCCGATCCGGCAAGGATTTGGATGCCGTCGGTGGTGTATACCCCGATGTTGAGTTCGTCGAGGATCCCCAGCACGCCCTGCACCGCTGTGTCCGGGTCCTCGAGAGCTGCTACGGCCTCATCGATGGGCAAGGGTTCGTAGACGATCGGGGCGGAAGAAGAGTCCGGAGGGATCGCTTCCGCCCCAGCGGTCGTGACCGTGTCGGCGTCGCCACGCGAAGTCGATGTGGTCTCGCTGGTGGAGGTTCCGCTGCAAGCAGCGACGACGAGAGCGAGAGCGGTGAGGATGGCGAACGGTCGTGGGTTTCGAAACATCGGGCACCTCCGACTCCATGTTGTCGGTGGACGCCAAAGCTTCGCCAAAGGCTCGTCACTTTCGCCAGTGGTTCCCGCTGTGGGCAACGTGGCAGGTCGGGTGGGTGGGCGCTGAGTTCGAAGATCGGCCTCGCCGGCGCCCTTCCAACCGGGTCCTTGGAGTGTCACCACAGGGTATCGAACGCTCGGGATCGGGAGGTAGAGGGCGTCGCCATGGGCGAGGCATGCCCGATCCGGCTCGCGCGCGAGAGGGGATCGCAGGGTCATAGAACCCCACTTGCGAACATACGTTCGATTGAACTAGGTTGGGCGTTCGAGTTGCCGAGGGGGCACGGTGAGCAAGAACGAGGGTGATTTCGGGGTCGAGATGCGGAGGCTCTTCGACGAGTTGTCCCGGTTGACGGGTGGTTCGAGGAGTCCGTCGGCGATCGATGGGTTCGGCACCGCAAAGCGCAAGATCGACGATCGGCGTGGTCTCATGCGTTCGGTGCGGTACCGCAGGAGCGAGTTGTTGGAGGAGCGCCGCTGGATCGAGTCCGAGATCCATGGATTCGAACGGGCGCTGGTGCTCGTGGGCCAGGCTGTGGCGGAAGCATCAGGTGTCGAAGGTCACAGGGCTGATGTCCGGCTTCGAGACAAGCTCTGTTCGCGGGTGGAGCGTCTGGGTGAGGTGGATCAGGAGATCCATCTGCTCGATCGCCGTGTGAGCACCCTCGTCGCCGAGATCGAGGAACTCCAGGATGTCGCTCTCGAGGCGCTTCGTCACGCTGTGGAACTCGCTGAGGAGGAGAAGCGGGCTGCAGAAGCCCTCCGGGTATCACGCATCACTGCTCGATACCGCCGGATGGGTGAGGTCGAACCCGACGTCATGTGGTCACCGACACCGGTATACGGCTACCGGGTCTGGGTGCTCGACCACGACGGCTATCACGGTGCACGGGAGCGTTGGCTTGGCCCCGAGATGGCAGCCACCTGTCCGATCCCCGGCGACGTCCCGCACACGGACGGGCGGTGTGCCCTGGTTGCGTTTGGATGTGGCATCTACGCAGCGAAGTCCGTCGAGGACCTCATGGAAGAGGTTGGCGGTACGAGAGGGGGCCGGTTCGCCGTGGGTCTCGTTGCTCTCAAAGGGAAGGTCGTCGAGCACGACCGTGGGTACCGGGCCGAGGTCGCAGCGGTTCGGGTCCTCGTCGTCGTCGATCGTGGAACGTTGCGGGTGGTGGATGTCGATGTGTCGCTCCACGACCTGTTCAAGGACCCGTCGACGGTCGCGGTCGTCGCCTCGAGGGAACTCCCGGAACCCGACGCCGATGATGCGATGACTGCGACGATCAGGGACTATCTCGAAGAACGAGCAGAAAGGTTGAACGCATGGACATAGGAAAACAGCAACGGGTGATCGTGGTCACACCACTCGAGGCCACAGATGAAGACGAACACTTCGATGACGGCGAGGCCACGACTCTGTTGGGTCAGAGCGTCGACGACGTTACGGCGCCGGTCGAGGCTCCGGCGCCGACATACAGGGCTCACCTCAGATCGGGATCGACGAGTCGGCCCCACAACTGTTGAGAGCGCTTGGCGTGAACCTGTGTCAAACCTGTGTCAAGCGTACAGTGTCGAAATGAGTTGAATCGAGCGGCATGGACGAGGACGAGAGATCGCTGAGGGCCCCACGTACCAAGGGTTTCGCGGGTTCAGCGCCACCGAGCCGGACCGCCGATTGGAACTCATAACCCGAAGGTCGCAGCTTGGAGTCGGTCGCTTCGCTCCCGTGGTCTTCTGCCTGCCGGTTGGACCAGAGATGGGTAGGCGGTCAGCTCACTTGTCGAGTGTTCGGCGCTCTAGGTTCAAATCCTGCCCCAGCTACGAAGGAGACCCTTGGAATACCGACATTTCCAAGGGTCTCCTCGCGTCGTGGGGTCGACGATGTGTCTCTCCCCGCCGTGTCTATGCCGCGAGCCGACAAGTTTGCACATCCGGTAGGCGATTCTTCTCCCCATGAAAGTGGTCCGAGCCCAGTCCAGCTATCGCTCCATGTGAATGGATGGGTCGCGATGACGCGAAGTGCTCTATTCGACTACGAGGACACCGAAGACGCTCGGACCGGCTGAGGGTGGTCGCAAGCGAGGATCAGCGTCGGGGCACCGGTCGGACGGGTGGCTCGGTCGCTGTATCTCCCGCTGGGCTGGCGAGAGAGCGTTCCAACGATGTGAACAGTTCGAGGACGGTTGGTGCTTCGAAGATCCGGTAGCGCTGTTTGCCGATGTTTCGCTGTGTCAGGATTCCCGCGTCGACGAGGCGGTTGACGGCTGCTCCGGTGGCGACATCAGAGCGGTTGATGAGTCTGGCGGCTGATTCCACGGTTAGGAGGGGGACTCCGGGGAGAACATCGAGGAGCAGATCT
>JAADIG010000094.1 GCA_013151445.1 Actinomycetota bacterium
CCCAGATATGTGATGCAGATTCGGGTCGGAGCCGTCCTGTCCGTG
This sequence comes from Actinomycetota bacterium, assembly GCA_013151445.1. Classification (GTDB taxonomy): domain Bacteria; phylum Actinomycetota; class Acidimicrobiia; order Spongiisociales; family UBA5794; genus BMS3BBIN02. The sequence goes on from JAADIG010000094.1 coordinate 46, forward strand.
GTTGGCCTCGGGCTGATTCTGCTGTGGGGAAATGTCACCGACGTGCAGGCAGCGTCGAATCCGGCGGAGTTCATCGCAGCGGTCCGCAATCATGACAACAACTTGCGCCTCGCCTCGTGGGCGGACATCCTCGTGTTTGTCCCGGGGTACACCGTGTTCTTCCTTGGAGTACTGGCCTGGCTCGTCAGCGGCGACGGTGTGCTCTCCTGTGTGCGCCGTGGCGCCGCCGTCGGGCGTGTCGTTGTCATCGCAACTGGGATTGCTGATCAGGTCGAGAACGTCCTGGTGCGTATGGCAATCGGCAACGTTGACCTCACCAGAACCGACCCGACGGGCGTCATCGCCCCGAGTAACTCCCTCATCTCGGCGCTGCACATCGCCTATCTCACCAAGACTGTGTTGTTTGGGGCGATGCTTGTCATTTCGGGCGGTCTTATTGTGCGCTCACGGTGGAACCGTAAGAAAGCGGCAAACGGCTAGTTCTGCGATCCGGTGCCGAGGAGGCGTTCGCGTTTGAGGCCCCGGCTGGTGAACCGCAGGACGAGGAGCGCAATTATCCAGGCAACTGCCCCGATGCCGATCGCTCCACGGACCGGGTCGAGAGCGAGACCTGATGTTACGCCGTAGGCCATCACGATCACGGGGAGGGTGACGAGCGTCGATGCCTGTTGTGCCGCGGGCGCCGACTGGACCCGGCCCGAAGCCCACAGGATCACGCCGAGGCTGAAGATGATGAACGGGGGCACGACCCACAGGATGAGGATCCACCATTCGGGTGTCGGGAAGAACCAGCCTCCGAGCAAACCGCCGACACGCGTATTGACAATCAGCGCATACACACCGAACCCCGCAATGGTGGTGAGGTACCCGGGGACGAATGCCGCGATGAGCTTCCCGTAGAAGATCTCCGAGGTGTGCAGTGGGGAGTGGGCGAGGTATTCACCGGTGCCCTTCTCCCGATCGCCAATGAGGCCATACGCCCCGATCGCCGACGAAATCGTGAGGGGCACGACGATCGCCACGGGGGCGAGAAGATACACCGCAAACGTATAGGCGGCCCGCGCCTGGGGTGTGGAACCCTTGACATTGTCCTGAGCGACCTGCGGAAGAGATTGCAGCACGCCGCCGATTCGTTGGATCAGGTCTGATCCTCCGGCGCGTGACACGATGCCGAGCATCACCCACGGGATGATGACGAAGAAGATGCTGGCGAGGATCACCAGTGGGATGAGGTAGTCCTTGGAGCGTGTCAGGCGGTGCAAGTCGAGTCGAGCGATGATCCAGGCGCGGCTGAGGCTCATAGTTGATCTCCGAGTGCGCTTTGCATTTCGAAGTACAGGTACTCGAGTGTCGGGGTGTGCGGTTCGACGCGGGTGATGTCAACACCTTTTTCGACGAGCGTCTTCACCAGGTCGGGCACGATACCCATGTCCTCGACTGTCACTTTGACCGGGCCGTCCCCGTTCACCGTGAGCACTCCGGGCATGTTCGCAAGGATGGCAAGCATCGATCGGTCGACTGCGTCGATGGCGACACACTTTTCGCTTGCGTAGGACGCCATCAGGTCATGAGGGTTGCCAACGGCACGGGCCTGGCCGGAACCCATCAGGACGACCACGTCGGCGATGCCTTCGGCCTCGTGGAGCAGGTGGGTACACATCACGATTGTCTGGCCCTTACCGGCCATCTCGCGGATCAGGCCGAGGACGGCTCGTGACGATTCGGGATCGAGTCCGGCCGTGGGCTCGTCGAGCAGGAGAATCTCGGGGTCGTGGAGAACGGCCCGGGCCAGGGCGAGCCGCGTACGCATACCCGTCGAGTATCCATCAACTCGCCGGTGAAGCGCATCGGTGATGCCGAACCGCTCCGCGGCGGGTGCGATTGCTCGTCTTGGGGCCTTGGCGATCTCGGCCGCGTACTTCAGGTTGTCGATGCCCGAGAGCTGATCGAAGAATGCCGGCTTGGGTGGGACAACACCACAGATCTTGCGCACCTCGTGACCGTCGGCGATCGAGGAGAGACCGAGGACTGTGATCTCGCCGGTGTCCGGGACGAGTGCGCCGGTAGTGAGCCGGACGGTTGTCGTCTTCCCGGCACCGTTGGGTCCAAGGAACACAGTGACACTGCCGCGCGGGATGGTGAGCGTGAGAGCGTCGACTGCGAGGGTGTCCCCAAAACTCTTCGACACGTCATCAAACTTGATGGCGGGTTCGATCATTGAGTATCTATCGGTCGCTGAATCCCGGGAATCAAGCCCCAATTGATGCCAATCGGAGCCCATGTCAGCATGCTCGATGGTCACCGAACAATTGTTTGTGAGGGTACGCTAAAACCATGTGTGGACGGTTTGTGCAGAAGGAAACCCCGGAGTATTACGCCGACTATTTCAAGGCGCAGCTCATGCCCATCTTTGAACAGCGTGAGCCGCAGTACAACGTGGCGCCGACCAACCCGGTATTCGCCGTTGCGGTTCACGATGGCATCCGGCAGCTTGAGTCGTTTCGGTGGGGTCTGCTGCCGTTCTGGGCGAAGGACAAGCGGATCGGGGCAAAGCTCATCAACGCCCGGGTCGAGACGGCGGCGACAAAACCGGCGTTTCGGGATTCGTTTGCGAAGCGCCGCTGTCTGATCCCGGCCGACGGGTTTTTCGAGTGGCAGGTCCGATCGAAGGGGAAACTTCCGCACTACATTTACGCCGCGGATCACTCGCCGCTTGCGTTTGCGGGGTTGTGGAGTGTGTGGCGTGACCCGGAAACCGACACGAAGATCGTGACGTGCACCATCATGACTGGTGACCCGGTGAAATCGGTTGCCCCCGTCCACGATCGGATGCCGGTCGTTTTGGCGCCGGATACGTGGGAGGCTTGGCTGGATCGCGACCGCACTGACACCGATGAAATACTGTCATTGCTTGCGAGTCGTCCTGACCCCGTGATGGCGCTGCATCCGGTCGCAACACTGGTCAATAAGGTCGCTAACAACCTGGCGGAGAACATTGCACCCCTTGACTCGGCGGTTGGCGACGCCCAGCAGTCGCTGCTTGACCTGTAACTACCGGGTTGGGCCGCGCCAGGAAATCCACTCACCATGATGATGCACATCGGCGAGGCCTTCGACTTGGTGTTTGTGGGCGAAATGTCGGATGAGATCGAGCCGGGTATTGGAATGTGTCAACCATTCGTTCGACACCCGCCAGATTGGCCGATCCTCAGACAGGCGGTCCATCTCCGCCACGAAATCTTCTCGACGCTCCGGCTGGAGTTGGTTGAGTAGGTGGGAGTGATTGATAACCACGACTGAATCTTCCGAAGCGGCAGCGACTTGTGCTTCAAGAGAGTCAATGGCGTCACCCGCAACGAGCGTCACAGGGTTGGATCGGGCGACGGCGATGGCGGCCGATAGCCGTTGATGTCGATCAGTGCGGTCCGGCCAGACCAGTCCCCGAATCCACGACTCGTCGTCGGGGTTGTTGATATCAATCGGGTCGAGGTCAACACCGATCCTCGCAGCTATCTCCGGCATTGGGTCCGGGAACAGTGGCCGCTGCGGTCCCCGGACGATACATTCGAGGCGCACAGGTGATTCGTGGTTGCCGACCTCGATCGAAGAATGCCCGTGGTGATACGTATAGTGCCACTGGTCGAACAGCAACGTGAGGCCGGCACTCGAACCGACCTCGATGATCCAGAGGGGGCGGTTGGTGCGGCGTGCGATGATTCGATAGGCGGGGAGGAACAGGCTTGACCTGGCCACTTCGTTCGTCTGCACCTGTCGGGTCCGCGCTGTTTCGATGATGGTGTCGTAGTGGTCCATCACGAACTCTTTGAATGCTGGGAACGGATCCGATATCGGGTCGGGTGTGTCGGTGCAGGTCGCGTAGAACTCACGCAAAGGGTGCTCCGCTCCGTTCAGGAGTAGCTGATGAACCGCACCGAAGAGCAGCAGCGGGACCGGTTGTTGCTGGGGTAACTTGCTAAGCAGGGTAAGCAGCTCTGCATCTCTGCTGGTGGCTTCGCCGAGCCGTGTGTAGAGGAGAGTGTTGCCGCGGGCGACCTTGTCAGTCCAGGCAACCATCCGGTCGGCCTGATCGGAAAGCGGAGCCCCCGCAATGTACGTCATGCTCCATTATGCACAGCGGAGGCGCCTTGCACCGTTCTCTCGGAATGGGTTCGGGGCATCCTGTAATCGGCTATCATAACTTTGGTCCATTCAGGAGCTATCCCCCTTGATCGCCCGGGCCTCTCGCCTCTCTCAGCTCTTCCAATCGTTCGCTGCACGTTCCCCCGTAACGATCGTCGGCCTTGCTGTGTTCCTCTATGCGTCCAGCGCCGTTGTTGTGCGCGGAACCGATCTCACGGCGAGTGTTTTTGCGTTCTGGCGCATCTGGCTTGGTGCGCTTATGTTCGCCATGGTGTTGGTGTGGCGCCGGGGCCGAGGTCACGCGTTCCTGCCGGCCGAAGGTCGCGCCTACCTCCTCGCTGGTGGTGTTGCGTTTGGTGTCAACCACCTGTTCTACGTCGCGGCGATCAAGGCAACGTCGGTGAACGATGTCACGCTGATCAACCGCCTGTCACCGATCGTGATTGGCGTGCTTGCAGCGAAGTTCTTCGGTGAGAAACCGGGGTTTCGGTTCTTCTTCGGTGCCGCGGTCGGCATTGCGGGATCTATCCTGGTCGTGCTGGGCGGGGCGAGTGAGTCGGGCGGGGACCTGTGGGGCATGTTCGCTGCCGTCATGACCATGATCACGTACACGCTGTTCTTCCTGATCTCGAAGAAGGCGCGCGACTATATGGATGCCACGGCGTTCTTGTCGGGTGCGCTCATCGTCGCCGCCGGAGCGGTCTCGCTCTTTGCCGCGGTACAGACAGTGCCGGTGTTCGACGTCACGCCACGAGCATTGCTGCCGGTGGCGTTTGTTGCGCTGGTGCCCGGTGGTTTGGGTCACGTCGCAATGACCTGGCCCCTCAAGTGGGTGCCTGCCAACCTCCCGCCTGTGCTGATGCTTGGCCTGCCGATTCTTTCCGGCGGCCTGGCATGGATCTTCCTCGGAGAGGCGGCAACCGCGGTGCAACTCGTGGGAGGTGTCGTCACACTTGCGGGTGCGGGTATTGCGATCATGTCCCGTGCGGGACGCCAGATGGTCGCAAGCCGAGAACCCCTCAAGGCGACATAGCGGTACGTTGTTAACCCAAACGCTCCCCACTGCTCCGTTCTTGTGACGTCCGGGTGCCATTATTGCCTTCTACCGTCACAAGAACGGAGAAGTGGGGAGGTTCCGTGGCTAACCTCGCGGTATGAGCACCGTGTATGACCAGATCATGTCGCTGCGGTCCGTCCGCCAATACAGCGACAAACCCCTCTCCGATGAGCATCTCGACCAGATCCTTGAGGCGGCCCGCTGGACCGGGAGCGCCAAGAACCTGCAACTGTGGTCCTTCATCGTTGTTGATGGTGAGCAGAAGGAGCGGCTGTGCGCGGCGGGCGACTTCACGACCCCGTTGGCGAACGCCCCGGTCGCGATAGCGCTCGTGCAGGAACCTCATGGATACGAATTCGACACCGGACGTCTCGCCCAGAACATCATGCTCGCCGCCGCGTCGCTCGGCGTGGTGTCTTGTCCGATCACGCTGCATCGCGATGAGGTCGCAGCCGAGGTGCTGGGTCTTCCCGAAGGCGCCCGCGCACGGTACGCCGTGTCGCTCGGTTATCCCCCCGAGGACGGCAAGATCGCCCGGTTCGGCGGCCAGGGAGGCCGCAAGGACCGCTCAGACGTCATCTACCACAACACCCACGGAACCCCCTTCGACGGTTCCTAGGCTTTCTGCGTAGATTCTGGCCATATATGGCCAGAATCTACGCAAGAAGGACGGTCGGCTGGGCAGGATCCTCATCGGGTGGATCCTTCGTAGCCGAGGCGGCGTAGACAGGTTGCCACCACCGATCAGTGTCCTCGTGGCGCGAGATCCAGGTGGGTATCTCGCCGGTCTTTATGCCTTTCGTGAGCGTTCGCTCGATGAGTGGGTCGCCTGGTTCGCAGACACCTTCGATTCGGGCCGCGCGCCAGAGCGATGTCATGATCGACGAGGTGGGGCGTGTTCTTGGAGATTGGAAGACCCGAATATCCGGGTTGCGGGCGGATTCCACCGCACATGTGGTTTTGGAGTTGTTGCCGCAGATCCCGGTTCTCGATGCGAGGACCCTTGCCCGCCATGTTGGTGTTTCGGAGAGGTCTGCCAGAAACGCTCTCGAAGCTCTTGAGCAACATGAGGTCGTTCTCCCTGTCGACATCGAAGTTGGCCAGCGAGGCCGTCCCGCACCCTGGTGGGCAGCCCGCGAACTCCTCGACATCGCCCAACAGTGGGTCCGATAGCCGCGCCAGGTCGTCCGGGCATCCATGGAGCGACTTCCACGACACAGCCAGGAGGGTCCAAAGTTCCACACCTCTACCGTCGCTGTCGCAGCGACATACCGAACTAGGGGGATTCGATGGCACCCATGGTGGGGGTGGTGAGCGAGCGGGCTGTCCCGACGATGTCTTTCACGACGTCGGAGAGTGCCTCGGCAGCACCGAGGGCGGGGCTTCCTGCGGTCGGTTTGTAGCGGGCGACGGCGCTTTCGAAGCCGGTGACGCCGCCGGTGGTCGGGTTGACCACCACGGTTCCCAACGCTCCCGAACTAACGACAACATCGCCGCTCTGCGGAAACGACGGCACTCCGGGTCCGGCACTGCCGGCGTTGCGGAACAGCCCGGCCCAGAGTTGCGGTCCGAAGGTGATGGTCGCCGAACCGGCATCGTTGCGGGCGTACTGGGGGTTGCCGCCGGTCCCGATGATCAGGTTGTTGGCGATATCGATGTTGTCGTTGCCGCTCGAACCACCCGATGCGTTGTTGCCGTTCTGGAGGCGGAAGATCGCAAACGTTGATTGGGTGACGATCGTGTTGTTGTACACCTTGGCCCCGTTCACCCCACGAATCTCGATCGCGGAATCATCGAAGTCGACAATGATGTTGTTGCGGGCGATCTGGTTCACGCCCTCCCACGCCGGATAGGCGGGGTTCCAGAACGACGCACCCGTGTTACCGCCGAGTTGGAGGGCTGCGTTCGCCCGGATACCGCGGATCAGGTTGCCGTCGATGAGGATGTTGGACGAGCCACCCTTGAAGAAGATCCCGTGGCTCCCGACGGCGTTGTCGTGGATGTCGTTGCCGATCACGACGGCCCCGTCCACCCCGACACCGTCGATGATGGCGTTGCTGAGTGCCTCGCTCACATCGTTGTTTTCGAGACAGATGGTGCCGACGCCAGCGCCGGTCCCGTTGTTGCGGTTGATCTTGATCGCAGCCCCGGGTCCCCAGGCGAGGGCCCGGATGACGTTGTCGCCGACATAGATCTGGCGGATGTCGACCGACTCGGGAGCGATGTGGAGGTTGTTGCCACCACCGTTGATGATCTCGATCCCGGTGAGCGACACATACGAACCGCTGATGCGAAACTCGCCTGAACCGTCCATGTCCAGCACCGGCGAAGCCCCATCTGCGGCCGCGATCTCGATCCAGTCGGTGGGTGTCCCGGATGTGTTCAACACCAGGTTGCCGCTAGTCGTATGGGTGCCGGCGGCGAGCATGATGTGATCACCGGGTCGAGCATCCGCAAACGCTTCGGCGAGCGTGGGGGACTGGCCGGGAGTCACCAATACATGACGCAGCGGTGACACTCCGTCCGGGGGACGGATGCACGCTTCAAGCGTCGTCGGGGGAACGATCGGCGACAGATTCAGAGCACGGGCCAGGAACGACGCCATCTGGTCCCGTTTTACCTCGTC
>JAADIG010000111.1 GCA_013151445.1 Actinomycetota bacterium
ACTCCCGGCGTTCTCCTCGGAATCGGCGCTACCGGACTTCGACATGTCCATGCCGTCCATGCCGTTCATCGATACACGACCCATCGCCGCGACGTCGCGTGCGAACTCAACCCGATAAGACTGGACACTGACACCCTCTTCAGTCGATCACCCGAGTGTAGGTCGATCACTGTTCGGACTCTCCGAAGTCGCTGTCGGTAACAAGCATGGACGCATCTGTTCGTCACGGCGAACGCCTGCCACAAGTGCGCCTGAACTCATGTAGCGCTTGCCACCTACCAATCGGATGTCGAAACTATTGCGATCTGCTTGCCGCTCTGAGTCACCAGGATGTTGCCGTCCTCGTCCACCGCAAACGACACAGTCGCGAGGTCGACAAACCGCGGGACAGGTTTCTGAACCGCATACACTCCATCCGGAGTGAACACGACGGCGGTGACATCCTCCTCCTCGGGGAAGAACACCATCAGGTAGCTGCCATCGGGTCGTAGAACCGAAACGCACCGAATGGTGTCGCTAGTCAAGTTGTCGGTAAACGGTTTCATCGGTTCACATTGAACCTCGCCGCTCGACACCTCTGGCACACCTGACGTCACCGACGACGTCGGCTCTATGACCGTAAAGGCTGTCGTGTCGGCCTGCTCCGATATCGCGGTGCATGCAGACACGGCGAGCGACATGACAACCAGCAACCACCATCGTCTTTGCTTCCTCAAAACGACCATTTGAAGCTCCACAACGCCGGTATGCAGCAATAGTGCCGTACCAACAAGACGTTAGTGCAGCACAGCACTTCTGCCTACCAGTCACACGTCGACGGGAGTGCCAATTACTCAGCCGTCGGCGAGAACCTCGGGGATAACGTGTCTTGCGTTCTCGGCCATCACGGGGTTCGTGGTTCGGGAGTACGGGAGTGCGATGAGCGCCATGGATATCCGCTTGCGGGAATACCCCTCGCAAGTGGCTCTGGAATGGCGACGGGGAGGAGCGGGGTGAGGCAACCACTCGTGTTCCTTGTTCACCTCGTTCACCCAACGGATGGGGGCAGGCGTACAGTCATGACATCACCAAGCCGGTAGATCGCGTTCACCGTCCCAGCGGAAACAACTGGTGCGAGCGTCATTTGTGCCCAGTGCGAGAACTGGTCAGCTAGCAACTCCCCAGCGAGGCGCGTGTCAATGTCGATCTCGTCGGGGTGCGTCTTGCTATCGGCCAACGAATCCATCGACCCATCGCATGAGAACAAGATATCTCCGGCAGGCAGCGGAGTTCTTTCGGCAAGCAGCCGCCTAGGTGTCGGTGGCTTCGCTGGGGCGGAAGAACATCGCGAGTTGGCCCGCCGCAAGGACGAGACCGCCGGCCACCAGAGCTGCGCCTACCCAACCGTCGAGGTCCTGGGCTATCCCGAGGGCATTGTCGATCGAGATCTCACCGGGACCGGCGATCGCCATGACCACACCGGTGAGGCCCAGTGTTGCGACGTACTCCCATCCCTCACCGGGACGGAAGATGAAGAAACCGTTGTTGCGGTGCACGGACCACCAAGCAACAAACATCACCGAGACCAGGCCTGTGGCGGCGAGCGAATTCAGGAGACCCACGATGAGGAACACCCCGACGCCAATTTCGACGGTGGTTGAGAAGAACCACTGGAGGCCGGCCTGACGAAAACCCATACCCCCGAACCAATTGGTTGTCTTCTCCCGACCGCGTGCGTGATTGACGCCATGCGCCAGGATGACGAGGCCGACCCCTACCCTCAGAATGAGCATTGCTGCATCGAACGATGTCATGATTTCTCCAAGATTGTGCGTTGCTACTACAACCGGTAAATGCGCCCGAATATGCCTATTTGTCAGGATCCCGACAGTTCGAAACGGCGTGTCAGCCGCCGCTTTCTGGCTTCTTGCGTAGCTGTGGGCCATATATGGCCCACAGCTACGCCAGAAGCCTTGTTTCAGTCGGCGAATCCGTCGGGCAACATGTAACTCGACGTGGCCTGCGCAACGAGGCGATCAGGGTCGTGATCCTCGGTGAGATCGACCGATGCGTACGCGACTCGACGCCCAATCTTGTGGAGAGTCGCGGTGGCGAGCACGTCACGGCCGATGGCGGGGCGGAGAAAGTTCATCTTCAGCTCGTTGGTGACAGCAAGTGGCACGATCCCGATGCGCGTGAAGATCGCGACATACACCGCGGCATCGGCGAGTGTCATAAGGGTCGGACCGCACACCATGCCACCGGGCCGGGTCCAACGTTCGTCATAGTCGAACCGCACAGTCGCCACGCCCGGCGCAATGTAGACGCATGAGATTCCCATCTCAGCACAGAATGGAAGGTCGGAGGCGAAAAAGGTGTTGACTTCGTCGACGGTGACCGCCGGGGCGGTCACGACTTTCTCTCGCGGATCTTCTTGAGATACGCCGCACCGGCAGCGTGTGCCTCGGGGTCATCAGCCGCCGCCAGAAACAGCTGGGCATCGTCTTCGGAATGACGAGTCGACACCAGTTCGTCGGCGGCGATGTTCACCGCACTCTTGGTTGTCGAGATCACCGACCATGGGCGCGCCAGGATCTCGCTCGCAAGTGTCTCGACGGTCGTCGCAAGATCTCCCGAATCCACAACCCGGTTGATCAACCCGAGCGCAGCGGCCTCGGCGGCGCCGAATGGCCGACAGGTCAAGATGAGATCTTTGGTGGCCGCCGGGCCGATCTCCCTCACGAGCCTTGGCACGCCACCCCACGCGAGTGGAATCCCGATCGCCGCTTCGGGTATTGAAAAGACGGTTCCCTCGGCCGCGACCCGAAGATCGCAGGCGGCCGCGATAACGATGCCGCCCCCGATGCAGTGTCCATGTATTTGAGCAATGGTGAGAGCGCGCATCGACGCGATGGCGTCTCCCATGACACGTCCGGCGTCAGCGTCGTCGAGCCTGAGCCGGACCTGGTCATCGTACAGGCCCTCAAGAAGGCTGAGGTCCGCCCCGACGGTAAACGACTCACCGGCACCGGAAAGAATCACCACTCTCACGTCGGTCTCGTCGAACCATGCCGCGGCCGCCGCAAGTTCGCGCTGCAAACCCAAGTTGAGGGCGTTACGCGGCGTACGATCCATCGTGAGACGGCCCAGGTGTCCATCAACCTCGATGGTCAGAAACTCGAAGTCACTCATGTTCTTGTCCTCCCGCGGCGCCTCTTTGAAGGTTTACTACCGGCCTGGGGGTTCCACTTGAAGAACCTCAATGCGAGGATCGCACCAACAACGCCCCAGAGCAACATGACACCCAGAGATTTCAGGTCGAAAAAGTCTCCGACCGACGCACCAGTAGTCTCCAGGGGATTGAATGCCTTGCCGAAACTCACGGCGAAGTGACGGAGTGGGAACAGGTCCGCGACAGTGGAGAGCCATGCGGGGGCGTTTGCGGACGGTGGAATAAAGACGTCCGAGATGAACGCCAGCGGTAACAACGTCGCGTTTGTCAACGCCGGTGCCGTGTTTCCGTTCGGTGACAGCCCGGCGAGCAATAAACCCAACACCGCGAATACTGCGATGCCGATGACGAACGTGATGAGGGCGCCGAGCAGTGACACGGCGTAGATGTTCACACCGTAGAACAAAACTCCCACACCGAGCATGATCCCCGCCGAAATAAACGCTATCTCAATCGCCGATCCGATTCGTCCGGCGAGGTAGACCCAGGGCGGCATGGGTGTGCTGCGCACCCGTTTGAGTAGACCGTCGTCGCGGGCAATGGCGGTGCCGATCGCAAGGTTGGTGTATGTAGCAGAGACGGCCGCGAAAACTGCGAGTGTCGGCCCATAGAACTGGGCCGTTGTGACACCGCTGCCGGGGATTTCCTCGTTCCCGAAAATCAGCGTAAAGACGAAAAAGAACATCAACGGGAACACAACTGTGAAGAATGCCGCCGCAGGATTGCGCCAGAACACGAGGTTTTGATACTTGATTTGTCGCCGTACCAGCGTGAACGTGCTCATGCGTCGCCTCCGTTCTCTTCTTCTCCAACCAGCTCCAAGTAGATGTCCTCGAGAGTCGGTCTGGCGACAGTCAGCCCATCGAGAGCCACACCCGACTGCTTCGCCCACGAGGTCAACGCGTAGAGGGTCTCGACCGGTTCACGGGTCTTGACCTCCATGGCCCCGTTCGACCCGGCAACTGCGTCGACAGGGAGTACCGAAGCATCACCGTTGAACACGAACCGCACAATCGAGACGTCACGGCGGTCAGCACCGATGGTATCGGGGGTTCCCTCCGCAATGATCTCGCCCCGGGCAATCACCGCAACACGGTCCGCAAGATTCTGCGCCTCGTCCATGTAGTGCGTCGTCAGGAGGATGGTCTTGCCGAGCGCCCGGAGGTTGTCAATCACGGTCCAGGCCTGGCGACGAGCAGAAGGGTCGAAACCCGTCGTGGGTTCGTCGAGGAATATGAGCTCCGGATCCCCGACGAGACCGAGAGCGAGCTCGAGACGTCTCTGCTGGCCCCCCGATAGGGTCTTCACCCGAGCCGTTGTTTTCTCTTCCAAACCCACGATCTCTATGAGTTCCTCGGCATCGCGACGTTTCGAATACGGGTCACCATGGAACTGAATGGCTTCGAGCACCGTAAGTTCCTTTTCGACAACCGTCTCCTGGAGCACGACGCCGATCCGGTCGCGGAACTCTCGCCCGCCAGTCTCCGGATCGAAACCGAGCACGTCTACGGCTCCGCCGCTCCTCTTGCGATGGCCCTCAAGAATCTCGACAGAGGTCGACTTTCCAGCACCATTGGGACCGAGGAGGGCAAACACCTCGCCCTCCTCAACATGGAAGTCGACGCCACGTACCGCGTGGACATCTCCATAGGACTTGGTCAGGTTCTCAACTGTTATAGCGGCCACAGTCACGCCCTTCCTGAGCGATCGAAGCCATCAGCTTAGAAGGCCACCGAAACATGATCGCAACACACGGTTCGCGCGTTCGTAACGCTACGGCAACGGCTCTGCAAGAAACCCAGCGTACGTTCTCTTTAAGAGTGAAAACGAGAGGACGCAACAATGGAGATTCAGGATCTCGCCAAGGCGATCGACGAGGTATGGCTAGTACTGGCCGCCGTACTGGTGATGTTCATGCAGGCGGGGTTCGCCCTCGTTGAGGCCGGCTTCACCCGGGCAAAGAATGCCGGGAACATCATCATGAAGAACGTGATGGACTTCTCCATCGGGGGGGTTGTCTACTGGGCCATCGGGTTCGGGCTCGCCTATGGAGGAACAAACGTCGGTGGACTATTCGGGTGGGGTGACGGGTTCTTCTTCAGCGACGTCACCCGGTCGTCGGAATGGCTGTTCCAAGCGGTCTTCGCGGCGACCTCAGCCACGATTGTTTCGGGCGCCATTGCCGGTCGGACGAAATTCAAGGCGTATCTCCTCATCACGCCGTTCATCACCGGCATCATCTACCCGGTCGTTTCCCACTGGGTGTGGGCCGAGGGTGGATGGCTGGCGAACCTGGGTTTCGTCGACTTCGCAGGCTCCGGGGTCGTGCACATGCTCGGCGGTGTCGCTGCACTCGCTGGAATCATCGTTGTCGGTCCGAGGATTGGTAAGTTCGCCGCCGATGGCACACCACAACCGATCCCGGGCCACTCACTCACATTTGGTGCACTCGGTGTACTCATTCTGTGGTTCGGTTGGTTCGGATTCAACGCCGGATCAACACTCGGGGCCGTCGGTGCCGACATCGCCACCCCGGCCATGACAACATTGCTCGGTGGCGGTGCCGGAGCGATCGCCGCCATGTTTGGGTCATGGAAGCTGCTCGGTCATCCCGATGTTGGGTTCACACTCAACGGGATCCTCGCGGGTCTCGTCGGGATCACCGCCGGGGCGAACTCTCTCCCCTTCGGGGTTGCGCTGTTCGTCGGTGCCGTAGCGGCGTTGATCATGATCGGTGCGGTCCGGTTGCTCGAACGTCTGCGGCTCGACGACCCGGTCGGTGCCGTTGCAGTGCACGGGGCGGCCGGCATGTGGGGGGTCTTGGCAGTGGGCATCTTCAACCCTGACGTGGCGTTGTCCGCCCAAGTCATAGGAATCGTCGCCATCGTGGGCTGGACGTTTGCGACAAGCATGGCGGTATTCCGCCTTGCCGATCGACTCATCGGCGTTCGAGTCACTGAGAGCGAGGAACTGTCCGGATTGGATCTGTCTGAGCACAGCATCGATGTCTATCCCGAGTTCACCTTCCACGCCAAGTAGCCACACACCCACCGTTCTGTCGTCCATCACTGCGGTATACCGCCCGCACCGATGGACGGCAGAATCCGCGAAGCTGCTGTGCACAACGACGAAGCCCCCGCTAACAGCGGGGGCTTCGATAGGTAGCGGTGTTTTCCGTTAAACGGCTACGCGATCCTTCAAGCCCTTGGCTGGACGGAATTTCGCATGCTTCTTCGCAGCGATCTGGATCGCCTCACCAGTCGCGGGGTTACGGCCCACGCGGGCCTTGCTGCGACTCGTGTAGAACTTGCCGAATCCGCTGATCGATACTTCGCGATCTGCGTCTAGCTCCACAGCAATGATTCCATTGCCGGATTCCGAGCTAAAGATAATGTCGATGACCTCTGCTGCTTTAGCCTGGCTGAGGTCGGCCTTCTTGGCGAGCTTCTTCGCCATCTCCGTCTTGTTCACAAAAACTCCTGCCTAAGCGGTGTCTTCCCCGGTCGTTTCACCAAGGAACTGGCCTTGTTGGACGCCAAACTACACGTTTTTCGGCAAAAACAGTGTCTCTTCGGACATTCTGTGCCTCTCCAGCAAATTCCAGCTACCGGATCGTTGGCCCACCGACGTGCACCCTCCGCTACTCATAACGTTCCCATCTCGTTTGCGGAGCCCACTCGCACCGCTACCGGAACACAAAAAAAATGTAGTGGCGGGCAGGCGAAGGGACCTGCGCCACTACGGGATGATGCTCGGTCGAGGGCCTACCCGACGAGCTCACGAATGCGCAGGGACTGGAACCTCAGTACCCGAACGATGGTTGCCAATCCGAGAAGAATCGAGAGCAGATAGATCGCAACACCAAGGCGGCGTACCGCTTCGAGGCGGATCGCCCACAGCTCAGAATCTTCGATTGCAATGTTGCCGCCGACCTGTGCAGCAACGATGAAGTGCCCGATAACTCCAGCGAGGATGATCATCATCGCCATGGCCATGAGGACGATGAACCCTTTACCCTCGGCTGGCATCTTGAGTGTCTTGGCAGATTTTCCGGTCGCGACTTGGATGTCGCCACCGCCGGTGCGGAACTCACCCAGGATTCGGGCGATCGCAAACGAGATCGCTGCAAACACTGCGGCGAACCCAATGAAGTTGATTCCCGTCGCGATATGTCCGAGTCGGGCGATCAACTCAGGGTCGGTGGCGTCGGCCACTGCGCTGGTCTTGGCAAGGTGGACACCGAACCCGATGACGAAGGCCATGACGGCCATGACGAACATCGGAAGCCAGAGCTTGTTGCCTACGGTTTGTGGAAGATTCAGCCCCGGCGAGACCTTGGACTCGTCGGTTGCAAAATCGGATGTGAGTGATGCGGCCATTGTGATTTCTCCTTTATGTCATGTGGTTGCAGTAGTTGGTCGCAATCACGAAGCGGTGACAATTCCTTTGATACGGTTGAACTGGAAGCCGAGCACGTTGGCGATCGTCGCAAGGGCCAAGACGATTCCGCTGAGCAACAGCCCGAGGCTTAGTTCGCGCAGTGGGCCGAGCCATGCCGCAGCTGTTGCGATCTGGCCAGCATCCGTCGAGCTGGTGCCTACGACGTAGAGCACGAACTGCACGACACCAGCCACCAGACCCATCATCATGAGTGCAATAAACGCCTTTGCCGTGACCGGCATCTTCAAGGTGACGACGGGAAGGCCAAGCTGGCGCTGGACCTCACCACCACCGCTGCGCAGATTCGCCAGGATCGACGCCAGCAGGAAGCTGATACCGGAAAGCAACAAGGCCTCTCCAAGAAACTGCAGGCCCTGAGTCCAGGCAGCAGCATCAATCGCGGCACCGGGATCGGACCCGACATTCGATGACCACACGAATGACATGATCGTGCCCGCTACAAGGATCATGTACCCCATGACGAGCATGGGAGCCCACATTGTCTTTGCCATGCGGTGGATAGGTAGCGGTGCAGGTTCCGTCTTCGTGACCGTCGCGACTCCATAGTCGGTGTTGGTTTCGCTACCGACACGGTGGCGGTCCTCACCATCGGACTTGAGTGCCGGAAGGGTTTCCTTAATTGATTCGAGCCGGAACCAGATCCGAACAAGAATGCCTATAAGCACGATCGCGATACCGAACTTGACGGTACCAAACGCCAGCGTCGTCAGTCCGAACGACCATGCGAGCGTCGTCTTTGCTGCGACGACGTCGCCATTGGCGAGCGTGCTCGCGGCTGATAAGTTGGCAAAGAACGCGACCATCGCGATTCCGACACCAACAAGCCCGACAACGAATCCCGCTCTGGTGTGCGGAATCTCGGTACTAGCTGATGTGCCTTTGGCAGGTGTGACAAGCGCTTCAAACGCCATGATGTCCTCCTCTTTGTTGACCATTACATTGCACACAACCGGTTAACTGGTTACCTTGTTCGACAAATGTCGGGTTGCCGACAGTTGGGTTTGTGGCCGACGTACAAGAGGACACTGAGATTCACCATGGCAAGCGATGTTGCGGACAACCAACACCTCGATTGGCTAGCCCGAAGTTTTGGTAGAACTGGCTACGCACCGCTCTACCCCGACGATCTCGAGACGCTGAAACGTGTCGCGGTGAAGCGCTTCAAGTTCGACAAGAGTCACCTGTTCCGAGAGGGTGAGGTCGCTACAGCCGCCTATGTGGTCGTCAAGGGAACCGTTGAGCTCTATCGGGGGACGGGTTCGAACCGACGGGTGGTCGCACGTGTTCTACCGGGCGGCATCATCGGCGATATCGCCCTCTTCAGCGACGAGCCGTACATCTCGTCCGCCCAGGCCGCGGGTCACGTCGATCTCCTTCGTTTTGACAAGGANNNNGAGCTTGCCCGCCACCCGGCCATCTGTCTGCGGTGGCTGGCAGCCGGTCTCCGCCAACTCGAACGAACCCAGCGCAGAGTCCTCCGCCTCATGCACAGGACGGTGAAGGCCCGTGTCGCAGACCTCATCATCGAGGAAGGCGACGAGGTCGCCCTGTCACAGGCGACGATGGCTGCTCTTCTCGGCGTGAGCCGACAGGCAGTCAACGAAGCGGTAGGAGAGTTGCGGGATGCCGGTCTCATCGAAACGGGTTACCGACGGATCGCGATTCTCGACACGGTCGGTCTCGAAGCAGTGGCAAACATCGCAAACGGCTAACGGGGCCGCCGGCACGATCATCTGCGGAAACACCGCGACACGTCAGGGGGCTCCAGGCCGTCGCCCCACCTCCACTCAACCGAGGCACTCTCCGCAACCAGGATTCCGCCACCCATGATTTTCCTTGCCAACGAAAAAAAAGCGCTAGTGTCACAAGCGATACCGTCAGGAGGGACCGAATGAACCGCACCAGCCACACGAAGGTGCGAAGTTTGACCGCAGCGGTCAACATCACTGCTGCGTTAGGCGCAGGAGTTGACGCCGCTGCAGCATCAGTGAGTATCTCGCATTCCAGTTTCAACGGCGAGCGCCACGGTCACTCGATCTCATTGGGTGAGACCCACGCCAGGACGGAACACGACACGACGGGGTACACGCACGCAAGTGCTGACATCCCAGCAACGTCAACAGCGCAATGCGCAGATACTCACACCGCGCGCAGCAGTACTGCGCATGCTCATTGCAACACGTCTTTCAAAGAATCACTCCTCAACAGCCACCACATCGGGTTCCACCAAGGCCGCCACGATCTGTGACAAGCGTGGCAATTCTGCGTAACCCCGAGAAAGGACAATTCTCACCATGAAGTTGAAAGTACACCCATCCGACCAGCGCAGATCAGTGTTGATTGCCGCAGTTCTCGCTACGACCTTTGCGTTGTCCGGCGCCGCCGCGTGGGCCTTGACGTCTTCGTCGAGCGATCTGACCCAGCCCGAAAGAATCGCACAGATCGCACGAGGTGAGGGCATCGAAGTAGACACGGCATCAGTCGAAGTCACGGTTTCTGAGGTCGCTCCATACGTCGTGGGCGCTACGATCGAGGTGGTCGAGTACGACTCGAGCCTCGGTCGCTGTGAGGATCTGGTCGTCAGCCTGGACGGCGAAACGGCCAGCGTCGGACACTGCGGCGACGCTGACGCCGGTGAAGGCGCGTCGCTGAGCAGCGCATCGCTCAGCGGTGGTGGGGTCAGCCTCAATGGCCGATTCCTCCAGATCATCCAGGGAAGGGTCTCCACCGACGCCTTCCCTTCCGGGACAACCATCGAGGCCGAATTGATCGATGGCCGGCTTGTCGTCATGCCTATTCGCACCGACGGGCGATTCTTTCGAGTCGCCGAGCTGACGAGTGCACCGAGCGGAGATGACGACACCCTTCTCCTTCCCGCAGAGTGGCGTGCGGTCGCCCCTGATGGTTCGGTACTCGAGACCTACGCGTCGGTCGTGCCCGTATTTCCGGTCGAGGGTCCCTGACTGCCAACACTGAAGCACTACGCGGGCCAACCGCTCGGTAGATTCGAGCCAGATACAGGACAGCGACACAAAGGTGAGGGGCGGGTCTTGTGACCCACCCCTCTCCTGTTCTCCTGGGTTCCCTGGTGTTAGCCGTCGACTCGGTACCAGTCCTGGATGTTCCACGTATGTGCCGCAGAT
>JAADIG010000117.1 GCA_013151445.1 Actinomycetota bacterium
GGCCGACATAGTCCAATGCTTCCCCAGTGTTGGCGAGCGAGAAGGTCTGGTCGATGACGGGTCTCACCGTGCCGGTTTCGAGGAGTTCTCTCAGAACCGCGAGATCCTTGCCAGTCGTCTTCGACATAAGAGGACGCAGACTCTGGCTGACGAAGATCGACAGGAACGCAGCCCCGATCGAGCGGCCAAAACCCATCAGCCATTTCCCACCCGTACCACCGACGATGACCAGCGTCCCGGTCGAGGTCAGCGAACGGCGTAGACGAGATATGGGACGGTTGCCGGCTCGAGGATCACGTCGTAGTGCTCCCCCGCTTCGCTGATGTCCTCTTTGGTGTAGTCGACGACATGGTCTGCTCCGAGTGCGCGAACCATATCGGTGTTGCGTGTGCTGCATACGCCGGTTACCTCGGCACCGTACGACTTGGCGATCTGCACGGCGTAGGTGCCGACCCCACCGGATGCACCGATGATCAAGACTTTCTGGCCTCGTTTGACGCGACCCGAGTCGCGCAGGGCCTGCAGGGCGGTGAACCCTGAGATCGGTACCACGGCGGCCTGCTCGAAGGAGATGTTGGCGGGTTTGCGCATAAGCGAGTCCTGGGAGACGGACACATACTGGGCAAAGGCCTTCGTGCCCCAACCAAACACCGCGTCACCCGAGTGGAACATCTTGACGTTGTCGCCAACGGCTTCCACGACTCCCGCAAACTCCATGCCAGGAATTGCTGTCTTGGGTTTCCTCAGACCGTACCCAAGGCGGATGATGTATGGCAGGCCGCTCCCAACCAGCCAATCACCGATATGCACACCCGCGGCACGAACGGACACGAGCACATCGTCGGGACCGATGGCTGGTCGCTCGATATCACGAAGAGCCAGCACGTCGAGCGGTGCGCCGTACGAGTCTTGAACGATTGCTTGCATCATGGCTGTCTTTTCTTCCGAGGGCATTGGAGGGTTGGTTTCGTGAGTGGCCATGGAAGGGGTATTCCGAGTGGTGGTGGTCGTCTGCATGAGGAGTTCCTTTCGGGACGGTAGCGGTTCGCGGCGTGGGGGTCGGCGCTAAGATTCTTACGTTGTAAGATTGTATTGCCGTAAGCTACCATACAATGTAAGATTGTCAACTAGGATGATGTCGAACCGGGTAATTCCCTCTTCGGAGGACGCCCCCCACCGAAGAGACCGCATGCCGTCACAAGCTGAACCGACACCGAAGACCCGGACCCCACTAACCCGGGAACGAGTCCTCCGCGCTGCCGTGGCGCTCGCCGACGAGGGCGGCATCCGGGCTCTCACCATGCGCAGGATCGCGGAAAGTCTCGGTGTCGAGGCGATGTCGCTGTACTACCACGTCACCAACAAGGACGACATCCTCGACGGCATGGTCGACATTGCGTTCGGCGAGATCGACCTCTCGAAGGACACCGAGGACTGGGGAGACGCGATGCGTAAACGAGCAGTCTCGGTTCGCACGGTGCTCACGGACCATCCATGGGCGATCAAGCTGATGCAGTCGCGTACCAACCCGGGTCCGGCAACGTTGCAGCATCACGACTCGGTAATCGGAACACTCCGAAATGCCGGCTTCACGATCGAACTCGCCGCACATGCGTTCTCGGCAATGGACGCCTACATCTACGGATTTGTCCTCCAGGAAATGAGCTTGCCATTCGACTCACCTAGCGAGGTGACCGAAATCGCCGAGGCGATCCTCGAGAACTCCCCGATGGACGAGTATCCGTATCTCACCGAGATGGCCGTCGAGCACGTCATGAAACCCGGATACGACTATGGCGACGAGTTCGAATACGGCCACAACCTCATCCTCGACGGCCTCGAGCGGGCACGCACACAGGGCACCTAACATCGCGGAGGCCTGCGCCGTCGCGAGACCTGACGCACGTCGGCGCCGGGCCTCGCTACCGACATGCGGTCTATACCAGGGCTGGTTCCGGTTCCTCCATGGGTGCGGGATCGGACTCCATCTCCGGTAGTGGGAGACCGGCCTCACCCTCGATATCGATGGTCGGAAGCAACCGGTCGAGCCACCTCGGGAGCCACCAGTTGGCGTCACCCATGAGTTTCATCGTTGCCGGTACGAGGACCACCCGCACAATCGTTGCGTCGACGAGGATGGCGGTTGCCAAACCGAGGCCCATCATCTTGATGGTCGGGTCATCACCAAAGACGAACCCGAGAAACACCGAGATCATGATGAGCGCGGCCGACGTGATGACTCGTGCAGTTCCCGCGATGCCTCTGATCACCGAGGCGTCGTTGTCACCCGTAAGGAGATACTCCTCACGTACCCGTGACAGCAGGAACACTTCGTAGTCCATCGAGAGGCCGAACAGGATTGCAAACATGAACATTGGGATGAACGACACAATTGGGACCGTTGACTCGAGTCCGATGAGGCTCTTGCCCCACCCCCATTGGAATACCATCACAAGCACACCGTAGGCAGCCCCGATACTCAACAGGTTCAACAACGCAGCCTTGAGGGGGACCAGGATCGAGCGGAACAACAATGTCAGCAAGAAGAACGAGAGCAGGATCACCGCAGCGATAAACAGCGGTAGCCGATCGTTCACCTGATTGCCGATATCGGCGAAGCTCGCCGTCGCACCTCCCACATGAGCCACAGCCGGGCTCTGGTCGAGCACCGACGGAAGTACGTCCGTGCGCAGCCGCTCGATCGTGTCAAGCGTCGCGTCGTCCTGTGGTGAGGTAGTCGGAAAGGCGAGTACCGTCGCGACACCGGCCGCAAGGTTCACCTCGGGCGGTGCGACACCAGCGATCCCCGCATCTGCTGCGATTGCATCGGCCAGGGGATCAACAATGCTGGCATCCTCCGAGATGTCGATCGCGACGATCAGCGGACCGTTGATGCCGGGACCGAATCCTTCAGCGACAAGATCGTATGCGCGTCGCTCTGTGCGGGTGTCGGGCAACGTGCCGTCGTCGGGGAACCCGAGCCGGAGCGCAAGAACCGGTGCGGTGAGAACTAGGAGGAACGCAGTCACACCAATCGCATACTGCCACGCATGTCTGGAGACATGGCGACCCCACCGCTCCCAGCCGGCACCAACAGCACGACCATCGCCGTGACCTCTGCGATGGATCCCGAAACGGTTGATCGAGTGACCTGCGAGGCCGAGAAATGCTGGGAGTAGCGTGATGGAAGCGACGACCATGATGAAGACAATCAGCGACGTCGCAATGCCCGCGGCAGTGAGGGCGGGCACACCCGCAACAGCAAGTCCGAGGATGGCGATGACGACCGTCCCTCCAGCGAAGATGACGGCCTGGCCCGCGGTTGCCACTGCACGACCGACGGATTCCTCAACGGTCATGCCCCGGGCGAGAAACTCACGATGCCGGGTCACGAGGAACAGGGCGTAGTCGATACCGACCCCAAGGCCAATCATGCTTGCCATTTGCGGAGCCCAGCTCGGAATGTCGATCAGGTACGTGACGAGAGACATTGAACTCACCCCGAGGGCAAGACCAAAGAGTGCCATTCCAATGGGCAAACCCATCGCGATCAGCGAACCGAACGCCAGCAGCAGAATGATGACCGCGGCCCCGAGACCGATCATTTCTCCGACACCTGTCTGAGGTTCCTCAAACGAAAAGAACAACTCACCGCTCAGCTCGACCTGGAGAGATGAACCCTCGCGAGCCTGCACCCCGAACTCCTTGAAGTTCTCCAGGTCATCGGCGCTCAAGTCGTCAATGACCGGATACTGGACACGGATGAGAGCGATCCGACCATCGGGCGAGATGCCCCCGCTTGCGACTGCGGGTTCGTTGCCCGCCGCAAGGGCGCCAGCCGGATCGCTTATTCCGATCACGTTTGGAAGCGCCGCGACCATTGCTTGAACGTCAGCGAGTTGGGTACGAGCCTCGGCCGAGTCGAAGAAGGTAGCCGTGTTGTCGATCGGCGTTACGACGACCTGGGCGGTCAATCCCGCGCGGTCTGATTGTGCCGCCGACAGCAGGTCGATCGCGTTCTGCGAGTCGAGGCCGGGGACTTCGAACTTGTCTTCGAGATCCCGACCAAACGCACCCGATGCGCCGACGACCAGCATGGATACGAGAATCCACACTCCAATGACTGTCCATGGGCGACGGGCCGCAGCCCGACCCAACCGATACAACGCCTTCGACATACTTCCTACTCCTTGTGAGGTTCCGCAACTCAGGGACTTCCTCCGGAGGGCAATAAGACCCCGCCGGCAGCCGCGGAGCTCATCGTGTCGAACATGGCACCGAGAATCATCGGTCAATCGGGCTGATTTGGCACTACCAAACGGATGAGATCAGGACCATGCTTTTGGCCGATGCACCAATGGGGGTCGTTCCCTAACCTGAACACCTATGAGAGATACGCTCCGATCGCTGCTCGCCGAGCCCCGTGTTCCCAACCCGCCGGTTCGGGTTTGGCGCGACTGGGCGCTTGTGGGACTCCTGGTGCCGGTGGCTATCGCCGAAGGCATCTTCCGTGAAGACGTCGTCTGGCGCCCGCTCGTTCTCGTGCTCGGGGTAGCCATGATCTTCACACTGTTGTGGCGACGCACCCACCCGCTAGCTGTTGTCGGTGTCGTGTTCGGTGCGATCACCGCGTTGAATATCGCAGCGATCACGACCGGCTCACCCGAGGTCGGCCTGTACACCACCGTCTTCATACTCCTACTCCCCTATTCGCTATTGCGTTGGGCGTCGGGTCCGGAGGCCGCTATCGGCCTTGCCCTCATTACTGCTACTGCCATTCTCGGCGGGGTCGCTGCCGCGGCTGCCGATGGCGCCAAGAATGTCTTGCTCGAGACGTTGATCGGCGGAGCATTGTTCCTCGAGTTCCCCGCCGCGCTTGGGGCCTCGGTGCGGTACCGCGAGAACAGCCGTCTCCGTGAGATCGACCAGGTGAAGTATCGCGAACGCGAACAGCTCGCCCGTGAGTTACACGACACCGTTGCGCACCATGTTTCCGCCATTGCGGTCCAGGCACAGGCCGGGCGTGCGATCGCCGCATCTGACCCTGAGGGTGCCGTCGCGAGGCTCGCGGTGATCGAAGAGGAGGCGTCTCGCACCCTCGCCGAAATGCGCTCGATGGTGAGTTCGCTTCGTTCCGATGATGAACCCGAACTCACTCCGCAACGTGGCATTGCTGACATCGAGACGCTCGCTGCCAGCATCGGAGGACCAATGCGGATCGACGTGGAACTGTCGGGAGACCTGGACGACCTCAGACCACTGGTCGAGACTGCGATCTATCGCCTCGCCCAGGAATCGATCACGAATGCCGTACGGCACGCTCGCCACGCAACCCACGTCAGGGTGTCGGTCACCACCGACGGTGGCGTCGTCCGCCTGAAGGTCACCGACGATGGTGAAACCACCACACCGGTGCGCAACCCATCGGGGTACGGGCTCATGGGAATGGCCGAACGAGTAGCCCTGGTTGGCGGCACCCTCACGGCTGGGCCACAACCCGACAAGGGATGGACCGTCAGTGCGGTGCTGCCAAAGACCGGGGGCAACCGATGACGATTCGGGTAGTCGTCGCGGATGACCAGGAACTGATCCGAGCGGGCCTCACGATGATCCTCAACGCTCAGCCCGGCATCGAGGTGGTCGGCGAGGCGGCGAACGGGCGCGAAGCCGTCGACCTCGCCCGTGAACTCCGGCCGGACGTCTGCCTATTCGATATCCGCATGCCCGAGATGGATGGCCTGGAAGCAACACGGATCCTCGCCGGACCGCACGTCGAGGATCCACTACCGATCGTCATCATCACCACATTCGACCTCGACGAATACGTGCACGGTGCACTCAAGGCCGGCGCCCGCGGGTTCCTCCTCAAGGACGCCGGACCGGATCTGCTCGCTCAGGCAATCCACGCCGCCGCCAACGGCGACGCCCTCATCGCACCAAGTATCACCGCACGGCTCCTCGCCGCGTTCGCCCACACCGCCACCGAGGCAGTGCCGGTCCAACCCAAGTGGCCACTCACAAAACGCGAGGAGGAGGTGCTGCTCACCGTCGCCAGCGGGCACACCAACGCCGAGATCAGTGACGAGCTCCACATCAGCATCAGCACCGTCAAGACACATCTCTCCAGCCTCATGACCAAACTCGAAGCCCGCAACCGCGT
>JAADIG010000104.1 GCA_013151445.1 Actinomycetota bacterium
CCGAAGAAGTTGTTGGGGTCCTGTGCGTTGATGGACGCACGGGCACCGTCACCCACCGAGACGTAGAGGTAGCCGTCGGGTCCAAACTTGAGAAACCCACCGTAATGACGGGGTTCGACGTTCTCGGGCTGGTCGCGCTTCCACAGGATCCGCTGACTGGATGGGTCGGTGATCGGTGGATCGTTGCTTTGCACGGTGAACTCGGCAAGTGTGCGGGCTCCGCCGATATCCACGTAATAGAGATAGAAACGCCCATTGCTGGCGTAGTCGGGGTGGAATGCCATCCCGAGCAGGCCCTGCTCCACTCCGCCCGACGCCACCTGGTCACGAATGTTGATCATCCGGTCCGGCAGTTTGTTCATCGCGGTGTCGTACACCCTGATGGTGCCGCGTTTGTCGACCATGTAGAGAAAGTCATCACCGGGAGCCGACAGGATCATTGATGGTTGGGGGATGTCATCGTTGACGAATTCGATTTGTAACCCGACCAGCGGGTCGAGGCCATCCGAGCTCGGTGGTTCCGGGACTGTTGTTGACCCGCCCGGAGCGGTCGTAGCGCCGGGAATGGTCGATGATGTTTCCCCGGGGGTTTCACCCTGACCCGTACCGTCCACCGTCGTCGTCGTGCCGGACTCGTCACTCGCAGAACATGCCGAAGCAACCAACACCATCAGGACCGCAACGGCCGCCCACTTCTTTCGCTTCACGACTTCGGCCTCCCAGCACCCAGCGATTCGGTCGGTTCATGGCATCACCACGGTTCTTCGCCGCCCGGATACCGCTCCCCGCGTGTTGCCGCGAGTGTAGCGATCAGCCCAACTCGGAGGCAGACCGCAGGGGCGAATCGTCTTGCCAACTGGACAGCTCTCCCCGGATCCGCCAGAGAACGCCTCAGTCGGCCTCGGGTGAGCCCCAGTCGGCGGTGAGGGCATCCCTGAGTGCGGCCACCGAATCGTCACCGATGCGGGCTCGAAGCTCGGACTCAATCTCCGTGAGAGACTCCCGGGCGGCGGAGATGTTGCGTCGGCCAGCATCGGTCACGACCACAAGCTTGGCACGGCCGTCCACGGGATCCGCAGTCAACGTGAGCAGATCGAGTTCTACCAGCTCGGCGATCGTCTGATGGACGGCCTGTCGCGAAACCCCAATTCGCCGGGCGAGTTCGCTGGGGCGGGTCCCATCGAGATCGATGGAGGCGAACACGAGAGATTGTGCAGGTGTCATTTCCGGCCAACCACGAGCGGCGAGCCGCGAGCGAAGCGCCCTGTCGGCCCACCGAAATCGGTCGAGAAGCAGTCGTGCCAATGGTTGATTCATGTCACTAGTCAAGTAGCTTGACATCTTTTCCGCAAGTCGATATTATCGTCAAGCCACTTGACAACTTATTCATAGGAGGAACCAATGTCAACATCCGAATCTGCGGTGATCTCGATCACCATCGACGCACCCTTCGCCAAGGTCGCCACGGACCTTGCCGACCCATACACACACAGCGAATGGGCAACGGAATTCATCGCCGGTCCCGCGACACCGGGGCCCGACGATGCCACGGTCATAGTGCCAGTACCCGCCATGGGCGGCCCAACACGCTACCGAGTCGAAGCCGACACCGAGAGAGGGATCATTGACCTCTACCTCGCACCGGGTGACGCACCGTTTGGACCTCCCCTTCCGGTTCGACTGGTGCCGAACGGCGACGGCGTCGACGTGCTGTGGGTACTCGGCCGGAATCCCATGATGGACGATGGCGCGTGGAGCGCGGCGCAGGCCTCCATGGCTCGGGAGTTGGAAGGCCTCAAGGCGCGCCACGAATCGTAAACCACACACATGGCGGAGTCGGCCGGCGCCACACGGCGTCCGGTCGGCCCGCCCACTACACCGCGCGGTCCACGGTGCGCAAAGTGCTAGAGCAGCTTGTCATCCGTCATGAGTTCCCAGAACTCAATCGTGGAATCCAGCGTCATCCCGCGCAGCTGCGGCCCAATATCCTCAAGACCCTCCACCGGAGTCCGTCCGGACCGATAGGGCGTCTGTAACGAGTCGTCGACCCATTCCATCACGACTGTGTTCTTCTCCCCCGGTGTCGTTCCGCTATTGAAATACACCCGGCTCTCGGAACGGGTGCCAGCCTCTTCATAGGCCTTGCCGATCGCGGAGATGAGCGAAGCGGCCTTGCGGGCTTCACCTGGTTTAACGGTATAGGTGCGGCGTATCAGATACATGTCGTCCTTTAGGTCACGAATGGAGTGTGACCCTGATGCTAGAAGACGCAGACCACTTCGACGACGATGACCGTCTCGGGCCAGTACAGGAGTGAGATTTCGGCCGACAGATCAAAGCATTCTGTCAAGAGCTAAGCTCAGAAAGAATAGTAGGTCTTACACAGGAGGCGCGTTGTGGCTGAAGTTACCCCGAAGTATCCGGGTATCCGGATCACCACGAACGGTAACCAGATCGTCTCCTATCACACGGAGGCTCGCATCACCCAGGGTGGTGTCTTCTATCCCATCACACCATCAACGGAAATGGGCGAGAACTATCAACTAGCCTTTGCCGAAGGTGTCCTCGACGTCTTCGGCAACCCCAAGATCGCAATCGAAACCGAGGGCGAACATGCCGCCCAGGGCGGGGCAATCGCCTATTCAATGACCGGTCATCGAACCGTGAACTTCACCTCCGGGCAGGGCATCGTCTACGGCCTTGAGCAGTACTACCACGCCCCCGGCAAGCTTTCGACAATGGTTTTGGAGGTCGCCGCGAGGGCCCTGACAAAACACGCGCTCAATGTGCACTGTGGTCACGATGACGTCTATGCGGCCCTCGACACCGGGTGGATCATGCTCTTCGCCAAGGACAGCCAGCAGGCCGCTGACCAGGCATTGATCCTTCGTAAAGTCACCGAGCTCTCGCTGAACCCGGGTATGAACATCCAGGACGGGTTCCTGACGTCGCACCTCGAGCGAACCTTCTACAAACACGAAGCCGATCTGATTCGCGAGTTCCTCGGCGCCCACGATGACATCATCGAAACCCCGACCGAGGCACAAAGAGTGTTGTTCGGTCCGACCCGCCGACGAGTACCGGTGATGATGGACCTCAAGAACCCGATGCTGCTCGGACCCGTTCAGAATCAGGAGCACTACATGAACGGCGTGATTGCACGTCGTGACAACTTCAACGAGCCGATTCTCCCGATGCTCGAAGCGGCGTACGATGAGTTTGCCGCTCTCACCGGTCGTCACTACGGACTCGTAAGCGAATATAGGGCCGAGGGTGCAGAGACCGTTTTCGTATCATTCGGATCCGCAGCCGAGAATATCGAGGCCGGTGTCGACTACCTGCGCGATCAGGACGATGCCAGCGTCGGGTCGATACACATCAACGTCCTCCGCCCGTTCCCCGAGGCCGCGATCGTCAAGGCCCTCTCCGGCAAGAAGAAGGTCATCATCCTCGAGCGCGCCGACGATGGGCTATCTGGTGATAACCAGATGACTCGCGAGATTCGATCGCTGCTCTCGAAGGCCGCCGAAATCCACGCCGTGGGTTACGAGTCGGACATCCCGGCGGTTGCACCCGAGGATATGCCGGTATTGCTTTCGGGTTCATACGGACTCGGATCGCGCGACTTCCGTCCCGAGGGAATCATTGGGGCGTACGAATACGCCATGGGATTGACTACCCGCCAGGACGGCATGGGCCTTGCTGATGGTGCGCTGTATTTCACCATCGGTATCGACCACCCCTATGCGGTGATTGCGGACCGAACGCCTTCACTCTTGCCCGAGGGCTCGGTTGCGGTTCGTTTCCACTCGATCGGTGGTTGGGGAATGATCACCACCGGGAAGAACCTCTCCGAGGTTATCGGGGCGATCGGCGAGGATCTCATCGCTCAACACGAGGAGCTTGACGAATTCGGACGGCCGAAAGAGGTCATCCACGTCTCGGCCAACCCGAAGTACGGGTCAGAGAAAAAGGGTGCCCCGACCTCGTACTTCCTTGTCGCTGCACCCGAACGAGTCCGTGTGAACTGCGACCTGCGCCACGTGGATGTCGTGCTGTGCCCCGATCCAAAGATCTTCACCCATACCAATCCGCTGTTCGGCATGAAACCCGGCGGTACATTCGTATGGGAGTCGGCGGAAGACACCGACACGGTGTGGCAGCGCATACCTGCTCAGTACCGCCAGGAGATCATCGACAAGAACATCCGCATCGTCACCCTTGCGGGGTTCAAGATTGCGCGCGAGGCCACGGATCGACCCGATCTTCAGCTTCGCATGCAAGGAAACGCCTTTCTCGGCGCCTTCTTTGCTGTGTCGGGGATGCTTGAGGAGTACAACGTCACATCCGAGCGCTACCACGACATCGTCCGTGCCCAGTACGTCAAGAAGTTCGGGCGGTTCGGGGATGCGGTCGTCGAGTCGAACATGGAGGTCATGGACAAGGGCGGCAGCATGATCGTCGAGGTCCCCCACGGACCCGTTGATGCTCCCGACCGATCCTCCATGCGTCTTCCAGCCCTGGAAACCTGCGACGGCTGTTCCATCGATATCCCCCAGGCGGTACCTGCGGCGACTCAGGAGACAAGAATCCCGCTCACCCAGATCACCACGTTCAACAAAGAGTTCAAGGGGGGCTTTGGTTACGATCAACCAGCCACTCCCCTGGCTGCCGTCTCGATGATGGCGGCGGGATCGGGCAGGACTGCGTCAAAGTACGTGGCACGGCGCGAAACACCGATCTGGATTGCGGAAAACTGCACTGCCTGCATGGACTGCATCGTGGCCTGCCCCGACACCGCCCTACCGAACGTCGCGCAGGACTTCGATGTCGTCTTCGCAACCGCAGCGAACGGATACATCACCGACGAGGGCGAACGAGCCAAGATGGTCGCGATCCTCCCCGATCTCGAGGATCGCGTTCGGGCCCGGATGAAGGAAGTCGTCCTCGAAAAAGGCCTGGTTCCCTTTGTTGACATCATGCGGGACGAGGTCGCCTCGGTCGATTCTGTCTCCCAGTCCGCACGGGACGAGTTCATGGAGTTGTTCAACCGGGTCCCGTTCGCCTACACCAAGACCGCTCCCCTGTTCCGCTCCAAGGAACGCACAGAGCCGGGCTCGGGTGGCCTGTTCGCAATCATGGTGTCAGACCTATGCAAGGGCTGCGCCGAGTGTGTGTTCGAATGCCCCTACGAAGCACTCGAGATGGCGGCGGAGACGCCACAGCTCAACGCCGATCATGTATCGGGCACCAATTTCCTCGACCTACTTCCCGACACACCAAAGAAGTATCTCGGGCGATTCGACCCCGAGGATGCTGCCGGTTCGATGGCTGCGCATCTCAAGAACCATCTCATGGTGCGCAGCAACTACGAGGCCTTGGTTTCGGGAGATGGCGCCTGCGCCGGTTGTGGAGAGAAGAGTGTCCTGCGTGCCGTGGCCTCGCTCACCGAGGCGTACATGCGTCCGCTGTACCACGCAAAGGCCGACAGGCTCGACACCAAGGCAACGCAACTCGAGTCCGCCGGGATCTCCCTGCTGAGTGCCCTCCAGGAGTCCGACGAAGCCTCGTATGGTCGCCTCAAGAAACTCGTCGCCCACACGCTGATGGGTCTCGGTGGTGAAACCCTCGAAGACACCGACCATCGTCTCGAGGGCCACGGTGTGCTCACTGACCAAGATGTCATCGATGCTCTCGTGGTGACGCTTCGCCAGGACGCCTTCAACCATCGCGACCTACAGGCGCTCGACGGCACGGTTCCGAACGGGATGTCGGTCATGGCAATGGGTGCCCACACCGGTTGCAATACGGTCTACGGCTCAACACCACCGAATAATCCGCACCCCTACCCGTGGATGAATTCTCTCTTCCAGGACGGGGCAACGGTTACCTGGCTCCTCGGTGAGGGATTCATCGCAGATCACGCTCGTCGCTCGGTGATTCCCGAGCGTCTTGCGGACATCGCTGCAGGTCTCGGGGTCTCCGATGACGACTATTTCTCTATGACCCACATGACCGACACGATCATGACAGCTCAAGAGGTGCGTGAGCTCCCGAAGGCGTGGGCGATCGGCGGCGACGGTGGCATGGGGGATATCGGCTACCAGAACGTATCGAAGGTCGTCCTCCAGAACCGACCAAACGTCAAGCTTCTTCTCCTCGACACACAGGTGTATTCGAACACCGGGGGCCAGAACAGCGATTCCTCACCGATGCCCGGTGGCGGTGACATGAACTCCTTCGGTGCCGCCACCGAGGCTCACCGAGAAAAAGGGTGTCGCGGAGTCGTTCATTTCCGGCCACGGCTCGGCGTACGTGGCCCAGGTGTCGATGGCGAACACCGCTCAGTTCTACAAGGCGCTGATCCAGGCACTCGACTATCGGGGCACCGCCTTCATCCAGTCCTACACGTCGTGCCAGCCCGAGCACGGGATCGCCGACGATGTGTCTTCCCACCAGGCTGGACTCGTCAGGGATGCCCGGTCGATGCCGCAGTTCGTCCTGAATCCACAGCTCGGCGAAACCTATCAGGAAACGCTCGATATCTCCGGGAACCCGAACCGGGATCGCGACTGGACGGAGATCACGTCAAAACAGACGAAACGCACGTTCCACTACACGGTCGCACACTTCGCCGCGACCGAGGCACGTTTCCGGCGACACCTGCGGCCGGTGAAAGATGCCGAGGGGCTCGTCCACCTCGACGATATGCTGCTGCTGATCCGTCAGAACGATGTCGTGCACCGTCGCGTGTTTGATCCAGCGCATCGCTCGTTTGTTGCAGACTTTGGTGTCTACATCGAAACCGAGGATGCGAAAGGGAACGTCAAGACAATGGCTATATCGCGACAACTCGTGTTGTTCGCCGTGGAGCGCCGCAAGTCGTGGCGGCTGCTCCAGTCAAAGGCGGGTGTCACCAACATCGACTACCTCGCTCAGAAACAGGCACTCGATTCCTTCGATGAGGACCAGGTACCCATGGAGAACCGTTTCGTAGAGATCCGCGACCGCGTCGACAAGGCCCTCGTCGACCTGGCGTAGGGTTCACCGGGCAAAGTGGTTCGTACCCAGATCTTCGCGTCCGCTCGCCGTCAGTATCTTGTACGCCCACTCCATCGAACGGAGGTAGACCGCCTCGGGACGGCCTTCGAGATCAGCCGCGACCGCCTCCCAGTCAACTCGGTGAGCAACGGCTGCCACTAGCCGAACCGCTTCTTCGTAGGTGACGAGCGAGCCATCCGTTGCCTGGTGGATTCGGTCGACGACGAGACTCTCCACGGAGATCACGTTGACGACCACATCATCGCCAAGGCGGACCTGTTCAAAATGGCCATCCAACACTGTATCGGGGAATTCGATGAGCTCCATGCTGCCATCGGAGTAGTCCCACCTGAGATGTCTCCCGGCAAGGTCTGTAAAACCCGCGAGCAGCAAGTCGGCCATTTCCTCTGTGGTCACAACACCGACGATATCGACATCGGTGGGGCGATAGCTGCCCGTGTGAAGGTCGACGGCTGCGCCTCCGACAAGAAACACCGGCCTGGCTACGATCGCTTGGATCGCGGCGACGAGCCACAGTCGTCGTACCGTCTTATTCGACTCCCGGTTCGCCGCGGCGAGCTCAGCACGACCACGGTCACTCATGAGTTCCGAGCATTCTTCGCTCGGAGGCCGTGCGAATACCTCGCCGATCCTTGCGGTCCAGCCGTGCCGCAACATCCGAGGGCCCTAGGCCCGCTCGTTCGATCCTGCGACGACCCTGCTCGCGACGTACAAGCACCTCATCGATCGCAACGGTTCGAGGAGATACGACGGCAATGTCCTCCAGGCGAGCTCCCAGAGCGTCGAGGACCCTTACCAGTGTGGACAACCGAGGGTCTACAAGTCCGTTCTCGATTCTTGAGAGCTGGGCAACGGTCACGCCGCTTCGCCGACTCACGTCGGCGAGAGTTAGCCGCAGCCTTTCGCGAGACTTCCGGAGCTGCGAACCAACCTGGAGCAGGAGGATGTTCTTGTTCATCGAATTATTCTATCAGACAACACAGTTTATATAATACTGTATTCTCAACTCCCCGCCGACCCGTCTCTTCGACAGAGCTCCCGGACATCGGCTCGACGAACTCCAAACGTGCCAACTGCCAGAGGCGACGTTTCGGGGCGTCGCCTCTGGCAGATTGTTATCAGACCGACACCGGTTCGGGAGTCGCGTCCGGGATGGGCTCGCCGTGGGCAACACCCTCGATGGAAACCTTCGGAATCCATTCAAGCCACGACGGGAAGTACCAGTTGCGTGACCCGAGGAGTTTCATCGACGCCGGGACCACAATCGTTCTCACGATCGTTGCGTCAAGCAGCACCGCAACACCCAAGCCGAACCCCATCTGCTGTAGTGGAGCCAGGCGACCTGCGGCGAAACCGCCAAACACACCGAGCATGATCAATGCTGCTCCGGTGATCAGCGACCCGGTGGTACGCAGACCGTATGCCACCGACTCCGCATTATCACCAGTGATATCGAAGCGCTCCTTGATGCGGGACAGCAAGAAGACGTGGTAGTCCATCGACAGACCAAACAAGACCGAGAACATGAAGAGCGGGATAAACGCCTCGATCACTTCGACCTGCCCGAAACCGAGCGACGTGGCGATGCTCTTCACCCACGCGGGACCGACTCCCACCTGGAAGAACGCGACGACAAGTCCGTAGGCGGCCCCAACGCTCAGCAGGTTCATGACGATCGCCTTTGCGGGAATCACGATGGACCGGAATGCAACCGTGAGCAATATGAAGCTCAGACCCAGAACGAATGCGAACACGATCGGCGTGTAGGTTCCGGTTTGCTCCAGGAAATCAACCGAGAAGGCACTCTGGCCACCGACCAGCACTTCGGTCCCTGGTGCGAGTGCACCGGGCACGACATTCGCACGCAGCTCCCGAACGAGATCGAGCGATGTTACCGAATTAACGTCGTCCAACAGAGCCACCGAAATGATCGCCAGGTCCGATCGTGACGCTGGGTCAACGAACGATGGCCCGAATCTCGTGTCGCTGGCGAGGGTGGTCTGAAGGGCAGCAAGCGTGGCATCCACGCCGTCACCGATGACCACAATCTCGACAGGCGAAGTTAGTCCACCGCTGAAATCACGTTCGAGGATCTCGAATGCCTGCTTCGACTCGATGTCATCGGGCAAAGTACTCACACCGGAGAACCCGGTTTCGATCGAGAAGAAGCT
>JAADIG010000129.1 GCA_013151445.1 Actinomycetota bacterium
AGCACGCTGATCTTCGCCGGAGCGGCGCAGATCGCGATGACCAGCCTCCTGGGATCGGGGGGAACCGTCCTCTTGGCAATCACGGTCGGTTTGGTCATCAACGCACGGCACATGATGTACTCGGCGGCGCTCGCACCGCGCTTCACCACCCAACCCCGCTGGTTCCGAATCCTGGCGCCCTACTGGCTGATTGATCAGGTGTTTGCCCTGATCGACACGCAGATCGACGACACGGTCTCCGACCGGGACCTGCGTGTGTACTGGCTCACAATTGCGCTGACCTTCTTCACAATGTGGAACGCATTCGTCACGATCGGAATGTTCCTCGGACCAGTCATCCCCGAGTCCTGGCCGGTCGAGTTCGGGGTTCCCGCAATGTTTATCGGGATTGTGGTGCCAGCGCTCAGGACCCGTCCCGCGGCGGTGGCCGCGATAGTGGGAGCGCTCGTCGGTGCGACAGCATCGCCACTCCCCCTCGGAATGGGGCTACTCGTTGGCGGACTCGTCGGCATCGTCGCTGGCACGGCGGCAGATCGGGGGGCCCGTGTCTGAGTTGATTGCGTACACGGTCGTCGGCGTTGGAACCTACTTCATGCGTTCGGGGTTCATCCTCACCAGTGGTGAGTCAACCATGCCACCGCTGGTGACACAGGCGCTGCGGTTCGTTGGACCAGCGGTCCTTTCCGCACTCATCGCAGTGTCAATTGCCGACGGAGGTGGTATTGCGGCCTTCGTATCAGTTCGGCCGGAAACTCTCGGCATGGTGGCGGCAATCGCGGTTGCGTTGTGGAGACGCAACGTGATTCTGACCGTGACGGTCGGCATTGCCGTGGTGTGGATCCTGCAAACCGTCATGAACTAAGCAAACCCTCACGATTCCGGAGCCACCCACAGCAGCGTGTCAGGATTGAACTGGGACCACGCAAACCAGAACGATTGATGCGAAACGACCGGCGTACCGTCCTCGAGTTGTGCGGAGAACCCACCGCCGTCAGCGACGATAACGATGCCGCCGAGGGAGACGGATGTTTCGGTCGTAAGTACCGTTTGCAGGTCAGGTACCGAAAAGGCCACGGCGACGCCGTCCGGATTCTGCACACCGACGACCTGTACCTGTGCCGGGAGACGCTGGTCAACATCGCCGATCGGGAAGATCGCACCATTCGCATCGCGGTCACCGAGCGGATCAAGACGGTACACGCGACCGATGCCACCGTCCTCAGCGAGGATGGTGGTGTCGGGATACGCAGCTTTCCACTCACCCCACGTGCTTGTCACCAAAGTGATCTGTTCAAGTGTCACTCCGGCTTCGCGCATCGGACCGGACAACGCCTTACCGGTAAACGTGTTGAACACACTTTTGGTGTTCAGGTCGTACATGACCTTGTTCGAACGACTCAACAGACCACTGGTCCGCAGCACGGGTATCTCGACGCCGTCCGGGACCGAGTCGGTGAAATACGCCTGCGCCGATCCACAGAGCGTGCAGTAGGGAACCCCGATGCGGCGGCCCCCGAGTGTGTCGTTGATCATTTCGTGGACTTCCATCTGATGCTTCGGATACGCCCGAGCCTCACCATCGACCACAACACCAAACACGAGCCGATCATCCGGGTACCAGTCACCATCGGCTGCCGACGTTACCTTGGGGTTGTCGAGAGCCGGGATGCATCCTCGTTCGCACATATCGATATCACCGAACACGCGGTCGTCGATAAGTACGCCTCCCCACGAGGTGAGACGCCAGTCAATCTCGGCATCAACATCATCAAAGAACGGTTGCCATGCGGGTTCAACGATCGTGAAGAGGCGACCCTTGTAGTCGACGTACTCCGGCGGCGCCGGCAGATCCCACGCTATCAAGAGGTCAGTGATCGACTGCCACGGGCTGCGTTCGAATACGGGATCAGCGGTTAGGTCTGCACCGGTAAGTGTGGCGAAGTTTGCGACAAGTGCATCCGTTGCCTCACCGAACCCGGTGAAACGCATGAGGTCCGCAAACAGCCATGCCAACCGGACGTCACCCGACGAACCGAGACGATTGACCACCTCGATATCCACGCCAGTCACCCCAAGTCCCTCCCACAGGGTTTCCAGGTCGGTACGAATCTCATCCGAAAGTTCGGTGTCGGGAATGGAGAACTCCATCACCGGGAACTCATACCCAAACTGATTACGAAGGCCGCTCGCGACACGAGGCGTGATCGCCTCGGTCGTGGTCGAAGCACCGGCTGCAGGGGCCGCGGCGGCGATCGTGGTGGTGGGAGCGGAGTCAGACGTCGTCGAGGAACAGGCGGCGGCAACAAGGAGTACCACTGCAGCGAGAGCGAAAAGGCGAAAACGAAGGTTCATTGGGACACGATAGAACGGATCGGCGGCTATGTGTCCTTAACAATCTGTGACCAAACAACGACACCACTCCTCCGTTCTTGTGACGTTTCGACGCAATTATCCCCTCGAAACGTCACAAGAACGGTGCGCGTGTGAGCCGCGGGGGGATCCGGTATCTTGAGAACCGTGGCTGTCCCAAAGGAGCGCTCCATGGCAACCGAACCCACACCATCCGACGGTCACTGCACCGTTTGCGGCAGAACGGGCCGAACCACGCTCTCGTCACTCCTTCCCGGTTCGGTGATCGCAACCATCAAACAAAAACATCCCGAATGGTTCGGTGACGGCGCTGTCTGCGATGACTGCGTCGATGAAGCCAAGGCGGCGGAGATGGAAGCCCTGCTCGGTGAGACCGATCCAGAGATGCGCGAACTCGACGCTCAAGTCATCGACAGCATTCGCTCAAACACGCTGCTCTCCACGATGAACGACGAACTCGTCACCGATATCAATACTGGCGAAGGCACGCTTGCGACTCATGTCACCGCTGCCATTGCTAGCTGGTGGTTCCCGGCCGGGATCGTCGCCGCTATCGCTGCATGGGCGATTTACAACATCGCCGCACGACCGTACGAGCCGTTCCCGTTGGTCTCACTCGCCGTCGTCGGTTCGTTCCTCGCAACGCTGGCGGCACTCGAAGTCCCGTTCATCATCCGGGCACAGCGCTGGCAGCGGCAACAGGCCAAGATCGCCGCGGAGAACGACTACCGACTGAACCTCAAGGCAGAGCTGGAGATCCGCTACCTCGACGAGAAGCTCGACGTGGTGTTAGAGACCCAGGCACGCATGCTGGAAACGATCGAACGTCTCGAACGCAACACCCCTCCGTTCTTGTGACGTTTCGAGGGGATAATTGCATCGAAACGTCACAAGAACGGAGGGAAGGGGGGGTGGTGAGGGCTGGACTCAGCCTGACAGCGAACCTGGCCGATAGGGAGCTTCGAGTTCCACCAGTGCTCCACCGGCTTGCGCAGATTCCAGCAGGTCCAATGCGGCACCAATCACCTCGTGCTGTCGCTCGACATCGCCGGGAGCACCAAGGGTTCGACCCATTGGGTGACGGGTCACCACGGTACGCGGCACACCCATCGCCTCGGAGACATGACGGAATGCTTGCACATACACCGACACCGTTGGAATACCGGCGGCTTCAATTTCTCTTGCGACGTGCCCGACCGACACGAAACAGACAGGTCAGACGGGTACCAGGAGCAGAACATCGACCTCGTCGGCGGCAAGCTGGGCCGCCCACTCCTTCGCCGAGCGTTTCACCCGACCCTGCGCGGTAGCGCCGGGGAAGGAATACAACGTGGCGGCGAGCTCACCGATGCGGCCGCTCTGCTCGAGTTCGACAAGACGGTCACGCGGAAACGTAACGTTCGGGTCACGGAGCGCCGAGCGGGTGTCGTAACCGCCGTGACGGACGACCAGGTCCTCTTCCGCCGTATCGCGCGGGATGGCCGACAGCACCGCGGCCTCGCGCAAGAATTCCTGGATCCGGTCGTGTGCTTCCTGCTGGCTCATGTCCGGCACACCAAATGGTTCCGGATCGTCGCCGGCAACAAAATGTCCACTCGACGTAAGCAGCCCGACGCGAGACTCCGACAGCGGTTTGCGAAGCGGTGCAAACGGCCGGTCCTCGTAGGTGTAGTGATACGGCTCGTCCGGGTCGGGTGCGTAACCGGAGACCTGGGCCTCATAAGCAACGTTGATGATTCCGGTGACATCCCCGGTGTCGTATGCCTCGCCGACCTGCTCAAGCATCCTGCTGAGGAATCCGGCCGCGTCCTCGTCGCTCAGGTGCTTCAGGAACTTGAAGGAGAGGTCCGACCGGGAGCCATATGAGAACGATGTTTTGAATTCTTCGAATGATTCATCCATTCCAGCACCCTACCGCGGCGGCCGTCGGTCGCGCACGAGTCGCGATAGGGGTAGTCTTCGCCGCATGAATTTTGGAGCATTTATCCCCCAGGGGTGGCGACTCGACCTCGCCGGAATCAACCGTGACGACCATTGGGACACCATGGTGAACGTCACGAGGACCATCGAAAACAGCAACTACATTTCGGCGTGGGTGTACGACCATTTCCACACCGTTCCGCTGCCGACCCAGGAACCGGTGTACGAAGCCTGGACGCTCATGGCGGCACTCGCCGCAGTGACCGACACCGTCCGCCTCGGGCAGATGTGTACGTGCAATTCGTATCGCAACCCGGCGTATCTCGCCAAGGTGGCATCGTCCATCGATGTGATCTCGAAGGGTCGTGTCGAGATGGGGATCGGCGCTGGCTGGTACGACCATGAGTACCGCGGGTACGGCTACCCGTTCGATAAACCATCGATCCGCATCGGTCGCCTCAAGGAGTCCGTCGAGATCATGCGGGCCATGTGGACCGAAGATTCCGTCACCTACGAGGGAAAGCACTACCAACTTGATGGCGCCATGTGTCAACCAAAACCGGTCCAGGACCCGATGATCCCTATGTGGATCGCGGGTGGCGGCGAGAAGCTCACGTTGCGGGTCGCGGCACAGTACGCCGACTATACGAACTTTGGCGGCGCCGATATTGGTGAGTTCATCCACAAGTCCGCGGTGCTCGCACGACATTGTTATGAGGTTGGTCGCGACTTTTCCGACATCACCCGGTCATGCAATTTCAATGTCGTCTGCGCCGAAACCGAAGCCGAGGTCGAAGACAAGCTCAACGCAATCATCGAGAGGGCCCGTCCGTTCATTGAGCACAAGGATGGCCAGATCGAGAACCTGAGGAACATGTTCTCTGGCACGATGGGAACACCCGAGCAGCTCGTTGCGAAACTGAAACCCTGGGTGAGCGCTGGCATGGGGTACGGAATCGCCTATTTCCCCGACGCCGCCCACGATTCGTCAAGCCTGGAACTCTTCGCCGCCGAGGTAGTCCCAAACCTGGGCTGAGACAACACGCATGGTCGGGGTCGGCACCGGAAGGCATCGACCCCGGCTACTCACACTCGTTTGTCGTGCACCACACAACCACCGAGGCATCAAGTGCGTAGTCGAGTTGGCGGACCTGGAGCTCGGGATCGCCCGGTGTCCAGGTGGTTAGCTGGTGGCCAGCCGGTTCCAACGTGAGCAGGATGACCAGCCGCCCATCGGCCACCCAGGAGATCGTGGTGGCCTTCACTTCTGCCACAACCGGCATCGACGGAACCCGACTCCACTGGAGTGTCAGGATATCGAGGACCCAGATATCGAATACTTGCAGGGGGCTCTTGAACGGGATCGCCAGGTAACGACCATCGGGGCTGAGCTGACCGTAACCTGGCTGCCCGAACCGAACCGGCAAGTCGATGGTGATCTCGTCACCGGTGAGCGTGTCCAAAAGGGCAAAGTCGCTCCCGCGCGCCGCCTGATGGAGGATGCGGTTCCCCAAAACACCTCGGATCATCCCGACATCGAAGAGCGTGGTCGAGAGATCTTCCGGGTCGACGATCACCCCGGAAAGAGCGCCATCGACCTCCCGCTGACCGACTAGCCCGAGGCTCGTCTCTGCGAAACTCACACTGCAATCAGTCGGCGAGGACTCGTAAAGAGTCGCGCCGTCAAGTCCAACCTTGCTCAGACGACAATCGTCCACGGAGATCTTCTCTCGCAACCACACGCCGCCCAACCCGGGGGTCGGACTTCCGAATCCGACCGGGATGGCTCGCAGAGATCCCGGGCGCACCGCGAACACCTCCCACCGCCCGGAACTATCACCGACACCGATAACAGCATCCGGACCCACCCGCTGCGCCCAGATCGGCTGCTCGGCAGGCGGCACAAACCCGGAACCATCGGGCAAACCCTCGATACGCTGTCGGGTGTCGACATCGATGTCGACCAAGCTGTCCCCAACAACGAGAACCAACCCGGTCGGCCCGTCCAGCGTACGGCCGCACAGGGACTCGAAGGGATCAACCGACTCCACACACGCCTCAACCGCGATCGTCTCGGCCCGGCCCGGCACACCACCACCCGTGCACGCCACAAGCACCAGCCCAAACGCAACAATGAGGGAAAGGTGACGGATACGGGCTCCCCGGTAGCTGATGAGATCCACTGCTACACCCACAGTGTACGAGACGCGTAAAAGCGTCCCGAAGCGGGCCATGCTGGGCCTAGTCCCCGCTAAGAGATCTAGGTGGTTCTACCCAAATAGTACGGCAAGCACCTTTCGCTGCAAGATGTATACACGGTACCGACAGCGCCTTCTGAAACCTCAAGCTGAACGTTGCATCCGACGCACTTCCTCCGGATCCCCGTGGGGCAACGCCGGTGCCATACACCTACCTGTTGGAATGTCGGTGGGAAATACGAGACCGTGGGTCGACCACAGTTCTGACGGATGCAGCTCATGGCACCGATCTCACGAGTCGCCATCGCATAGACTGAGCTGGTGGTTATCGAACTCGCGGCAACATGGCTGGCACAACAACTGTTCGTCGACGTGGCAAAGGGCATCTGGGACCACCTGAAGGATTCCGTGATGGGCTATCCCCTGTCAACCGCTCTTGAGCAGACGATCGATGAAGCTATTCGCCTGTCAATTGTCGAAGCTGGCGGCGACATTGATATCAACGAGGAGGCTTTGGATCACGTCGTGGCGGTCTTCAACCAGCTCTGGCCGACCACCGACATCACTGAGACGGCAGCGGGCCTTTCACTTCTTGACCGATTTCGACAACTAACACAAGTGGCGATGCAGATCTGCGCCGAGCCGGTCGAGGGATTGGGCGACAGTCAGCCAGTGTCCTCGTTGAGCATTATCGCCGACAAACACGACCTTGTGCTCGATCCAGACAGTTTTGCGATGTTGCTCGCGGATCGCTGGGTCGGTGTCATCACGGATCGTGCGGTGAACAACGAGGTGTTGAAACCCGTAGCCGACCAATTGAACGCAGACCGCATCTTCAGCGGAGTCTCGGCCCTCCACGACAAGATAGACCCTGACAGTCCG
>JAADIG010000022.1 GCA_013151445.1 Actinomycetota bacterium
TAGTGGTCCTGGATAGTTTCGGCGGCCTCCTCGAAGCCGTAACGACGGGTGAGGTTGTTGTAGAAGTTCTTGCCCTTGGCGCCCATGCCCCCGATGTACAGCGCCGCCATCGGTTTCACCTGACGGCGGGCGGATTCGAGGTCGTCGGTGATAACCGCTGAGAGGCTCGGTGCGACATCGAAACGAGCGGCCTTGTCGGGATCTCCGCTCTTCGCAAAACCGGCGTCGAGCAAGGGCTGGTAGATCTGTGGCGCCTGGGAAGGGGAGTAGAACACCGGGAGCCAGCCATCGGCTATCTCGGCGGTGAGCTCGACATTCTTTGGTCCGATCGAAGCGATCAGGATTGGGACCTCGTGGGTCGGGTGGGTGATGAGACGAAGCGGTTTACCGAGTCCGGTCGCGTCGTCACCGGTGTACGGGATGGTGTAATGCTCGCCGGCGTGGACGAGCGGTTCCTTGCGGGCAAAGATTGTGCGGAGGATCTCGACGTACTCGCGGGTTTTGCCGAGTGGTTTGCCGTAGGGGAGGCCGTGCCATCCCTCAACGACCTGCGGTCCGCTCAGCCCGATTCCGAGTTCGAAACGCCCCCCGGACAGTTCGTTGAGTGTCACGGCGGTCATGGCGGTCATCGCCGGAGTCCGCGCCGGCATTTGAAGAATCCCGGAGCCGACTTTGATCTTGCTGGTCTGCGCTGCGATCCACGCCAGCACCGTCACCGCATCCGAACCCCAAGCCTCGGCGGCCCAGACGATGTCGAAGCCGAGATTCTCTGCTTCTTGAATCAGCTCGAGTGGCATGACGGGTCCGGGTCCCCAGTAGCCGATATTCAGTCCGAGACGCATGTTGTTCCATTCCGTTGCTACTACCACGCTACCAACCCTTGTGGAGGACACGTGCCACGTTCTTGTCACACCCCGTCGGTACGGTTCTCGCAATGGACGGGAACGATCGAAAGGACCGACGATGATCATTGACTGCGGAATGTGCGAATTGGAGCAGACCGATGCGTGTGCGGACTGTTTCGTGACTGCCGTCCTCGACGGACATGGTGCGATACAGCTCACCTCGGTCGAGGAGCGGGCGATGCGTCATCTGTCAGATGCGGGCATGGTGTCGCCGCTGCGCC
Organism: Actinomycetota bacterium; assembly: GCA_013151445.1. GTDB lineage: Bacteria > Actinomycetota > Acidimicrobiia > Spongiisociales > UBA5794 > BMS3BBIN02. The sequence continues at coordinate 1,127 of JAADIG010000022.1, forward strand.
TCGTCGTCAACGACGACACGGCAGCCGTTGCGGGTTAGCGGGCCTTCTTGTCGAGCTGGTCACGCACCGCAGCGACAATGCGAGCTGCATCGGGGATGTAGGCGTCCTCCAGCGGTGGGCTAAACGGAACTGGTGCGTGGGCACCGGTCACCATCTTGATGGGTCCGCGAAGTGAGTGGAATGCGGCGTCGGCAGCCAATGCAGCAATATCGGTGGCGAGCGAGCAACGTGGATGCGATTCATCGACCACCACCAACCGTCCGGTTTTCTCCACCGATTGAAGAATCGTCTCACTGTCGAGCGGCGAGTACGTGCGCGGATCGATCACCTCAGCTTCGATGCCATCTCGCGATAGGAGGGTTGCCGCCTCGACCGCGGTGTGCACCATCTTTTGGACACCGACGATCGTGACATCGCGACCCGATCGGACGATACGGGCGACCCCGAACGGTATTGCATACGGTTCCTCGGGGACCTCGTCATCTTCCATGTACAGACGCTTGTGCTCAATGAAGATTACGGGGTCGGGGTCGCGGATCGCACTGATGAGCAAACCCTTGGCGTCTGCGGCGGTTGCCGGCGCTACAACCTTGAGGCCCGGGACGTGGGTGTACAACGAGTACAGGGTCTGGGAGTGCTCGGCCGCCGCCCGAAAGCCTGCGCCCGCAACGGTGCGCACGACGATCGGCACCGACACCTTGCCGCCGTACACGTACCGCAACTTCGCCGCGTGGTTGAGGAGCTGGTCGAACGAGGTTCCGATGAAGTCGACGTACATGATCTCGACGACGGGGCGAAGCCCCGCAATGGCCGCACCGATTGCCGCACCGACAAAGCCCGTCTCCGCAATGGCCGTGTCGATGACGCGCTCGCGGCCGAAGAGGGGTAACAACCCCTGGGTCACGCCAAACGGTCCGCCCCAGGCGTCGGCCGCCGGTGGATAGTCGGCGTCACGTCCGGCACCTCCCGCAATGTCCTCACCCATGAGGATCACCCGGTTGTCGGCAGCCATCTCCTGACGGAGGGCCTCATTGATAGCGTCCTTGACATTGAGCGTTCGTGTCATTGCAGGCACCTCAGGCGATCGGTGTGTAGACATCGGTTGTGACCTCAGAAATATCGGGCCAGGGCGCTGCCTCCGCGGCAGTGAAGGCGGCGTCAACCTCGACTTGTACCGACTGTTCGATCGCGTCGAGGGTCGCCATGCCTAGTCGCGTGGCTGTGTCGGAGCGGAATCTGAGCAGGGGGTCTTGCCCGCGCCAATACGCCACCTCGGTCGGAGGTTTGTACGTTTGTGTATCACCCTCGTATTGGCCCCCATACCGATAGGTCATCGCCTCAATGAGGCTCGGTCCGTTCCCGGTGCGTGCCCGCTCGAACGCGGCTGCTGTCGCCGCACGCACTGCGAAGACGTCCATCCCGTCAATCTGGACCGAAGGGATCTGGTAGGGACCCGTCATGGCGCTCACCGAACCGGCGAGCAGGTGATAGTCCACGGCGGTGGTTTCGGCGTACAGATTGTTCTCGCAGACGAACACGACCGGGCATTGAAAAAGGCTTGCGAACTCGAGGGCCTCGTGCCACGCCCCCTGGTGAACGGCTCCGTCACCAAAGAAGGCAACAGCGACCGAGTCGCGACCCAGGTATTTGGATGCGAGCGCTGCGCCCGTGGCGATGGGGAGACCGCCCGCAACGATTCCCATTCCGCCGATCATGCCCCGTGATTGGTCGGCGACATGCATGGAACCGCCCTTGCCGCCACACACACCGGTGACCTTTCCGTAGATCTCTCCGGCAATCTCGTCGAGCGGTATGTCACGCGCAATGGCGTGCCCGTGGTTGCGATAGGTGGATGTGAACCAATCATCGTCGCGTAACAGTGGGATCACTCCGCACGCCACCGCCTCCTGACCCGAGTACGTGTGGAGGTATCCGGCAACCTCCTTCGCCGCGGCGATCTCACCCACGCGGGTCTCGAACGCCCGAATACGGGCCATGCGTTCCCACAGACCAAGGAGCGTGTCGTTGTCGAGCGATCGGATCATGGGGTCTCCTTGGTGGGCAGGTCGAGGTTCGAGAATGGGTTAGAGGGCATCAACGAGTTCCAGGGCAACCTCGAAAACCGCCGCATTCGCTGCATCGAGGCTGGCTTGCTCATCTGGGTCGAGCGGATCAAGAAAGCTGCGGCCGGCAAGGAGTTCGTCCCACACAGCGAGCATCGAAACTGCCGACATGCCGAAATGGTTGGCCACGGCGAGTGTCGTCGCGGTTTCCATGTCGACGGAGAGGTGGCCAGCATCGCTCCACTTCGTCACCATTTCTCCGCTTTGGGCGAAAATTGAATGCCAGGTGAGGTGGACACCGTTGTGGACACGAAAGCCCCGATTCTCCAGGGACCCGCGTGCGGTGGCACTCCGGACCTTGTCGGCAGTCGTGGTCTCGGTTGCTCCGTAGACCCGTGCGATTCCTTCTTCGCAGGCCACGACATCGGGCACGACGATGTCGCCGGGACGGAGGCCCCTCTGTAACCCGCCACAGGTCCCGATCTGGACCGCAAGACGTGTGCCGAGGCTGCCGAACAGATGGGCAACCTCTACCGCTCGAGGGGCTCCGTACGCACAGGCGTACACAACCGGTCGGTCGTGCCAACGACCCAGGAACATGTCGGGGAATGTGAGCTCCCGGACGTCTTCGAGCTCGCTGAGCCGCCACTGCGTACGCTGCTCGCGCCACCATGAGCCCTCGCTGATGATGGCTACCGGGATGTCGTCGTCGGCGATCCCCAGCGCCCGTTGCCATTCGCCGGGGGTGAGGTCCATGATCGAGCGAGCACCCGAGCCGGTACGAGTCATCGAGCCGACTCCTCAAGCTTGCGGAAAAAGTCTCGGAAGATGGCATCCCGGTCGATGTCGTGTGCTTCGCGCATGAGTCGTTCTGTACTGAGCCGCGGCGTCCAGCGAAGATCATCATCAAGCGTCGGCGTAGGTACCAGGGATGTCGGAACCCACGACGGCTCTAGCAGCCAGGCAATCGTGATCATGTCCCACATGACCCACGTCCGTCCAAAATGATCGGGGATGGCCCGTTGTTCGTGGAGCGGGTTGTTGGTGTAGAGCTCATGCAGGAAGTCTCCGGCCGGTCCGCGGCCACGTACCCAGCGTTCGATTTCCGGGAGCGAAACGCGTAGCTGAGCTCCGATGTAGTAACCAGGGAAATAGACCAACGGCACGCCGCTCTCGAAAAGAATTCGCGCTGCCGCCACGTCCTGGACCAGGTTCAACGAGTCGGCGTTGGAACGCGGTGACCATGTCGGGTATCCCGACGTCCACAGCACAACAATCCGATCGATGATGGCGGGCTCCAAGACGATTGCTGACGCCACGTTGGTCACGCATCCTATGGCGACGACGTAGAGAGGATCATCCGCCGGTTCGAGTGCGAGCTCGATGAGCCTTCTGACGGCAGGGCTGTCGACGGGTTCGTTTGAAGATGCCATGTATCTCGGTGCACCACGAAAGACGAGTCCCTCCGGATCGGCACCGACGTGCCCGTAGACGCGGAGGATTTCGTCGTAACTTCGTTCCATACCTTCTGGGGGGAGTACAAACTCGACGTCTTGTACGTCGCGCCCCGCCTCGGCAAGCCGCGCCGCCCAACCCGTGAATGCGTCGATCGTTGCGTTCTCAGGCTCTGTGGTGTCCTGGGATTTGAGGCGTTGCGCCGCGGCGAGCAAATCGGCCCGGTGGTGTGCAAACGAATACGGTTCGGCAAGGACTGCCTGAATGTTCAGACGACCGGGGGACTGCAGCGCCCAGACCAGGGCGAACTGGTCGTCGATTTCGTTCGCCGCGTCCGTATCGATGACGACACGTACTGGACCGGTAGGCGGTTCCAGAAGAGCCGAACGGCGCTCTGAGGAAATCGACGGGGATGCAGATCGATCGTTCACGAGGGACCCTCGAACCATGTAGTCCACGGTGTTGCATGCGCCGCGGCGATGTCCGTGAGGTCCTGCAATCGCTGTTTAGCCTCGGCTGTGGCGGCGATCCGGTCGGCAGTGTCGGTGGCGACAAGATCCTGCCAGATCGCCCTTCCTGCGACGTAGCCGGATGCCCCGGCGTCGCACGCAATTGTGAGCTGTCGGCTGAATGTTGCCAGGTCTGCACCGCCCGATAACAGGGTCCACGGACAGGGACTTGCGGCGGTCAGCTCGGCGCACGCGTCGTGCCATTCGGATTCGTTGTCGTTGTCCCGGTTCGACGGGAATTCAAGCTTGAGGATATCGACGCCCAGGTCGCCGATTCGGTGTGCGGTCTCGATGACGACCTTTCTGCGATCGTTCTGCTTTGTAAGCGGGACCAGGGGCTCGGCGAACAGGGGGAGTTCGTGGCGTTCACACGCATCAACGAGGCTCGACACAAATTCATGAGCCCCATTTGTCGACGAGAACGGGTCGTACACGAAGGACACTTTGACACCCGTTGCTCCGGATCGAGCCGCTCGTGCCACATCCCAGTCCGCAAAGAGGCGGGGCGGCCTGTCGGGTGAGGCATAGTCACCGTCTTCGAGTCCTATCAAGAGGCCGGTTGTTCCCGCAAGGGCGTCTTGCTCCACGATCGGCGCCAGTCCGAGGACAGGATCGATAAGGATGCCCGATGCGGGTTGGGAGACCGTCGAAACGAGGTGGAGTTTGAGAGCGATGAGCTCGGCGTCCGTCACTGTCTCGGGTTTATCCGGCCGAGCAACCATGGTCATGGCGGCAATATGATCGACCGCAAGTATTGCGAACACTTGCTCCGGGGTAGAGAGGGCTTGGAGGGCCCGCCGTTTCCCGAGAGAGAGCGTACCGTCGAGCCTCGATGTGGGATTGTCAATTGTGGTCATAGGACTGCCGATCCCTCGGCCAATGTTGCCTCTGCCGACCCCGTTGTCGCGGTGTCATCGTCGGCGACGATCGACACGTGACCACGTGGCAGGAGGAGCCGTACGGTATCCCCGTTGCGAGCCTGGAACGCTGCCGGGGCTTGGATCTGCCATGGCGTATCCCCAATCGTTACCGTCAGCTGTGTGTGGGACCCCATGTAGATGAGCGACGTAACCACTGCCGGTACGACGTTCTCCTGGTCAGTTTCCTCGTTCACCAACCGCACTTCCTCGGGCCGGACGGTGAGTACGGAGGGGCCGTCCTCGACGGTTTCGGAAGTCGATACGATCTCGATTGGGCCAACGTCGGTGTGAATCGTCGAGCCTCTGCGATGGCCGCGGAGAAAGTTTCCGTTCCGAAAGAATCGTGCAACACCGGTGGTGCGAGGTGTGCGAAAGAACTCGTCCGGAGCGCCCACCTGCTGGAGGACGCCGTCGAACATCAGGGCCACCCGGTCGGCCAACATCACGGCCTCCTCCTGGTCGTGGGTCACAAAGATCGCGGTGATCCCCATTTCCTTCTGGATTGAGCGGATCAAGTGGCGCATGGTGATCCGGAGATTGGCGTCAAGGTTCGCCAGGGGTTCGTCGAGCAACAACACCTTGGGGCGGACGATGAGCGCTCTCGCCAGGGCGACCCGTTGCTGCTGGCCACCGGAGAGTTCGTGTGCCTTGCGGTCTTCGAGTCCTGGAAGGTCGACGAGTTCCAGAATCTCCTTGACCCGTTCTGCGGTCTCCTCGCGCGAGACCCTTGCCATTTTGAGCCCAAACCCGACGTTCTGAGCAACGTTCATGGTCGGGAACAGCAGATGTTTCTGGAAAACCATCACGGCACCCCGGCGTTCCGTAGGGGTGGAGAGCACTGACTCCCCATCAAACAGAATGTCGCCCGAGCTCGGCTCGATGAGTCCCGTAATCATCCGCAGTGTGGTTGTTTTTCCGCACCCCGAAGGGCCCAGGAAGGCAACCATTTCTCCCGATTCGATATCAAGGTTGAGATCGCGGACTGCGACGTGGTCGCCGAAACGGCGTGAGATATGACGGAGCGATACAGCGGTCATAGTTTGCCAAAGCCTCCCATTAGAGCCGAATCTCGACTGAGCTGCCGAGATGTCAAAACCAGTACGACGATCGCGGGTGCGACAAACACAAGGCTGATCGCAGCCGCCGTGGAGTTATTTCCTCCGCTCAGGAAGGGGAAGAGCACGAGGGGGAGCGTCACGAAGGTACCTCCACCAATGAGGAGAGTCGTCACGTATTGACCCCACGAAATCAGGAATGTGAACATTGACGCGACGAGCAGACCCGACGAAATGGCTGGCAGGGTGACGTAGCGAAATACCCGATACCGGTTTGCGCCGAGGGTACGGGCGGTCTCCTCAAGTGCGGTGCCATAGTTCGCAAAGACGCTTGCCATGACGAGCACGAAGTATGGAATTGCCGGGATCAGATGGACAAGAGCGACACCAAACAAGGTCTCCGTCAGACGTAGCCGGATGAAGATCTGATGTATTCCCATGGTTGCGACCAGCGCAGGAACGATAATGGGCATCATCAGGAGCCATTCGACGGTGCTCTTGCCGCGGAACTCGTGTTGACCCAACGCCCGCGAGGCTGGCAGTCCCACGACGATCGCCATGCCGGTCACGAGCAGTGCCAGTCTTGTGCTATTCCACAGGCCCTCGAGCACCCGCGATGAATCACTGGCCGTGTACGACCACGCACGCAACCCCCACTCGGTGGGGAGGATGTTTGGAAAGTTCCAGCGGAACGCAAACGACCAGACAACCAGCGTGCTGATGGGAACCACGACAAACACCACGATGGAGGTGACTGCTGTCCAGCGCGCCCATCGCGGCACGAGGCCGGTTCGTTTCTCCGGTTCTGTCGTCATGTCACTTCACCGCCGATCGGGCAAGGCGTCGATACGCGATCAGCAACAGTATCGCTACGACGGCGAGCACGATGCTGATTGCCATTGCTTGTGGACGCAGCGCGAGGTCGGGGTCTTGATATTCTCGGAACGCAACCACCGGGAGCGTCGACGGGAATCGGACCCCAAGAAGAAGAGGGATTTCGTAGTTGGCAAAGGTGAAAGCGAAGATGATGATCGACGTTGACATGACACCGGGCATGATGAGGGGCAAGAGGACGTGCCGGAATCGTTGCCGTGCGTTCGCCCCGAGGGTACGCGCCTGCTCCTCGTATTGGGGGCCGACGCTCTGCAGGATCGCGAGTATGACGAGTCCGACGAACGGGACTTCCTTCCATAGAAACGTCAGGATGATGGCAACGCCACCCTTGTCGAATACGAGTGCGGGGAAGTCGGCGGGTGTGTCCATCAATCCGACTGCCGTTGCGATGCGGGCAATCAGCCCGGACTGGGTAATGAGCAAGATGATGCCGCTGGCAGCGACGAGATGAGGTACGGGCAGTGGCACCTGGAACAGAAACGTGGTGATTTTTGATCCGGCGAATTTCTCACGCAGTACAAGTGTGAATGCGATCGCAAGCACGCTCGATAAGACGGTAGTAACAGCGGCGATGCGGAACGTGAGCCACAGGGAAATGAGAAAGTTACGGTCCGTGAGCACTGTGGTGTAGTTCGAGAATGTGAATTCGTTGAGGCCGATCGCGGGGAAGTACCCCAGACTCTGGCCGAGACCGACGAGGATTCCACCACCGAACAGCACAACCACGAGTCCCAATGCGGGTGCCAGCATGAGTGGAATCTTGAGGCCGTTTCTGATTCGGCGTGCGGTCATCGGGGTACTGGTCACGGGCTGTCTCCTTTCGAAGGTGCTGGTTGGCTGGTTAGTTGGTGCTGGTGGGGGTATCTCCAGTCGGAGACACCCCCACCAGGTAGGTTGCGGGTTCTAGTTCTCGAGTACGTTCTTAATCCAACCGGCTTCCATTGCTGTCACCCAGTCGCCAGCTGGCTCCGGAAGGGCGTTCGCATTGAGGACTGCGGCCGGGAGTGTCGCTACACCGGTACCGTACGAGTCGAGTGTCGCCTGGTCCTCGGCTGGCCAGGTTGTCGGGTCGGTCGGGATCAACCAGCCCCACTGGTCAGGGTCGGCCATGATCAGCGAGAACTCCGGCGAGACCATGTAATTGGCCACGACCATCGCCCCAGCCGGGTTGGCGGAGTTGAACGGGATCGTCACGTAGTTGTTGTTCGACAGGGTTCCGGTGTCAAACACGAACGTACGAATCGTCTCGGGGTACGTTCCCTCAGCGATGTTGGATGACGCCCGCGAAGGGTTGTAACCCATGTTGAACTGGATCTCCTGGTTCGCCAAGAGGTCTGTCATCGCCGCAGCTTCAGGGTACGTCGATCCGCCGCGCCAGAGATCCGGCTCGAGGTCGTTCAGGTACGCCCACACGGTCGGTGCGTACTTGTCGAACACTGCTTGATCGAACTCGCCAAGGAACTCATCGGGTCCTCCGGCTGCCCAATAGAAGAGCGTGCGCACGAATACGCTGCCGGTGAAGTCTGGAATAGCCGGATAGGTGAACTGTCCGGGATTCGCCTTCACCCAGTCACTAAGCGCCTCGAAGGTGGTTGGTGGCTCGGGCACGAATGCCGTGTTGTATTCCATGACGAACTGTGCGTGGCCCCATGGCGACTCAAGCCCATCCACGGGTTCACCGAAGTCGTTGGCAATTGCCGGGTCATCCCAGGCCACATATTTGGCATTGGGAATCGACTCGGACCACGGTCCGTACAACAAGTCCGCAGACTTGAGTGTCCGGAAGTTCTCTCCGTTGATCCAGATGAGGTCGACAGACCCTCCCGAATCCACGCCTGCGGCGGCTTCATCGAGGACCTTGTTGACGACGTCGGCAGTGTCAGTGATCGGAACGCGGTTCAACGTAATGTTGTATCGCTCCTTCATGACCTTGCCGATATCGTTGTCGACATTGGAGTTGATGGTGTCCGAGCCGCCCCACATGAACCAGTTCACTGTGGTTCCATCAGCAGCCGCAAGGACGTCCTCCCAGGTGCTGTATCCCGGCACGTCGACCGGGGTAGTTGGTGCGGGGGCCGCTGTCGTTGTCGTTGTCGCTGCAGGGGCCGCGGGGGCCGCTGTCGTTGTCGTTGTGGCTGCCGGTGCGGCCGGGGCCTTGGTTGTTGTGGCACTTTCGGTGCCACCGCCACAGGCAGCAACGATGAGGGCAAAGGCGAACAGGACCACAAGGGTCTTCGTTCGGGAGTGCTTTCGTTGTATCATTCGGTTCTCCTCCTTGTCACGGGGCTGGAGTAGTCCCAATCCCTTTGTGCTATCACTGCTTGGGTTGGGGCTATGTTGTTTCGGACGCAAGCTATTTCGGTGCTGCACACCGGAATGCTTCGATTCATCGCAAGGACACCACCTCCAGTCGCTGCAGGTAGTTCTTGCGCGGGATGCGGTTGATCGTTTCCATGTTGAGCCAGGCGGCGATCTCGAGTAGCTCGTCGGTGAGGTCACCCTGTGCCACGGCATAGTGGTGTTCGTGGCCGCTCGTGATCAGGGTGTTGACGAGATCACCCAGTTCGATGGGTTCGCCGTTGAGCTCAAAAGCGGTAAACCAGCCACGAGTGCCGTCGAATCCTGTGACGGTCCGTTCCTCGATGCGGGCGCGCACCACGAGAAGTTTGCTGGCATTGCTCCCGACGTAAGCGATCGTTACATCCTGGGCCGCAAAGACGTGGTCGCCAGCGACACCAAATGTTTGTGGTGATTTCCTACCAAGCGTCGTATGGTCGACCCATCGGATCCCATCACTGTTGGCAAAATGTCGGGGCGTCACCCCGCAGTGCCACATCAATAGCGAACCGGTACTTACATCCAGGGCAGTCATGTCAAGCAGTGTTGATGACCCGGGTCGGTCGCTCAGTTCGTTCAGCAGTAGCATCGAGAGGGCACCCGGGACGTCGCCCTCGCACGAGACGGCGAACCCGTCTTCGGATCCAAGCCAGCTGTACGCCATGCATGGTGCGATCCCCATGATCTCTTGGAATTTTGGCCAACACTGAACAGCGAGTGCGGCATGGCCGTCGTCCTCAGCCAGGCCCTTCAGCGCCAAATAGAGCCGTGCACCTTGTTCCATGAACGTGTCGCTCGTCAGGACCTCGCTGGCCGCAGCCGTCAGATCTGCCACAACGGCTCGAGCGGCGGACTCGTCGACGGCGTGTGCACGATCGACGATCTCCGTGAAGTCATGGGCGACAACTCGTGTCCCGAGACGTTCCCGGACGGCCTCGGCATCGAACTCCATGTTGTAGAAGCCGGGGGAGTTGCCACCGAGCCATCCGACGGTGGCAGTCGACATTGCCTTGATTGCCTGGAGCGCCCGGACGGTGATGACAAACGGCAGTATGAAGTCGTCGTCATCAACGTGACCGAAGAACCATTTGAACATCGGCCCATCCTGTCCCAGGTAGCGCTTGACAATGGATGCGTAGTGGTTCACAGCAACGAGGGAATGGATTTTGATCGGCCCGTCCCGATCGGGGTCCGGAGTTCCCCATATCCCGATACGGGGTGCGACCGCGCCAAGCGGTGGAAGTAGTTCGCCGGAGGCCACGCTGGCGCATTGGATCATGAGATAGTCAACCTCGGCTGCCCTCAGCTCATTTGCGGCCTTCTCAGCAAGGGCGACGTCGGTGACCGGGTAGGCGATGCTCACAAGGTCGAAGTCCATCTGTTCGGAAAGGACCCGCAGGCCGTCGATCGCACGGCCGTATTGGTTGTACTCCTCGGCGAAGTACGACGTGAATGCAACCCCCACATATCCGATTTTGAGGCGTTGGCGGTCGCGTTGTTTCATCAGCGATCAGCCTCGGGTCTGCGGGCGGCCTCTGCCCACGACTCGAAGATCAGCGCGACACTGGTGGCTCCCGGATCTTGGATGCCGACAGATTTATCGCCCGTATACCGGGCTCGGCCAACGGACGCCCGCATGCGGGTTGTGGCCGTTGCGCCGTCGCGGGCGGCCTGTGCCGTGAGCTGGAGCATTTCGTCGACCGAGACTCCCTGGTCAGCGGCCCGTCGCGATGCCACGACCGCCGGGATGAGTGCGTCGATCATGGTCTTGTCGCCAGCACTTGCTTTCCCTCGTTTTGTGACGACTGCGGTACCAATCGCAATGGCGTCTGCGAACTGTCGGACGTCGACGGCGTCGGTATCGCCGAGACTCGCTGCGGCGGCTGCGAAGAAGCTCCCGAAGAGCGCCCCCGCTGCTCCGCCCATATGGTCGAGGAACGAGTCGGCCGTCATAGCCAATACTGTTCCTGGGCTGGCGTCATCGTGGTGGGCAATCTGGCTGCGGGCATGGCCGAGGGCTGTGGCGACGTTCGCTCCGTGATCACCGTCGCCGGTGAGGGAGTCGAGATGAGAGAGCTCATCGGAGTGGGCGTCGATAGCGTCCGCAGCCGCAACGATGAATCGACACCAGTCGGCACCAGTAAGCACCTCGGTGGAGACGTTCACGATGCCTCCCCGTCCGATGCCGGGCCGGCGAACTGGATACCAGCGCCGTGGGCTGGTGCGTCATAGAGCCGTTTCATCTCGGCATCGACGCGACAGATCGCCACGGTGAAACCCGCGGTGTCCTGGGTAGTCGCGTACGGTCCCAGCCACGCCCGATGGACCTGTATGTTGCGCTCCGCAAGGATTTGGGCTGCGCGTCGATACAGAATCGATAATTCCATGACGGTGAGTGAGCCGGCGTTGTTGATGAGCAGGCACACCTCATCTCCGGATCGACAGCCGAGGTCGTCCACCACCTGGGGAACCATGATGTCCATGATGGAGTCGGCGGTGGTCACCGAGTTGGTGTTCCCATGGCTCTCTCCGTGCACCCCGACGCCGATGACAACTTCTCCCTCGGGGATGTCGGCGAGTGGCAGGCCGGTCACTGGGTGGGTACAACTGCGCAGCGTTGCAGATAGGGATCTGGTCGCGTCGCGAACGCGTTCCGCCATAGCTTTGCTGGCCAGAAGCGAAGCTCCCTCTTCGGCGTAGGCACCGACGATCTTCCACACGAAGAACAAACCGGCGGCCCCTCTCCTGTCGGGTTCCTGGCCCTTGGGTGCCGAGGCGATATCGTCGTAGAGGATGACCATCTCGACATCGTCGCGACCTGCCTGCCGAACGCGCTCAAGAGCCATCTCGGCGTTGAGAACGTCGCCAGCATGGTTTGACACGCACAGCAGGACGCCGGCGCCGCGGTCGCCGGCCGTGATGCCTGCCACCAGTCGCGATGGACCCGGGGCAGTGAAAACAGGACCGGGGACGTTCACGTCGAAGAGCCCGGGACCGACCCAGCCGATCATGGCGGGTTCGTGCCCAGATCCGTTGCCGATAACAAGACCGACCTTCCCCGGCCGTTTCGATGTTGCGCGAACGACGAGGCCGTCGTGGAGCCGGATGATGTCCTCGTGGGCGGCGCAGTATCCGTCGAGCATGTCGGCAACGATGGTTTGCGGATCGTTGATAAACCTCGTGGTTCGTACGCTCATGCCGGGAGCTCCGGGGTTCTGGCGAGGTGGTCACGGACAAATCGGGCTGCTGCTGATGCTTCCGCCATGGCATCGTCCACCAGCGGGCGCCATGCGTGCGTGGACCGGCCGGTTTCGACCTTGGGATTGGGGAACGTCTCGACGACGAGCCAACCCGAGTAGGAGATGTCGTCGAGAGCATCGGCGATGCCATCCCAGTCGAGGTGACCGTTCCCGGGCATGGCGCGGGTGTTGGCGGCGCACTGGAAATGAGCCAGGCGCTCACCGGCGGTCCGGATCGCGGCACCGAGGTCGGCTTCTTCCATATTCATGTGGAAGGTGTCGAGTTCGATCTTGACCGAGGGATGATCCACGAGGTCTATGAAGGCGTTCGCCTGATCGACCGTGTTCAGCATGAACGTCTCGAAGCGGTTGAGCAGTTCGACACAGAGGTCGACCCCGACTGCGTCGGCGGTGGCGGCCACCTCTCGGAGGGACTCCGCCGATCGCTGGCGGTAAGGCTCGAGGTCGGTCTCGGACGGAAAGGAGAACCACGGGGCGTAGGTCACGCCACCGAGGATGGGGCTCCCAAGCTGTGCGGCGATCTCAAGGCAGCGCTTCAAATACTCGATTCCCGAGCGTCGTATGCCGGGATCGGGGCTTGAGACGTCGGTGCGTTCGGTGAGTCCGGTGCTGCACGCCACGGAGAGATCATGCATCCTCAGGCCGGCTCGCACAGCGTCATAGTCAGCAACGTTGTCGGACATGAGAGAAATCTCGACGCCGTCGTAGCCGGTTGCGCGGACACGGTCGAAGTACGCCGCCTGGTCGTCTGCCCACCGGTCCATGAAATAGAAGATCTCGATGCCGACAGTTCGGTGCGTACCGGCGTGCAAAGACGCCGAGTCCGGGGCAGGCGGATTCGAGATGGTGCTCACTGTTGTCCAGCGCGATCGTGCTCTAGTAGGGCGGCGGCGGTTGTGTCGTCGGTGATGAGGACGTTGAAATAACCGCCGCGCAGACCACCAATGATTGGCTCTACCTTTTGGGTGCCACCAGCGACCAGCACACTCCAAGGTACGCTGCGGAGGTCGTCAAGGTCGATACCGATGAGGTTCGAATCGGTGCGCGATTGCACTCGTTCACCGTCGATGTCGTAGTAGTAACCGAGGGCATCACCAACGGCCCCGCGAGAACGGAGATCGGCGAGGTCGTCTGCATTAATGATTCCGGATTGGTAGAGGATTGCGCTGGTATCGACGGGTCCAACGCTTTGCATCATGATGTCCGACTCGCGCGCCCGGTTGAGCGCGTCGGCGACGGAGGGCTCCTTGGCGAGCAGCATGCCGAGATCCGGGTTTGTTACGAATCCCGGTGCCTGGAGGATCTCACGAGTTCCGCCCGCAAGTTCGGCCATCTTTGAGGTCACGTCGAGTGTCGCCCAGTCCTGGGTGTAGACGGTACCGAGCACTTCGATGAACGTGCATTCGATCGGCTGATCCAAACGGAACGTTTCAGGCATGTGGGAAAGGGTTCGTCCGATTCCGAGGCCGACCCGCATGTTCGGCTGGAGGTGGTGGGTGAGCCACGTGGCAGCTCCCTCGGCGAGGGTCGATGCGGCCACATTCTCGGTGTTGTCTGAGCTCACGACCACCGCCCCGCGGAGGCCGTACGCCGCGGCGAGGTCGGACTCTAGATCGATGTGCCACCCGACGGGCACCTTGACCCGTATCTCCAGGATTCCAAGTGTGCGTGCCATACCGAGAACTCGGTTGATTTTGATGCGAGAGTATCCGAGTTGATCCCCGATCTCGCCTTGGCTCAACCCGTCGCGGTAGTAGAGCATCGCGGCCTGTACGCATAGGCGATAGTCGGACTCAGATATCCCCGGAGGGGAGGTTGTCCACTCCATCTGAACATTTGTACGCAAGGAGTTCATCTGTTCAACCCTATTGGTCGCGCGGCCACACGTCAAGTGATGGGTTCGTAATGGGAGGCCCAGGCCCGGGAGTGATGCCCGGGGGAGCGGGCACTTCAGTGCTCGCCGAGCATCCTTACATCTGGGGCGCCGAGCCGGGCGGCGTCGGCAGTGAGATCGTCGGGCATGGTTTGTGATTCACGCTCGGCGGCGACCCTGGCTTCATAGTGCTCGAGCTCACGTTTGACGATGGTGGTATCCCAACCGAGCACCTCCGCCATGATCGCGGCAACAACGGGGGCCGCTTCAACACCACGATCTGGCGACTCGATCGAAAGTCGTGTGCGCCGTGCCAACACATCATCGAGGTGGAGTGCCCCTTCGTGCTCGACCGCAAACTTGATTTCGGCACCCAGGTAGGCGCCCGAAGGTACTGGTTCGGCGAGCTTCGAGTCCGTTCTGAACAGATCGAGCACGTCGGTTACTTCATCCCCGTAACGTCGCAGAAGGCGATCGATCTGGTGCTCCGGGATGCCGTATTCCGATGCGAGGTGTGAGCTCTTGGCGGCAGTATCCGCATAGTTTGTCGCACCGACTAGCTGCAGTTCCGCCGTGAGGGTGCCCGGTATTGACACCCCAGCTTCTTCGAAGGCCCGATCGACTGTGTCCTCTGCCATCAGCCGATACGTCGTGAATTTGCCGCCGGCGATCGTCGTTAGTCCAGGTGCGGGGTGTGTGATGCTGTGCTCGCGAGATGCCTTGGCTGTCGACTTTGCCGTTCCGGCGACGAGCGGGCGCAGCCCGGCGAACACACCAACGATGTCGTCCTCGGTGAGCGGAACATCGACGACCTTGTTCGCCTGCTCGAGCACATAGAGCACGTCCGACCTGCTCGCGGCGGGATGATCCAGGTCGAGGTCCCACTTGGTATCTGTTGTCCCGATGAGCCAGAAGTCGCCGTGGGGTATGAGGAAAAGGACACTGGTCTTGGTTTTGGTGATGAAACCGATCGAGGATTTGATCCGATCCTTGGGCACGACGATATGAATGCCCTTGGATGCGGTGACGTCCGTTTCTTCATCACCGACGAGGCACTCGACCGAATCGGTCCACACGCCGGTTGCGTTGATGATGACGGACGCCGTTGCATTAACGGCACGGCCCGTTTCGAGGCATGTCGCGGTGATACCGTGCACACGGCCGTCCTTGCGCGTGAATCCGGTGACACGGGTACTCGTGAGGATGTGGGCGCCTTCCCGGGCCGCGGTTCGGGCGACTGCGGTCACATACCGGGCATCGTCTGTGCCAGCGTCGTAGTAGAGGATGCCGCCGACGAAGGCCGACCTCTTGATTCCGGGGAAGGCCTCGATCAGCTTCTTATGGCTGAGGTGACGATGCATCGGCATGGTGCTCTTGCCTAGTTTCGCAAGCCCGTCGTACAACATGATGCCCGCACCGACGTAGGCACGTTCCCACACACGATGTTGCAGCGGGTACACAAACGGTACCGGCCAGACGAGATGAGGGGCTATCTTTGACACCAGGAGTTCCCGTTCCCGGAGCGCCTCTCGTACGAGGCCGAAATCCATTTGCTCAAGGTAGCGCAGGCCTCCATGGATGAGCTTGGATGATCGACTGGATGTACCCGAGGCGAGGTCACGCTGCTCGACAACCGCAACGGTGAGGCCGCGCGAGGCCGCATCAAGTGCACAGCCGATTCCGGTGATGCCCCCACCAACCACGATCACGTCGAAGGTTCCGCCATCCACGGTATCGAGGGTTCTGCGTCGATACTCGGGTCCAAGAGATGTCTTTGGATCAATCACCCAGCCAGGATACTCCCTTGCGAATTCGCCGAATCCGAGGGAAGGGTGGTTACGTCGACCGCTACGCTTATCCGCTATGGAAGGTGGAGGCAGCCGAATGCGGGATGTGGCGATGGCAGCAGGAGCCGTCGGATATGGGGTCACGTCCGTCGCACCCTTCGACGATGTGCGTGTCACGATGGAGCAGCGCAAGTCGTCTGGAATGTCGGGTCTGTTGGGGTTCACGTTTCGAGACCCGGAGTCCGCGACAAACGTTGGCGAGACCTTTCCGTGGGCACGGCGCCTGGTGGTGGTGGCAACGACGTATCTTCCCGAGGCGGGATCCCCGGCCGATACAGTGCCGGGAACCGGTCGCATCGCCCGTTTTGCCACTGACCTTCACTATCGACAGCTCGCCGAGGTGCTCGACGCCGTCGTGCTCGATCTCGTGGCTCGGGGCTTCCTAGCCGAGGCCGTTCATGATGACGCACGGCTCGTGGATCGCGCCGCGGCCGTGCGGGCGGGTGTCGGCTGGTGGGGGAAGAACACGATGGTACTGACACCCGGGTATGGTCCTTGGATCCTGCTCGGGTCGGTCGTGACGGATGCTGAGCTTCCGCTCGATTCTCCAATGTCCCGCACGTGTGGCACCTGTGCGGCCTGTCTGCCGGCCTGTCCGACAGGGGCGCTGGTGGAACCGGGGGTGCTCGATGCCCGCCTGTGTATAGCGTATTGGTTGCAAACGCCGGGTGTGATTCCCCTGGAAATCCGCACCGCTGTTGGTGATCGTGTGTACGGGTGCGATGAATGTCTTGACGCGTGTCCACCGGGGCAGATGCTGCTGTCGCGTGCGACGGTCGAGCGCGGCCGGGTCGACCTTGTTGCGCTGCTCACCGCAGCCGACCGAGAGCTCGAGGGTGACACGGAGCACTGGTACGTGCCAAAGCGGGACATGGACTATGTGCGGCGCAATGCCCTCATCGCGATTGGAAATGGCGCCGACCGGTCCCATGTGGGCATCGTGGCGGGTTGGTTGGGCAATGGTTCGTCGATGCTTCGAAGCCATGCGGCGTGGGCACTGGGAGAGATCGGAGGCGATCAAGCCCGTGACGCACTCGACGCCGCAGCTCGCATCGAGACCGATGATGACGTTGCGGCTGAGATAACGTACGCATTCGCACGATGTGGGCAGCGCCCTGAGGTACGCTAACTCCGATGAATGACGACGACTTGATCTGCGGCGCTTGTGGCGCCCGCAACTCTCATTCCGCAAGCTGGTGCAGCCAGTGTTATGCGACGCTGGGCCCGGCCGGTGAGCCCGAGGAGGGAGGCATCGAGGTCGATGTTGCGGAGGCACCATCCGACACAGCCGACTCCGGTACCTGGGTGTGCTCGGTGTGCAGCGAAGAGCAGTCGATCGACCTCTCCGTGTGCTCGGTCTGCGGTGCAGAGATTTTTGAAACGTTCGGGTCGAATCGATGGGCTGTTACGTCTGCGCAGGTGACACGCTCGGGTTTGGTCCCGGGTGGTGGGCTGATGAAGGTTGATCGTTCGGTTGAGGGAATCATGGTGCTGATCGTGACCCTGTTCGGTTTGGGTTTCGGTGCGTCCATCATTTCCGTCGGAGGGGCGGGAGGATGGTTGCTCATCATGGTTGCGATTGTCCTGTGGGTGGCAGCTGCAAGAGACGCGCTGTTGACGATCGTCGCACCGAGGTCTGTGGTGCTGTCACCAAAGGTCATCATGGCAGTCGCAACCGTGATCATCATTGTGGGCATGTTGCTGGTATTTCGCGGGTTTCCAACCTCGGCAGTCGGCAATGGGGAAGCTCTCGGCGGTGCGGTGCTGTGACGGCGATCTACGCATCTTCGTTGGTTCTCGGGGTAGTTAGTTTGCTTGTATGGGTCGTGAGGATGGTTGTTGCGGATACCGTCGGCCGGGCAACACCGAACTCGTTGGCGGGCGAGGTTGGCGGTGCGCTCACAGGGTTCGGCATGGCCGGGATGTCGGCATCTTTTGGCGGTCTTGGTGTCGTCGTTTCATTTGGGGCCGCCTTGGCGGGTGCCGGGATTCTCTTTGTGCTTGCGCGCATGTTTGGAGCACCGTCCACGTGAGGTTGTTCTCCGACGTGCATGGTGGCATCGAACCCTTGCGGAAACTGTCGCGAGCAGGCGGTCCGGTCCTGATTCTCGGTGACCTCATCAACCTCATCGACTACCGATCGTGGTCGGGAATTCTTCCCGATGTGTGTGGTGTGGAGTTCGTCAGGGAAATGAGCGACCTACGAATCGCCGGGCGCATGGCGGAACTCAAGAATCGTTGGGACGATCTGCGCTCCGGTCGCGAGGAAGAACTTGATGCGGCGTTTGGTGCCGCGTACCAGGATGCTTACACCGCCATAGGTAGTGCGTTGAAGGGGTTGGAGGGTTACGTCACGTTCGGAAACGTCGATCGTGTCGATCTGTTGCGGGAATGCCTCCCCGACGGTCTCGTCTTTGTCTCGGCTGGCACGGTAGAGGTCGATGGATACAAGGTCGGTATCGTTGGTGGTGGCACTCGGCGCACCGGTGCGCCGGGCGAGCTTGTGGAGGGCGAGATGAAACAACGCCTCGCCGTGCTCGGGCCCGTCGACATTCTGTGCACTCATGTGCCACCGCTTGTTCCCGCGCTTGCCACGGACGTTGTTGCCGGCTCCGGGAAGGGATCCGCGGCTGTCCTCGACTACATCGAGGAGCATCAGCCCGGCTACCACTACTTCGGTGACGTTCATCAGCCGCGAGCTACAACGTGGGACGTTGGACGCACCCGCTGCCACAACGTCGGGTTCTTCCGGGCGACGGGGCGAACCGTGGACCATGAGCCGCGTTAATCTTTCTTCCCTGGCCCGAGGTTATGACCATCGGCCCATGAGCAAGTCGGCGATTCTTCGCGCCCAGGAGGCCATATCGTCACAGACTCGTCCGGTCCGTGTTGCTCTCGACATTGGTGGGGGCCGCGGTAACCACGCTGCCATTTGGGCAGACGCCGATATTCTTTCTGTCGTGCTCGACCCCTCGTTGGCGATGCTCGCTTACGTTCCGGGCAACGTTCATCGTGTGTGCGGAGTAGCCCAGGTGATCCCTCTCGCCACTGCGGCCGTCGACCTGGCTTATTTCCACTTGTCGATCCACTACGGCGATTGGCGAGCATCGCTTTGCGAGGCATGTCGAGCGCTGGCACCGCGTGGCCAAGGACGCATCTACACGCTCGGCCAGCGGCATCATCGCCGGTCGTTCCTCAATCGTTGGTTTCCCTCGGTTCAGGCCTTGGACGCAGGCCGTTTCCCGGACCCAGCAGACATTGCGTCATATTTGGAGCGCCGGGGATGTGATGTCGATCATTGCGAGGTCGATGAAGTTGTTCGAACAACACCCGTCGAGTTCGAGCGTTCCGTACGCGCCGGGTACGTCTCGACCTTGCAGTTCGTGAATGCCGAGGAACTAGACCGAGGGCTTGCGGCGTTCGGTCGAGAGTATGCCGACCGTGACATCGTTGAGTATGTTCTGGCGCTTGACCGAATCGCTTGGACCATGCCCGGCGGTACTTCCGATCCAGACATCAGGTGAGACCAACCCGTGCGGGTACACACAGGCTACGCTACGGCGCAAGACGTGTGACGTGGAGGTGAGTTTATGGCCGTTGAGGGTACCGTGCAGAGTATTGAGATCTCTGCTCCCCCGGACCGGGTGTTCGAGGTGGCGACCGATGTTGGCTCATATCCGGACTGGGTATCTGGTGTGAAGTCGGTTGATATCCTCGAAGAATTCGAAGATGGGCTGCCGTCGCGGGTCGAGTTTGTTGCGGACGCGATGATCAAGGAGATCTCGTACACCCTCCAATACTCATTCGAGTCCGATCGTAAATTCTCCTGGGTTGCCGAGCCCGGAGTCGACATCCGTCTTCTTGAGGGGAGCTACGCATTCACGGAGCTTGAGGACGGATCCACCGAGGTGCTCTATGCCCTGCGGGTCGATCCTGCCTTCACGGTTCCGGGATTCCTGCGTCGTCAGGCGGAAAAACAGATCGTTTCGAGTGCGCTACGGGGTCTCAAGAAACGCGCCGAGATAGCCTGAGAGAGCACGCCAACGAGGAGGATCCAATGGCATCCATTGGAGTTGATATCGGGGGAACGAAGGTGCTCGGCGTACTTCTTGAAGAGAGTACGGTCGTCCGGCGCGTGAAACTCGCGACACCGTCCCAACCAGCTGACCTCGCCAAATCGGTCGAGAACGTTGTGGGAGAGCTCGGTGGAGCGGACTCCGTTGGGGTCGGTATTGCTGGGCTGGTGCAGTTCCCCGAGGGTGTGTTCGCCTGGGGACCTCACGTTGCTGGCACGCGCCTACCGCTGCGTGATCAGCTTGAGGAGCTGCTGGATGTTCCGATCGTTGTCGACTCTGACGCCAACACCGCGGCGTACGCCGAGATGACCATTGGGAATGGCCGTGGGTACTCGAACATGCTGCTCGTAACACTCGGTACCGGCATTGGTGGTGCGATTGTGATCGGTGGGAGGCTGTACCGGGGCGACTCGTTTGCGGGGGAGTGGGGTCACATGTTGTACCAGCCGAACGGGCGTCAATGCGCATGCGGCAAACAAGGTTGTTGGGAGACCGTGGCGTCCGGGCCCGCACTCGCCGCGTTGGCGACGGCTTTTGTCTCGGAGAACCCGTCGGGCTCGCTGAGTCATCTTCTTTCGGACACAGCCATCACTGGAAAGGCGGTTACCCAGGCCGCAGATGCGGGGGACGAGGTAGCACGTGGGTTGGTCACCCAGGTTGGTGCCGACTTCGGGCGTGGACTGTGCAACTTGATAGCGATCTTCGATCCGGAGGTCGTCGTTGTCGGTGGCGGCCTTGGATCAATAGGTGAGTCGATTCTTGGTCCGGCCCGACGGGTTGCCGCCGATGCTTTGCATGGGGCCGCGCATCGTATGCTGCCCCCGATACTCGTCGCCGGGTTGGGTCCGGACGCAGGTGCGATCGGTGCCGGTCTCATGGCACAGGAAGTCGCCGAGAACGGAATCGAGAGCGTATGACCGACCACAATCTCGTCGACGGTGTTGCCGAACCCGTGGTTCCGCGCCGTTCGACCGGCGCAGTGGTGAGCGAAGCCCTCCGGGTTGCTCCGAACCTCATCAAACTTATCTGGCGATGCATGACCGACCGGCGCGTCCCGATCCGCGCCAAGGTTGTCGCGGCGGCCGCCACTGGATACTTCATTTCGCCGGTGGACCTTGTTCCGGACTTCATTCCCGTTGTTGGTCAACTCGATGACCTCCTCATGCTATTCCTCGGTATTCATCACCTCATCAGGGCGACCCCGCCCGAGGTGATAGCTGAACTCTGGGACGGCGAGGAGGATGCTCTCGAACTCGTGACAGGGTTTCTTGCCTGGATGGCCGAGCTGGTCCCGGGACCGCTGCACCGTATCGCCAGTGGCGGTACCGGCAGCGTGGAATCTCCCGCATCGGCGTCTTCGTAGCATCTCGCTGAGCAGCTACGCTCCTCCCATGGAGTTTCGACGCATCAACAACCTACCTCCGTACGTTTTCGCGGAGATCAATCAACTCAAGTTGGAAGCCCGCAGAGCTGGCGAGGACGTCGTGGATCTCGCCTTCGGGAATCCGGACATCCCGTCGTCGCCGGCCGTCGTCGACAAACTGGTTGAAGCAGCCCAGAACGACCGCAACCACCGGTACAGCGCAAGCCGCGGTATACCGAATCTCCGTAGGGCGCTCGCCGATCGATATATGAGAAGATTCGGCGTCGAGTTGGATCCGGACACCGAAGTGATCACGACGATAGGGGCCAAGGAAGGCCTCTCACACCTGATGTGGGCACTCGTTCAACCGGGTGACGTCGCTCTCGTTCCCGAACCTTCGTACCCGATCCACATGTATGCGCCAGCCCTTGCAGGTGCCGAGGTACGCAGAGTCCCGATCAGTCAAGGAAGTGACTTCTTTGCGGGCGTGGAACGGGCCTTTGCGGACACGTGGCCGAGACCGCGGGTCATCGTTATTTCCTTCCCGCACAATCCGACGACCACTACTGTTGACCTGGAGTTCTTTGAACGTCTCGTCGGTTTCGCACGCACCAACGATGTCATGCTGGTTCACGACTTCGCCTACGCCGACATTTCCTTCGACGGGTACACACCACCGAGTCTCCTCCAAGTGCCGGGTGCAAAAGAGGTTGGTGTGGAGTTGTACACCCTCACCAAGGGTCATTCGATGGCCGGATGGCGGGTCGGTTTTGTTGCGGGCAACAGCGACATGGTGGCGGCACTCGCAAAGCTCAAGTCCTACCTCGACTACGGAACGTTTCAGCCCATCCAGATAGCGTCGATCATCGCGCTCAACGACGGTGATGAGTTCGTCGGTGAAGTGAACGCCATCTACGACAAGCGGATGAATATTCTCATCGACGGCCTGAACCGCGCCGGATGGCGCATCGAGAAGCCGCGAGGCACGATGTTCGTGTGGGCTTGTATCCCGGAGCCGTTCCAGGCAGCCGGCTCGATGGAATTCGCACGTACCCTGCTTCGTGAAGCCAAGGTTGCGGTTTCGCCTGGCATCGGCTTCGGACCGAGCGGCGAGGGGTTTGTTCGTTTCGCACTGGTCGAGAACGAACACCGGATTCAGCAGGCGGTGCGGGGAATCCGTCGCGTCCTAGAAGGCACAACCATTGGAGCTCACCATGGCGTTTAGCGATGGGCAAGCAGATTTTCGCAGCGACACGGTCACACGACCGACGGCGGCTATGAGGGCGGCGATGGCTTCCGCTGATGTCGGTGATGATGTCTACGGCGAGGACCCGACAGTGAACGCCCTGGAAGAACGCGTCGCTGGACTTCTGGGAGTCGAAGCGGCGCTGTATGTGACGTCGGGAATGATGGGCAACCAGATAGCGATCAACCTTCTCACCCGCCCAGGTGACGAAATCTTGTGTGTTGAGACGGCCCACGTGCGCAACCACGAAAACGGCGCTGCGTCGGCGAATTCGGGTGTCGCGTTTCGGACCGTGACGACCAGCGGAGGGCAGATTTCGCCGGAGACCATCGCCCGTCTCACCGCCGAGTCCGGCTACCACCTACCGTCGATCACGTTGCTGTCCTGGGAGAACACCCACAACTACTCGGGTGGGACCGTGGTCCCCTTTGACGTACTCGTGGCGGGTTCCGAGGCAGCCCGGTCACACGGGATGCGGGTACACCTTGACGGTGCGCGCCTGTGGAATGCCGCGATCGCTTCTGGTGTCGACCTTGCCCAATGGACGGGGATCACCGATTCGGTACAAGTGTGTTTCTCCAAGGGGTTGGGAGCACCCGTGGGATCCGCGGTATGCGGTTCCAAGGATTTCGTGGAGGCGGCTCGAGCAGTTCGTCACCGACTGGGTGGTGCGATGCGTCAGGTGGGGGTGCTTGCGGCGGCGGTTGACGTTGCCCTTGACGAATGGGAGCGAATTGACGGAGACCACACACTGGCCCGTGAGCTTGCGGTTGGGTTGGCGGAGCGGTTCCCCCTGAGCGTGAATCCGAGCCCCGAAACGAACATGGTGTTGCTCCACGAGCAGGGATGTTCGGTACCGCTCAAGACGATCGAGACGGCGCTTGGCGAGGCTGGTGTCAGAGTTGGATTCATATCGCCGACGATGTTGCGCTTTTGTACACATCGCGACGTCAATTCGGACGACGTCCGCAGGGTGCTTGGTGTTGTCGACATGCTGGTGGCCGATCTTCCGACAAACCGGTAACCCAACATGTTCCACCGGAGTCGTAACCCCGTATGAACTATGCAGTGCTTTTCCCCGGCCAAGGTAGCCAGACAATTGGCATGGGGGCCGACGTGTTTGCCCAACGTCCCGACCTTCTCGGTGCGGCCGCGGAGCAGACCCTCGGCTGGTCTCTCGAACGGCTTGTTGCCAGCGGCTCCGAAGAGGAGCTGACACGGACCGACCGGGCACAGCCAGCGCTCTACGGCGTTGCCTACGCGCTGTGGGAAGCCTTCTCGGCCGCCGTCTCGACCCCACCGATCGCGGCTGCGGGGCATTCGCTCGGTGAGTACACCGCGCTCGCCGCTGCCGGTGCGATGGACTTTCAGACCGGTCTTGGACTTGTGGCCGCCCGAGGTACCGCCATGCAGCGATGCGCCGAGCAGGCAGACTCGGGTATGGCGGCCCTTCTCGGAGCCGACCTCGCCACCGCCGAGGCGTTGTGTGACGCCCGCAGAGAGAGCGGCGGAGAACTATGGGTTGCCAATATCAACGCACCGGGTCAGGTGGTGGTCGCCGGTGGTGCCGAGGATATCCACTGGGCGGTGGAACATGGGCGCGATCACGGCGTGCGCCGAGTCATTCCCCTCAAGGTTGCCGGTGCGTTCCACTCTCCGTTCATGGCTGCGGCATCACAGGAACTCGGCGCCGCCCTTGCGGGCGTGACGTTTGCGACACCGGCGTTTGACGTGTTCGCCAACGTAACCGCCGCACCGGTGAACGATATCCGAAGCAATCTCGCCGATCAGCTCGTGAACCAGGTGCGCTTCTCTGAAACTCTCCTGGCGATGGCCGATGCCGGCGTCGGGACGTTTGTGCATATTGGTCCGGGAGATGTGACAGCAACGATGGCCAGGCGGACCGTGAAACAAGCATCCGTCCTCGTTGTTTCCGAGATCGATGACATCGCCGCAGTCGCAGAGGAGCTGACCGTACAATGACTACCGATTTCGACCCCGGAGGCGTTGCGTGAAAGCGACTATCACCGGCTGGGGCAAGTATTTGCCGCCAGCCGTGCTGACAAACGATGATCTTGCATCGGTTGTCGATACGAACGACGAGTGGATAACGTCGCGCAGCGGCATCCGGAAGCGTCGCATCTCTCACATCGATACGTCGGAGATGTCGACTCACGCCGCACGCGAAGCGCTCGCTACTTCCGGTGTCGATCC
This sequence comes from Actinomycetota bacterium, assembly GCA_013151445.1. Lineage (GTDB taxonomy): Bacteria > Actinomycetota > Acidimicrobiia > Spongiisociales > UBA5794 > BMS3BBIN02. Next base: position 26,239 of record JAADIG010000022.1, read on the forward strand.
CAAGGACATCGATTTCATCATCGTATGTACCTGTTCACCGAATCGGCTGATCCCGTCCACTGCATCGTTCGTGCAGCATCAAATCGGTGCGGTGAATGCGGGAGCTATCGACGCAAACGCTGCTTGCAGCGGGTATGTCTACGGGTTGTCCATCGTGTCAGCAATGATCGAGGCGGGTCATATCAAGACGGCATTGATTATCGGTGCCGAACGGCTGTCGTCGTATATGAGCCTCGATGACCGGTCGACCGTTGTGCTCTTTGGTGATGGTGCCGGCGCTTCGATCGTGCAGGCGACCGAGGGCATCGGTGGTGTCGAGTCGACGGTCATTGGCAATGATGGCGAGTTTGCGGAGGCGCTGACGATTCCTGGATCGGGAACCGAGGCGAACCCGCGCGCCGACGGTGTGGTGGCTGTCACAATGGATGGTGCAGAAATTTTCCGCGGAGCGGTGACGAAGATGGCCGAATCGGCGAACGCCGCGATTGCGAAAGCGGGATGGGAGATTGACGACGTTGATCTACTTGTGCCACATCAAGCAAACGTGCGCATCATCGATTCGGTTGCGCGGCGCATCAAGCTTGGCGAGGGGAAGGCGTTCGTGAACATCGCCGAGTACGGGAACACGAGTGCCGCGACCGTTCCGATTGCCATTGCTGAGGCGGTTGAGCAGGGTCGTATTAACACAGGTGACAAGGTTGTATTCGTGGCGTTTGGCGGGGGAGTGAGCTGGGGTGCCGTGGCACTCGAATGGGGTGGCTCGACCGAGCCCAAGGGCAGCTACGTTGCGGATGTTGAACCACCGACCAAGACTGCCCTGGAGCTACTACAGGACCTTCAGCAATGAATGGCCGTGTCGCTCTTGTGACCGGTGCATCCCGCGGTATCGGCCGCGAGATAGCTCTAGAACTAGCCAGCAGTGGTCACATTGTTGCGGTGAACTATTCGCGTAGCGCCGACGCTGCCGCCGCGGTTGTCAACGAGATCGAGGCCGCCGGCGGTAGTGCACTCGCGGTCCAGGCGGACGTCGGTGACGCTGAGGCGGTCGATTCCATGGTGAGCCGAATCACCGAGGAGCTTGGTCCAATCGCCGTGTTGGTGAACAACGCTGGCATCACGCGTGACGGACTCTTGCTCCGCATGTCGGCGGAAGACTTCGATGCCGTCATCGAGACCAACCTGCGCTCCGTGTTCCTTTGCTCGAAGGCCGTGCTGCGCGCGATGATGCGCGCCAAGTGGGGCAGAATCATCACTATTGGGTCCGTGTCCGGGGTGTACGGAAATGCGGGCCAGGCCAACTACTCGGCAGCCAAGGCGGGACTCATGGGGTTCAGCCGTTCGCTTGCCAAAGAAATTGGCTCGCGCGGTATTACGGTGAACGTCGTGGCTCCCGGTTTCATCGTCTCAGATATGACCGCAGAACTCGGAGACGATGCGATGGAGAGTGTCGCAAAGCAGATCAGCCTTGGGCGTCTTGGGCGCCCGGAAGAAGTGGCGTCGGCGGTAGGCTATCTTGCCTCCGACGACGCCGGATATATCACGGGTCATACGCTTGTCATCGACGGCGGCATGGCCCTCTAGGGATCAGGAGAACCCGCACATGGACCGAGCAGGAATTGAATCGAAACTCACGGACATCCTCGTGGATGAACTCGGTATCGACCGTGACGCTGTCACGATGAAAGCCAAGTTTGAGGAAGACCTGGAAGTAGATTCGCTGGGAGTTGTCGAGTTGCTGATGGCGCTTGAGGACAACTTCGATGTCAAGATCCCCGACGATGAGGCGCAGGCTCTCGTAACGGTTGGGGACGCAGTGGACATCGTCGAGCAAAAGATGAATGGCTGATCAGCACTATGTCTGAACGACGACGGGTAGTCGTGACGGGTCTTGGGACCATCAATCCGATTGGTGCGACCGTGGATGAGTTTTGGTCGAATGCGCTAGCCGGGGTTTCTGGCATCGGCCCGATCACGCTCTTTGATGCGTCGGATGTCACGACCCGGATCGCTGGCGAGGTTTCGGGTTTCGACCCGGATGAGTATATGCCGAGACGGGAGTCTCGTCGTCTGGACCGTTCAACACAGTTCTTCCAGATTGCCGCCGGTCAGGCACTTGAAGATGCCGGCATTGCCTACGAGGAGGATGAGCCCGCTGCCCTGCGTGCCGGCGTGCTTGTCGGTTCGGGCATTGGTGGGATTAGCACGACCCAGGCCGAGATCGACATTATGCGCGAGCGGGGCGCCGGACGAGTGTCACCGTTGGCGATCACCAAGGTTATTTCCAACATGCCTGGCGGTGTGGTGTCGATAGCATTCCACCTGTACGGACCTAACTCCACCACAGTGACCGCGTGTGCCGCTTCAGCGAACGCCATTGGTGATGCGGCAGAAATTATTCGACGGGGAGCGGCGGATGTCATGGTTGCCGGGGGCACCGAGGCCGCGATTTGTGAGTTTGCGGTGGCGGGATTCTGCGCTTCGCGGGCAATGTCGACGCGCAACGATGATCCAACATCGGCGTCGCGGCCGTTTGATGCTGACCGTGACGGTTTTGTGATGGGGGAGGGGTCAGCGGCGCTGGTCCTCGAGTCGCTGGAGAACGCCCAGCAGCGCGGCGCACACATCTATGGAGAGATTTTGGGATACGGCATGTCCGCTGATGCCTATCACATCACCCTGCCGAGACCCGGCGGTGATGGAGCCCGTCGTGCCATGGTTGCATCGCTTGAGGATGCTGGCCTCGCACCCGAGGACATCGACTACATCAATGCCCACGGGACTTCGACGGCTGCGAACGATGCCACCGAGACGATCGCGATCAAGAACGCGTTTGGTGACGCTGCCAACACGGTGGCGATCTCGTCGACGAAATCAATGACCGGGCATCTCCTTGGGGGAGCGGGTGCCGTTGAAGCCCTCGTTTGTCTCTTGGCGATGCGTGATGCCATGGTGCCGCCGACGATTAACTACGAGACCCCGGACCCCGACTGCGACCTCGACTACGTGCCGAACGTTGCTCGGGAGATGCCGGTGAGATACGCCATGTCTAACTCCTTCGGTTTCGGCGGGCATAACGTGGCGCTGACCATCGGTGCGTTCACCGACTGACTCATTGGCTGTCCTGTCAACAGTGGGAATGGTTCGTCCGAGTAACCACCCCAACGACTTGTCCGCATCCGCCGGTCCCGGCGTGGTGTGGCGACACCCGTGAGACAGGGTGGATTCGGTTAGGGACGTTCGTCGGTTTCGCATCCGACAGTGGGCGGTGGTTTCCCTGTGGCAATCGCGGTTCGGTACTCGTCGAACGAACGCACTGTGAGTGCCACGACAAGGCCCACTCCGACGATTCCGCCGATGCCGGTAACGATGCCGGCAGTGTTTGCGATGGTCGCGCAGGTTCCCGGAAGACACATCGCCTGCACAGTTGCGGTGCCAGCAAGCGCTCCGACGAACCCGCCTGCCAGTACCGGAACTGCAACGACGGCGCGCATTTTTGTCTGCACCATCACGATCGCCATGGCGGCAAAAAGTAGCGCAGCAAGCAGCCAGGCGACGGGGGAACCACCGAACACGCTACCGACTCCAAAGGCGGCAAGCAGCGCAGCGAGAGAGATAGCGATGTCCGATGGGGTCACGATGAAGTCTCCGGTGTGGGTGGGTCAAGGGGAATGAAGCGTTTGGCGGGAATCACATCAACGAGGGGCTGCACCATCACAAGGGGTTCACGTCTCCACGCAATGATCGACAGCGCTAGACCATAGACGGAGACTGCAACGACGCTAACCACGGCCGTCGCCGCGATGATCGTTACGAAGGTCGCAACGGGGATACCGATGCGCAGCATCCATAGTCCCCATACGTGGGCCTGCGAGTACGCCCATACACCGACGATGGCGACGATGGCGAGAGTTTGGTAGACGACCGGAACTGCTGCGGGTTGGACGGCGGCAGTGAGGAGCGGGGCAAACAGACCGGCGAGCATCATGATGGAGGGCACTCTTCCGGGACCGAGGGCTGAGGGTCGTTTTCGCATCCAGTTTCTTAACCACGGTCCGTACGCCATGACGACCGAAACGGCGGAGAACCCGAGCGCGGAATACCCGAATCCGTTCGGTGTGTCGAGGAATACGTATGCAACGGCGTACGTCGCACCCAGGATCGCCGTCACATGGAGTGACCAGCGTGCTCTTGCGAGGAGAAGCCCAACAATCGCAGCGATCGCCACGATGGTTGTGCCAAGGACAAATGATACTGGGTTCGCACCGGTCCAAGGCTCAGCGGCGGTGATCATCTGAGCCGCCCAGAAAAGGTTACCGAGGGCAACCAGAAGTGCGATGGCGATCGGTGCAGTCATGGTGCCAGTATCGTCGATATGGTGCGATGTCGGAAGTCGGGAGTCGCTTGTCAGCCGCGGGTGTTGATTGTTCCGGGAAGCCCCGAAGTCAACGACCCCTCAAGGAGCACACGGTATCGCACGATCTTGCGTTCGGTTAGGTCACGGAGGTCGATTTCGTAGATGTCCCCGGTGTTCATAACCGGGGAATTCGGGAACTCACCCTTCTTGAAAAGTATCTCATAGGCTCGCTCCGGATCATCCTTGTGGACGAACTGAACGATCCAGAACTCGTCGGGGTCGATTCTGAGGATCGACGGGCTGATCCGGCCATCTTCGATCTTGACGACTACAACTCCCTCGGCGGCGGCCTGGGTGGTGGTCGTGGTTGACGGCGGCCTGGCAGATTCCAGTGCCGAAGCGGATGGTCCGCTAGCGCAGGCGGCCGTCACAAGAACAACCGCCATGAACGAAACGATCAGCTTGAAACGCATGGACACTGGGTTCCCTCTCCTTGGCCTCCGACAGGAATGCAGCGCAGTGTAGTGGAGCGGTGTTCAATAGTCACGGTGTGGGGACACCGATCGGCGGAGGTGTTTCTTCCATTGCGCGGCGCTGCCAGCCGGTGGCTGTCCGCACGAGAGTTCTGATTTCGCCGTGCTCGGGTTTCTCCAGATGGAAACCGTCCAGGGTGGAGCGCGTGAGTACCCGTGTCGAAGCCTCGACGGGATCCTGATGAAACACGAATACCGTATCGCCGATATCAACGGCGTGGCGTTGGATGGCATCGGTGCAGCGTCGGGCCATTGCGTCAAGCGACTCCTCGGCGAACGGTAGGACTCGCGGATCGCCAAGATAGGCTTCGACCTCGGTCGGGAACGACTCGTGGAGAGAGTCCCAGGAGTGGCCCGCCCACCTATCAAGGAGCCTCCATTCCGACAGGTCATGGTCGATGATGATCGGTAGGTTCAGGGCGCTTGCAAGCGGTGTAGCCGTTTGGATGGCGCGTTCGAGCGGTGAGCTTACGATACGAGCTATCGCCATTCCCGAGAGGCGGAGGGCGAGGGTGGCGGCTTGTTTGTTTCCCTCGTCGGAGAGACCGAAACCGGGCAGGGAGGCATAGACGAGATGTCGCGGGTTGTGAACATGTCCATGGCGGACGAGGTGGATACGCATGACGGAATCGTACCGTTCCTGTCGGGGGTTGTCGGTAGGCTGGAGGGGTGAACAGTTTTGCAGAGCACTTCCTCCACGTCGACATGGATGCGTTTTTCGTCGAGGTGGAACGCCTCTACGATCCGTCGTTGCGCGGCCAGGCTGTGGTTGTCGGTGGACTTGGCAACCGTGGTGTCGTTTCAAGCGCATCGTATGAGGCCCGGGCGCATGGTGTGCGATCTGCCATGCCGATCGTTGAGGCCCGCCGGAGGGCGCCGCATGCACGGTTCGTTGCTTCGTCCATGGGACGATACGGCGAAGTGTCAGAGCAGGTGTTCGAGACGCTGCGCGGGGTCACCCCGACGATGGAACGGCTTTCGGTCGATGAGGCGTTCCTCGACATCTCGGGCCTGCGTAGACACTTCGACACCGCACTCGATGTTGCACGTGAGATACGAGCACGGATACGCTCGGAGGTCGGCATCCCGGCATCCGTGGGTTTGGCAACCCGCAAGTTCATTTCCAAACTCGCCTCCGAAGACGCCAAGCCGGACGGCATTCACCTGGTTCGTGCCGGCGAAGAGTTGGCGTATCTCCACCCGATGCCGTTGCGCAAGCTGTGGGGTGTTGGCCAGGCAACGTTTGCGGCGCTCGAAGCACTTGGAGCGACGACTATCGGCCACGTTGCGCAAATCGACGTTGAGATACTCCGGGCACGCCTCGGACCCTCGCTTGGTCAACACCTCTGGCAATTGTCGCGTGGGATCGACGAACGGTCGGTGACACCCGGGGGTGGCGCGAAATCGGTGAGTGTGGAATCGACGTTCGCAACCGATGTCGTCGGTGTCGAGAGTCTCGAGCGGGAACTGTTGCGGCTCTCGGACCGTCTCGCGGGGAGACTGCGCCGAGCCGGGGTACGCGGTCGGACGGTCGAAATCAAGGTTCGTTATGCCACGTTCGAGACGGTATCGCGCTCGGTGACTCCTCCGAACGCAGTGCGGCGTACCCACGAGATCTGGCAGCACGGCAAGGAGTTGCTTGCCAAGCTCGACATCGGAAACCAGCCGATTCGTCTCCTGGGCATTGGGGTGGCACAGGTCGGTGATGCCGCGGCCGCAGAACAACTCACACTCGATACACCAGTTGTCAGGGCTGCCGACGACGCCGCCGAGTTAGTACGGGAAAGGTTCGGGGACACCAGCATCATGCCAGCGAGTATTTTGGGATCTGAGGATCGCGACCGCTCATGACTTCGCCCCAAGTTTGCAACCATCCTGTTGTATAGTGAGAAGGTAGTTGCTGTCGGGAGCCGGAGTAGCCCGCATGCCCTTAAATGATCACGAAAAGCAGATCCTCGAGGAGATCGAGCGCCAGTTCTACGAACAGGATCCCGAGCTCGCCCGAGCCGTCGCGACGCGTAAACCGCGACCCGAAGGAACCTGGCCCGTACGTCTTGCGACAGTTGGCCTTTTTGTCGGACTGGCAGTCATGTTGGTGAGTTTTTCTCGGAGCACCCTGGTCGGATTACTCGGTTTTCTGACGATGGTTGGGTCCGCTGGATTCCTTGCCGAGCGTTTTGCGGCCCGGTATCGACTGCTCGATACGCGCCTGGCGACACGTGTCGAGCGCGCCAAGCAACGGATGCGCAGAGAGCGCTAGAGTATGTGTCCCCTCCTAGGGGCGGGGGTTGCGAAAAGTTGGCAAGACAGCGGACATTCCATGGGTTTGGACGCTGGCCGAAATGTGGGAAGAGTTACGGGAGGTACGCGCTGGTGGACGGGTTTACTGCACAACAGGCGTCGAAACTGACGGGGTGCACAGCGCATCAGTTGCGTTATTGGGATCGAGTCAAGTTGGTAATCCCATCCGTTCAATCCACCGGTGGCCGTCCTGGTAAACGACGTCTGTATTCGTTCCGTGACCTGGTGTCCCTCCGCGTTGTCCGATCGCTACTCGACAATGGAATGTCCGTGCAACGTGTCCGCCGGGCATGGGACTACTTGCGCAGATCAGCGGACATGGATCTTCATCTCTCGAACGTCCAACTCGTCGCGGAGGGTGAAGCGATCTACGCCATTGCCCAAGACGATCAGATTCTCGATGCCCTGCGCCAGGGCCAACTAGCTTTCTTTGGGACGATCAACGAAATCACTCTTGAGGTGGAAGAGGATGTCACTCGTTTCGAACTCGACCGTGAGCGTTTCCTCGACATGCTGCAACGCGTCGAGGACGACGTCGTTGCCGAAGGTGAAGCCGCCGCTCAGTAGTTCGGGTCCCTCGGTAGTCTGGATCCGCTGCTCGAAGTCACTCGTCTAGCGACGACGGAGACTGGCAAGCCGATACAAAGCCCGCAGGTGACGCCGCCACCCGTGCCGGGTTTTCAGTATCTCGGATGCCTGCTGGAGGGATTCACGGGCAGTGTCGATATCCGCCCGGTCCAAGGTCGCGGTACTGCCGTAAACGGACCGAGCGTAAACCGTTGCAAGCGGTGTCATTGCGGGATCCACATCAGCGGCCGCCTCGGTCGGGGTGGCACCCACCCGGGGAGGTTCTCCGAGATCGTCGAGTCGGGCGACAATTTCTTCCCAGGCCGCCGAGATATCGCCGAGGGCGAGTCGCTGCGACCGGCTCCGGCGCCGACGCCACTTGAGTAGCGGAACGGCTCCAATGAGTGTCAGCAGGGCAAAGAGACCGAGACCGGCGTTGCGGGCCCATGAGGGGAGCTCGAATCCGCTGGTCTCGTCGACACCGCCTCCGCCAATGAATGGGATGGCGTCGTTGGCCTGTTCATCTCGTGCAATCTGAGGAGAGATTCCACCGCTGGCCTCCACCTCGGGGGCCTCGACATCGAAGTACTCGCTGATATCGAACCCAAGTTCAGCAGACACTGCTTCGGCCGTTGGAAGTACCCCGGTGCGGGGTGTTGGGTCGAAGCGGGTCCACCCGTTCGGCTCCAACCAGACCTCAACCCAGGCGTGTGCCTGGGCGTCGGTCACGATGACCGTGTTCGTGGAACCCGGGATGAGTTCGCCGGGGGCGAACCCGAGCACGACCCGAGTTGGGATCCCAAGCGAGCGTGCCATGACGGCCATACCGGTGGCGAACTGTTCACAGTACCCCGTGCGGTAGTTCGGGCTGTTCGGGTCGGTGAGCCAATCACCAAGATTATTTGCGCCGCCACCGAGCGGAATATCGGTGGAGTAGGGGAGCTGGCGCAGCCATGTCTCAAGCGCCAACGATTTCTCGAAATCGTTCGTCATGTTTGCGGTGATTTCCCGAGCGAGCGTGGCTACTCGGGCATCCGGTTCATCGCCCAGGTCGAGAAACGGTTCGAGATCGGGAGCCTCGATGCGCTCGGTTAGAAGCGTCGGCTGTCCAACATCGCGACCATCCTCCTGTGCCTGTTTGAACACCGGAGAAAACTCACCGTTCGCCTGAGTGGCGAGCGCGGCGTAGTCGACCTGAGGGACATCCGCCGTGAACTGGTATTCGAGACCTCCGTAGGTTGTTTGACCGCCGGGAATCACGATCGAGCCGTCAATTGCACGCGCTCGGAGACTGCGTCCGATAACGTCCGTTGTCGAGAGTGAAGTCACCGAGTACGGCGCGGGGAACCACTCGTTGCGGAGGGCGCCGATGGTTACGGTACCGGAGATGGCCGTGGTGTCACCCGTGAAACGAAGCGACGGGCGTTCCTGCCAGGGCTGATCGAATGTGCGCAGGTCAGGGTCGAACGCAGAGAACGAGGAGCCGTCCCAGTTCTCCATGGTCGTGAGACGGAAGTACACCTGGTCAGCGGGGATGCCTTCAATGGTCGCCTGCAGGATGGGGACGCCGGTAGGGGCGACGAGCTGTTGACGGATGCCGATATACGGGTTGTACGACACCCCGCCGTAAACGTCACCGGGTAGACCGCTGGCGGCTCGCCACGTCACGACACCGCTGTTGGGTACCGCAGCGTCGAGCCTGTCCGTGGCGGCGACGGCGAAGACCATGACCACGACCAGTGACAGAACGCCCATCGGTCCCACGCGAACTGGTCCGGCGGCGTAGGAGCCACGGGGCGCCATGCGACCAACAGACGCGGAGCGCTCGTCGATATTGACCGCGAGCAGTGCGAGCACCAGGATGGCGAGGAAGATCGCGGTGCCGACCGGACCGGTGTGTGACCTGTTCATTACCGCAAACTGCACCGCGATGGCGAGTGGTGGCACCAGTGCGAGCATCGGTCGACGGGTCTTCAGGCCGGCAACAGTGAGCGCGCCAAGAACCCAAGCCAGTATCGCCACAAGAGCGACGAGACCGGGGACCGGGGTGACGGGTTCAACACCGCTACGGATTATTCGGAAGGCCTCAGAAAACTGCGACTGCAGTGCGACAAATGTGGCGGGGGTAGGAAGCAGCGTGGAGACGTTCTCCGGAGCGGTCGTCTGGATGACTGTCCAGGTCAGGGCAATGCCATGGGCTGCCAGGGTGAGCACCGTGGTGATTCGGTAGCGGAGTGTCACTGCGGCGACGAGCGCTCCAAGACCGAGGGAGACGAGAACCACACCTTGCCACGGAGCACCCTCGGGGGTGGGTCGTAGCAGTTCGTTCAATTGCCACAGTAGATAGGTGAGTGCCGCGAGTGCCGCTATCGCGCTGTTGCGGTAGACCATGTTCTCTCCATGCCTTGACGCCATGGAACTGTCCACGACTCGCCCTCGTGTGACTGCATGTACACCGCACCGGCGTTGCCGAGCAGTTCCACTGCATCGGTCGTCTGTGTTGTTGAGGCCATCACCACTGCCGATCGGTAGTCCCTGCGCAGGAGTCTGTAGACACCCAGCAGGTCTTTATCCGGGGTACCGGTCACCAAAACCAGAACACCTCCGCGGACACCAGTATTCCGGACTTTCGAGAATGCGGCCTGGAGGTTGATGGATCGGTTCATCGCGACCCCAGCTAGTTCTTCGAGAACCTTCGAGTAGGCGCCGTGTCCGTTGAGGTGGGTTGCCCGTGTGCCTCCGAGCCACACGGTTGGGGCAAAACCCGACTTGTGGAGATGCGCCACCGCAGAGGCGGCGCCGCGTACCGCGTATTCGAAGGCGGCGGGAGATGCGTACGACGAACTGCGTGGGTCGAGGGCGATGAACGCACGGCTTTGCCACGGCATCTCTAGCTGCTTGATCATGAGCTCATCGCGTCGCGCCGACGACGGCCAGTGCACCCTCCGTAGGTCATCACCCTGTTGGTAGTGGCGAAGCGTGAAGAAGTCGTCACCACCGACCGGCGAGTGGTTCGAGCGTGCAACGTTTTGGTTTGGGTCCTGGCCCCGGATGATGGGCAGCCCCGCCAGGGGATCAATCACTGGGTACACAACAAGCCTGCTGGTCGATCCCATCGTCCGTCCGCGTTCGGCCAATCCCAACAGGTCCTGCACCTTGATGTGCGCCGGGCCGACGGTATAGATTCCTCGAGGACGGCAATCGACTTCGTAACGAGCGGCCATTGGCTCGCCAGCCGAGAGTTGGTCAGCGAGGAAAACTGCCGACCCGAGCGATCCGACTGAGTCCGTCACGAGGACATTCGAGGACCGACGGAACGATCGCAGTTCAAGTTCAACGATTGCCGAGTCGCCATCGTGGATCTGGAGGGGAGTAATCGTGCGATCAACCTCGACGCTTGGGGCACTGCGCCGAACCGAAACTGCTCCGATCACCGTCCCGAGGATCAAGAGGGCGGCAGTTGCCAACAACAGCTGTTCCCCGAACGCAATCCATAGGATGAGCAGCGCCAACCCAGCGCCAAGTGCGGCCCATCCCCGAGTGGTCGGCATTAGACCCTGGCTCGCATTCCCGGAACTGGGGTGGAATTCAAGATCGAGTCCACCACCGCCTCCACGGCGACGCCCCGCATGTGAGCTTCCGGTTGCAGGATGAGTCGGTGGTTGAGTACCGCGGGTGCGACGCTCTTGATGTCGTCCGGTGCCACAAAGTCGCGCCCGGCAACGACTGCTCGCGTACGTGCCGCTCGTTGCAGGTTGAGACCTGCTCGGGGCGATGCACCGAGCAGTAACTCGTGGTGACCGCGGGTGGCGTCGGCGATGTCAAGAATGTAAGAGCGAACCTCGTCCGACACATGGATGCGACGGACTACCTGGGACATGGCGACAACGTCTTGGGCGTGGAGCACGGGTTTGATCTCATCGTAGGTGGAGCCATCCGAATGGGTGTCGAGCATCTGGAGTTCCTTTTCTCTCGACGGGTAGCCCATCGAGAGTCGCATCATGAAACGATCCAGCTGCGCCTCGGGAAGCGGATAGGTTCCCTCGTGCTCGATGGGGTTCTGGGTTGCCACGACGATGAACGGTTCGGCGAGAGTGTGTGTCGTCGCATCCACCGTCACGTGATGCTCCTCCATGGCCTCCAGAAGGGCCGCCTGGGTTTTCGGGCTTGCACGGTTTATCTCGTCGCCGAGTACCACGTTGGCGAACACCGGACCCGGGCGAAAAGTGAAAGTCGATGCATCCCGATCCCACACAGACACGCCTGTGATGTCTGAAGGCAATAGATCGGGAGTGAACTGGATGCGTTGAAATGTGCAGTCAATCGATCGTGCCATCGACTTAGCAAGCAACGTTTTTCCCACGCCCGGAACATCTTCGATCAGGGCGTGACCGCCCGATAGTAAGCACATCACCAGACGTTCTACCGTTGCGCGTTTGCCTTGTATCACTCGCTCAATATTGGCGGTGATGGTCTCGAAGTTCCGTCCGAACGCCTCTAGTTCAGCAGCTGATACCGTCACACACACTCCTTCCGCTAGCAGAGAATGACCTGAGACTATCAGGGGTGGAACCCTTGTGCCCTCGATACTGCAACGCAGCGGTAGCTACGATGGTTCCATGCGAATGCGACAAGCACTCCGAGGCCTCTGGGCCAGACCGCGGCTGTGGCCAGAGGCTCTGGCCTACCTGGTCGCGATCCGTTCGCGACGAAGCGTCGATCCGCGCCCCGACGCTGCGTACCTCCAGTGGCGGTCGGCAACCGCCTACGGAGACCCCGACCGCGCTCCAACGGCGCAAGACGTGCGGGCCGTCGTTGCGTGGCGGAGACGGTGGCGCAGGAGTGTTGGCCAATGATGGTCTCGGAGTCGTTGCGTTCAGCGATACTCGCAATCCCCGGCATCGTCGGGGCCGACTTCGACGGCGAGGCTGACGTTCCCGCGGGAGTACGTGTACAGCTCGCAACGGGCGCTGACGCAGCATCGGTGAGCGAGCATGTCAGACGGGTCCTGGCCGATCATGGGATGCGTCCGCAACTAGGGGAGCTCGAGTCCACACCTGCCGAACACGATTCGGTACCTCCGCCCCCACCTGGTTACGAACAGCCGGAGCGACGCGAAGAGGGTCCCCGCCCTGCTGAGTCTGCCGCCGCTCCGGTGGCACCACCAATCGCAGTCTCGGCACCGACAGGACCGACCCCACACACCGTGCCGCCCCCGGGACCACCGCGGCCGCATCTGCGCATTCTCGATTTGGTCGGTGTGCAGGAGACAGCCCTTTCCACGTCCACAGTCGCGACGGTGGATGGCCGGACCGCGGTACGCGTCGTTGATGCTCGCGGTCTCGACATTGCCATCGCCGAAGCCGTACTCGAAGCAGCGGGTTTTGAGGATCTGCTGATCTTGAGCGTGCAACGTCATACCGAAGCCGGGTCGACGGTTGTCACCGTCCTGGTGGAGGACAGTGATGGACACCGGGCCGTGGGATCCGAAGTTGGAGGACCTGGGAGCGTTTATGCGGTTGGGCGGGCGGCGCTGCGGGCGAGTGAGGCAGCTACGGGCGTCCCGGGGTGATCTTGTGTGGGCCGAGAGGTTCCGAGGCTGGCGAAATAAGCTCGATGATCATGTTGTCTGGTGACTCGAGTGGGTATTCCGGCTTCGCATTGGGTAGGGCGGCGACGGTTCCCTCGCGACCTGCGATTATTTGCTGATGGGATTCAACACCGGCAAGAACCAGTCGAACGACCTTGCGAAGTTCTTCGCTTGATGGTTCGTGGAGAGCGGCGGCGTCGTCCTCCAATGTCGAAATGATCGTCACGCCACGTTTGCGAAGGTCCCAAATCAGGATCTCCTGAGCGATCTTGTCTCCGGCGAAAACCGCAAGGTTGGAAACAACGACAGCATCGGGTTCGCCGGTTTCGATGATGCCGAGCATGGCACGCAACCCATCGCGGCCAAGTTCGTGGCCAGCGGTTCGGATGTCCTGGCATATTGCCACGACATGATGCCCGTGTTTGTTGGCCCACAAACGAATCGCTTCGTTTTGGGCATAGGCAATCTCACTTACGGTTGCGTCCGCGATCTCACGAACGTACCCCACGACGCGCATTGTGGGCTCCGATCTCTTTCTTGTTGCAGTCTTGCATTGTTACGCAGCGTGGTCAATCACCACGGTCCGCAGCCACCCGATCCTGGTACGCTCCTCGCCATGGCAAGGGCGCTGGTTCTCAACGCCACCTATGAGCCGCTTGCCGTTGTCTCGACTCGAAGGGCGATCGTTCTCGTGCTTCGGAGCCGGGCCGACGTCGTTGCGTCTCACACGGCGGTATGGCGGAGCGAACGGACTTCACTGGTCGCTCCCGCTGTCGTTCGCCTACGCAACTACGTCTATGTGTCGCGTCAGCGCACGATTACACCGTCACGGCGTTCGGTGTTCTTTCGCGATGACCACGAGTGCCAGTACTGCGCACGACCGGCCGAGAACCTCGACCATGTAACACCGAAGTCTCAAGGTGGGGCACACACCTGGGGCAACGTCGTCGCGGCTTGCCGGCGATGCAATTCCCGCAAAGGGGGGCGCACCCCCGAACAGGCGGGGTTGATGCTGCGCCGGCCGCCGCGAGAACCGATGTACTCACTTGCCCTGGCTCTCGGTCTTACCAGCGTGCCCCATCCGCAGTGGGAACCGTACCTCGATCTTCAGAGGGTGTGACGACGCTCGGGTCCTAGGACCCTGTCGTTGGGGTTGCCGGGTAACACGTTGGAGTGATGTCGGCGGGATCCAGTGCCGATGCGGTGATGGGCGCATTGAAGGCTTCGACCGACGAACAGATGTAGCGGTTGCTCGCCGATTGAGTGATGAAGTATATGAAACCGTCGATATCGGGATGGGTATCCCAATACACGGTCCCGATGCCGGCACCGTCCGCCGGTGGGGTGGTGTTGTCACGAGCCTCAAACGTGATATTTGGAGCAAAGGCCTTGAGGTCAGCGCTCGTGATCCCCTTGAAGTCTCCGCGAGCATCGAAGAGAAGGCCTGCGCCCGCCAATGCCTCGTCGAGCAAGCCGGTCGCGGCACTATCGAGTGTTGCCTTGGAAACAACGGGTGTCTCCCCACGCACGAGGAACTTTGATGCCGGAGCGAATGAATATGGCGTTGGTGCTCCCTGGAATCCAAGATCGCAAAAGCGTGGGGATACGTTCACCGTGCTGGGAACGTTCGTGAGATCGACCCAGACTGTCTCGCCAAGCGGTGTCTCGATATAGACACCGGACGGCAAGGCATTGATGTCAACCATGCGGGCGTCGCGCGGGGCTGCAAAGACGAGGGCCCTGTCCTCGTCAAAGGCCGGCGGTATGAAGGAACCAAATCCAGAGGCGCGGGGGAGTGTTTCGCTTTCACCACGGAATGTTTCGACACTCGCTGCGGCGGCAGAACCATCGGCCCACTGGACGATGATGGATGGATCGGGATACATGGATGCGGGCCAGCGATAGTCCGTGTGAGTGGTGTTGTCGACTGCGAACGTGACCGTCATGATGTGCGATACGGTTTCGATCTGCGGGTCGCCACAGATAAATGAACCGATGCCCGTGGCGGTGAGGTTGACACCATCGTCGTAGGCAAACGACTCACCGATTTGAACGGTAGACGCTGTAGGCGCATCCCATGCGACCGCGGTTTCTACCGAAAGCAGATCCCAGCTTGCGGCCACAGTGTCGCCGTTCAGAGCCTCGATACTCAATTCGGAAATAGAATCCGTAGGGACCTGGAACCCAATGGTCCAGCGAGCAGATAAGCCAGGTTTGATCGAGATAATGTCGGCGCCGGGTGCGGACCCGTACTGGGGCCGCCAGATGTCGAGGATGTGGGTGTCGCCGTTCGCGTCACGAAGCGCGAGGTCCGGGTAGCCGTTGCCATCGAGAAAGATTGCATCGGAAAAGATAATCGGTGTCTCGCCGGTGTTCTGTAAGGAAAGTGAGGCGCGCACCTCGGTGTAACCGAGGCGGGTGGGAGAGGGGTCGGTGAAAGCACGAGTAATGCTCATTGAGTATTCCGACCCAGCGAATACCTGGCCGAGGGTGAGCTCGGCTGTCGGTGCCGTGATCGTCTCGGCATCATCTGTTTGAAGTGAGTACGCGGGAGCTGTGCGCGGTGTGATTCCGGTCGACGCGGCTACGACAAGCAACGCGCCAAGAGCGATAAACCCCTTCTTCAGCATGTTCGGTTCCTTCGGTAGATGTGAGCGATCCACACAATCGCTGCTGCCTCATCAATCTTGGCGAGGCGCGGTCACTCTACCTACGAAGAACGCGAAAACCGGGGATATCCCGGCCGATGGCAAATCGAGAAACTAGTGCCCTGTCCGAATAAGAATCACGGCGCACTTGGCGTGTCGGGCAACCCGGGTGCTCGTCGACCCCAGGAGACCTTCGAAGAGGCCCTGTCCATGCGTGCCCGTAATGACCGCCCCGGGGTTATCCGTGTCGATGTACTCCAGGATGACTTTCGCCGCGTTGGTGCCTTCGATTGCCAACGACGACGCCTCGATACCCTGAGCCTTGAGGGCGTCGGTGATCGGTTTGCAGCGTTCGATACGTTTGTCTCCGAGGTAGCGCTCGATGATGGCATCATCACCGGGCCAGCCAGTCGGACCAGAACCCACGCTCGAATCCGACCCGACGTACTCGGCATCTGCGTCGATCTGTATCGGCGCTTGTTCACCGAAAATGGTGCGCAGGTCGGTGAGTAAGTTGCGGGGGATGACGACTGCGGTGAGAACGGTCACCGCGTCTTCCCCAGCCAGCGGTGCGGCGAACGCCACAACATCGTCGACTGCGAGTTGACCATCAGTTGCTACGACGACGTGCACATCGGCTCCTTCACTAGCGCGTTGATCGCCGCATCCTAGGCGTTTCGCCCGAAGGTTTCCTGGAGTCGATCGAGCGTCGGCGTGGCGAGGCCTGCCTCGCGAGCGTGGCGAATGACCCGTTCCAGCCTGGCCGGTGCCGAACGACCGGTCGTTCCGTGTCCGGGATCGGCATTGAATGCTTCGACCATGCCATCGTAGAGGCGGTCCTCGGCGAGCGATTCACCGACAAGCCACGACTGGACCGCCAGGACTTCGTCGCCCACAGCCCGGGCAAGGGTGTTGTGAGCGGTCCATAGGTCACCCACGCTGCCGCCGACCTCGAGGCCGGCGATATTGGCGACCAGGATGTATAGGTTCTTGCGGACCATCTCCGCGACCTGTTCATGTGCCGACACGGTGCGGGCCGGAATGCCGACATTCCGAAGCCCCGCGACGAGGAGCTCTGCCGCCGGTCCAGCGATCGGAGTTGGAATGATCGGGTTCACCGGTGTGCCGGGTTTCTTCTCAAACCAGACGACGGCGACCGTCGGGTCCACGAGGTTGTACTCCTCCCACGAACGCGGAAGGAGTTCATTCTGCACCAGGCACGCGCGTGTCCGCCACTGCGTGGGAAGCGAGGCGAGTGCGGCGCCAAGGTCGTTCTCACCGACAGCGATCACCACGACATCGGGATCGGGAACCCGATTAGCGACATCGTGCACGGGTGTGGTGCGCAACACCGGAACTACGGTGTGGCCCAGTGAAAGCAACGCTTTCGCAAACACCCCTCCGAGTTCCCCGATGCCAACAACTACTGATGTGTGGGGGGTGGAGTTCATGGCAAGATCGTACACCCGGGGTCGGACTCCGATCTCGGACGGCGAGTCCCGATCCGCGGTTGATCTCGTTCCGGCCGCTGCTGACGGCATCGTGATTGTCCGGGTATGTGACCGGGCCGCTCTTGGATGGTGTCGACATGGACGAGCCTCGATGTTGATACCCCCGCTTGCAACACCGATTCGCTCGCGTTGGTTACGCCGACGGTGTCTGGATGGCCGGTGTGATGGTTCGGGGTATGGGGCTGCGGGGGTGGTCGGGGGCAAGGATTGGGGGACCGTGGGGAGAAAGGGTTGACAAGTGGCGCGAAGTGGGGCAAAGTGGGGACCCGTGGAAATGAAGACATTGGAGACCCCTACCCGTGTTTCTTGGCGAGTACGAACATGCATTGGACGACAAGGGTCGTTTGGTCATGCCGCGCAAGTACCGGGATCTGCTCGATGGTGGTTGTGTGATCACCAAGGGGCAGGACAACTGTCTCGTTGTCTTCACCATGGAACGATGGACCGAAGAAGCCGCTCGTGTGTCTGCACTTCCGCGGACCGATCGGAAAGCTCGAAGCTTTCGCCGTTCGTTCTTCGCCAATGCGACGGACCAGACGCTCGACAAACAGGGACGCATGCAGCTTCCCGAGAAACTCCGCGAGTATGCGGGACTCGGCAAGGACGTCACGATCGTGGGTAACGCCGATTACATCGAACTGTGGTCTTCGACTGCCTGGGATGATGCCCTCGCGGAGGCCGACGATTTCTACGCAGACATTGATGATGCTCTCAACGTTGGTGAGGGCATCTGATGTGGATACCCAACCGACACAACGAACACTTACAGACGTCTCGCCGGAGTTCAGGCCCATGGTCAGCTCCTCGGATGCCAATTGGAAGGCCCCTTACTCCGCCCGCTTTCATATTGGCGCCAGCGCTCCGAGGAGCTGACCATGGATCGAGAACACCACGAGACGTCCTATCACCAGCCGGTAATGCTCGAAGAGGTCATCGATCTCTTCAGGCCAGTTCCGCCGGGCTGGATCGTCGACGCGACACACGGTGGGGGAGGACACACCCGGGCATTGCTGGCGGCACTTCCCGAGATCAACGTCCTGGGGGTCGACCGCGACCCCGACGCGGCGGCACAGGTCCGGGTCGACCCGCGACTTCGATTTATACAGGGGAATTTCGGGGCTCTGCAAAGTTTGCTCAGCCAGGCTCTTCCAGAAAGGCAAGCTCAGCATGACATCAGTGGTTTTCTCTTCGACCTCGGCGTCTCCTCGCATCAACTCGACGTTCCCGAACGCGGGTTCTCCTACCATCGGAAAGGTCCACTCGACATGCGAATGGGTCCGGACGCTGCCGTCGCGGCACGTGACGTCGTCAACGGATATGGAGTGGACGATCTTGCGAGGATCTTTCGTCGCTTCGGTGAAGAACGATTCGCTCGCAGAATTGCTGCTGCGATCGTCGCGCAACGTCCGATCGGCGATACCGCGACGCTCGCCACGGTGGTTGCCGAGGCCGTCCCCGCTGCTGCCCGTCGACGGAGGCACCCAGCTCGGAGGGTCTTCCAGGCGCTCAGGATCGAAGTCAACCAAGAACTCCAAGCCGTCGAAGCGGCGCTGGATGTCGCGCTCGAGTCAGTCTGCGTAGGGGGTCGCATCGTGGTCATGGCCTACCACTCTCTTGAGGATCGAATCGTGAAACGACGTTTTGCCGCGGCATTGGAGGGTTGCACGTGTCCACCCGAGATTGCGGTGTGTGTCTGCGGCAAGGTTGCGCAATTCAAGAAGGTGACTCGCAAGCCGATTCGTCCCTCGGAGGGCGAGATTGAAGAGAACCCTCGGGCGCGTAGCGCGGTGTTGCGTGCCGTTGAACGGATATCGATATGACCGCTCGACCGGCACAACGTGGTTTTCCGGTTCCTGGTGCGAGGACGGCATCGGGCCTCGGGCAGATGCGCAAAACCGTACGCGACGTACAGCCATTTGTCATCTTTTCGCTCCTCGTCGTCATTGCATTTTTTGCGTCGATTTCTTCTCGCGTCTCACTTGACTCGAAGGCCTTTGAACTCGAGGAGCTCGAGTCGTCTATCAGCACCGAACAGGCACGGTACTTCGACTTGCAGTTGGAGCTCGCCCGTCTGCAGGCACCGGATCAAATACTCGATCGTGCTCTCACGATGGGGATGGTCTACCCGACAGATCGCACGGTTGTTGAGGTGCGGTTGTCCTCGGATCTTGTCGAGGGAGATGAATACCGATGGGCGGAGCTGAAAGCTCTCCTTAGCGCCCAGCCATGACCGTGAGCGCGGCCTGTGCTGGGCCGAGCGCCGACGAGAACCAAGACCGAGCGGAGAAGACGTGAGCAATATGATTTCACAGGTGCGCACCCCCATGGTGGTGGTACACAATGGCTGATCCGCAGTGGAGAGTACCCGACGTACGCGTGGCTCTGGTGGGTGTCGCGATCGTTTTCGCCTGGCTCTGGGTTGGGGTCTCCCTGTACCGCGTACAGGTTGTCGAGTCCGGCCAATGGGCCGAGTATGGTGCCGAACAGAGGGTGCGTTCGCGCGAGATCCCCGCTCCACGGGGAACGATCTACGACCGTAGTGGTCAGGCGATCGCGATGTCCGTCGCCGCGACCGATGTCATCGCGAACCCCTCCGAAATCTCTGATCCAGCTGGTGTCGCACAGGTGCTCGCACCACTGCTTGCAATGGACGTCCAGGACCTCGAGACCAAACTAACTGGCAACGCCCAGTACGCCATGTTGACGCGTCGGCTTGACCGCGTGGATGCACTAGAGATCGAAAAACTCATGGACGACCTCGATATTCGAGGCGTGTACTTCCGTGACCAACCGGCTCGGGTCTACCCGTCGGAGGACTTCGCATCTCAGGTCGTGGGGTTCGTCCAGGCCGACACGCTGGAGGGACTTGAGGGACTCGAGCGTTTGTACGATGCGGAACTCGCCGGAACCCCCGGGTACCAAACCGACGAAAGAGACCCGTACGGGAACCCGATATTGCAGGGTGACTCGGAGATCATTCCCGCAGTCCCCGGCGTCGACATACGCACAACACTCGACCCGGGAATCCAGATCGCCGCACAGGAGGCGCTTGCTCTTGCTGTTGAAGAGTCATCGGCGACTGCCGGATGGGCGGTGGTACTCGATGTCGCGACGGGTGATGTTCTCGCCATGGCCACCGCACCGACCTTCAACCTCAACGACCGCACCAACGTGGACCGCGAGACGTTCCGCAACCGGGTCGTCACCGACCAGTTCGAACCCGGTTCGACACTCAAGGTTCTGACCATTGCAGCGGCGATCGAGGAAGGAATTGTCACCCCCGACACCGAGTTCACGCTTCCTGCGACCTTGGAGATCGCCAGGAAGAAGTACTCGGATGTTGGGCGGAAGGACGAGCGGGTGATGTCGGTTCGTGACATCGTCGCCAAGTCGTCCAACGTGGGAACGATCACGGTGCAGCAACTGCTTGGTAACGAGAAACATTGGGAGTATCTCAACCGGATCGGACTGGGGCGTCGGACAACGTCACATATCCCGGGAGAGGTCTCCGGGCTCCTTCATCCGGTGAAGGACTGGTGTGACTCGGTCTGTGGTCCATCCACCGGTATCGGGTATCGCGTCAATGTCACCCTGCTGCAAATGGCAGCGGTATTTGCGACCGTGGCCAACGACGGTGTCTGGATTGAGCCGCATGTTATCGACGAGGAAATCTTCCCGGACGGGACCCGGACGACGTTCCAGCCGATCGAGCGACCCGTCTTCTCCGAGGAAACCGCTCGGACGATGCGGGAACTGCTCGCTGGTGTTGTGGAAGGGGGCACGGGTCGCCGTGCAGCCGTCGAGGGATATCGAGTCGGCGGAAAAACCGGTACGACCCAGAAGTATCTCGAAGCCGAAGGCGGCTATTCCGACACAGCCGTCGTTGCAAGTTTCATTGGCATTGCCCCCATCGACAACCCGAGGATCGTTGTCGCCGTTGTGCTCGACTCGCCGACCGGTGAGCGTATCGAAGGGGACCGTGCGGTGAGCCTGAGTTATGGGGGCGTTTCGGCAGCCCCCGTATTCGCAGCCATCGTCAAGGCCGCAATGCACGGGCTCGGGGTTCCACCGGAATGAAGACACAGACGACGATCGCGGACCTGGCAAGGCTTGTGCAGCCAGCCGAGGTCGTCGGGGGCGATCCCGATGTCGTTCTGACGGATGTGACCCATGACTCTCGCCAGGTCAAACCTGGCACATTGTTTGTTGCTATCCGAGGCGAGCACACCGACGGGCATCGGTTTGTCGAGAGTGCTGTCATCTCGGGTGCACCAGCGATCCTTGTTGAGGAACGAATCTCGACGGATGTGCCTCAGATCATCGTGGGCGATACGCGCCGCGTCTTGGGGCCGGTCGCCGCCGCCGTCCACGGCTTCCCGGCCACGGACATGGTGATGATCGGGGTAACCGGGACCAACGGCAAGACGACTGTCACACACATGCTCGAAAGCATGTGCAGGGCCGACGGGCAGATCACGGGACTCATTGGGACGATCGGCGCGGTGAGTGCCGGCGAACCGATAAGGAGTGTGCGTACTACCCCCGAAGCTCCAGACCTGCACAGGCTTCTTGCCCGCATGCGCGACGACCATGTCCAGGTTGTGGGTGTTGAGGTCTCGTCGCATGCGCTCGCCCTCGGGCGGGTGGACGGTGTGCTCTTCGATGTGGCGGTCTTTACAAACCTCACCCAAGACCATCTCGACTATCACCTGACCATGGAGGACTATTTCCTTGCGAAGGCCGAGCTATTCGACGTGGGCCGGTCGCGCCGTGGCGTTGTTTGGGTCTCGTCGTCCGAAGGAATGCGAATGGCCGAGGTGAGTACGACCCCCGTGACAACGATCGGGTGGCTGGGCTCGGGGGCCCACGTTGAGGTATCTGTTGTCGAAGCAACGATCGAAGGTTCCACATTTGTGGTCCGGTCGCCCACTGAGTCTTTCACCCTTGCGGTTCCTCTGCCCGGTATGTTCAATGTTGAGAACGCCGCCATCGCGGCGTACGTCGCACGATCGATCGGTGTCTCCGTTGATGCCGTAACAAAAGGTCTCGTCGACCTCGGGTCGATACCGGGGCGGTACGAGGTTGTTGCAACCGAGCCAGCGGTGGTGGTGGACTACGCCCACACTCCTGAGGCGATCGCCGCCGTCATAGCGGCCTCACGACCGCTCACCGGTGGCCGGATCATTGTCGTGTTTGGAGCCGGCGGCGACCGTGACGCTGCCAAGCGACCCTTGATGGGAGCTGCCGCGGCAACCGCCGACCACATCGTGATCACCACGGACAACCCACGGTCCGAGGATCCCGGAGCGCTCATTGCTGCCATCCAAGGGGGAATGGTGGGAACCAATTCGGCTGTCGAGGTCGTTGAGGATAGGGCTGACGCGATCGACCGGGCTCTTGAGGTGGCGCAACCGAATGACATTGTCTTGATTCTTGGCAAGGGTCACGAAACGGGGATCGACCGTCATGGCGTCGTCGAACCGTTTGACGACCGTGACGTGGCCCGAGCGCTCGTCCATCGACGGTCGCGACCTTCGCCATGTTGACACTGCACTGGACCCTTAAAGACGTTGCCCGGATCACCGGTGGTGTGATTGTTGGGGATCCGCAATTGGTCGTGACGTCAATCGGCACGGACTCGCGTGCCGTGGCACCGGGGAGTTTGTTCGTTGCAATTGTCGGTGAGATCTACGATGGTCATCGTTTCGCCGCGCAAGCCCTGCAGGCTGGCGCCCACGCGGCACTCGTCTCCGAAGTTCCAACGGACCTATCTGCGGCGGTAGTGGTCGACGATACCCTTGCTGCACTTCTTGTTTTGGCCACCGCACATCGCCAGAGGTTCACCGGCACCGTCATTGCCGTCACAGGCTCGACAGGTAAGACGTCGACGAAGGACTTGCTTGCGGGTGCGCTCAACGGTTCTCACGCCAGTCCTCGCTCCTACAACAACGAGATCGGTGTACCGCTGACAATCTTGTCGGCGCCGGTCGATGCCCCGTATGTGATCGTCGAAGTCGGGTCCCGTGGTGTTGGTCACATCGAGTTGCTCATGCCCGCAGTGCGCCCGGATATCGCAGTGATTACCAACCTGGGGGTCGTTCATCTGGAGACATTCGGAACCGAGGAGCGGCTGGCGGACGCCAAGTGGGAGCTTGCGGCAGCGGTCGGTCCGACCGGCACTGTTGTCATTCCTGAGGAAGAAAAGCGGTTGCAACGCCCGACGTCGGCAACGGTGCTTACGTTTGGCCCCTTAGGTAACGTGTCGGTCGCCGGCTTGCGGTGTGACGAGCGGGGGCGACCGTCATTCGTCCTGTCCTACCGGGGAACGAGTTATCCGGTAACTCTGGCAATGTCCGGACGCCACCAGGCAACAAATGCTGCGGCTGCGTTTGCCGCGGCAGTCGCTGCGGGGGCGTCACCAGTGGACGTGGTCGAAGGTCTGTCGACGGCTTCTGGATCCGCGTGGCGGATGGAAATCCACCGCGGGACGTTCACTGTCGTCAATGATGCATACAACGCGAATCCCGATTCCATGCGGAGTGCGATCGAAAGTGTCGCCGACATGCCCGGTCGACACCTGGCGATCGTCGGTGCAATGGCCGAACTGGGGCCAGTTGCGGTGGCCGAACACGAAGCGGTCGGGCAGTTGTTGGCCGATTCTGACTATGAAGGAGTAATTGTTGTGGGTGAGGAACCTGGGATAGCGCGGGCATACGGTGATGCCGCCGTGTGTGTGCCCGACGTAACGAGCGCGCTGGAGACGGCAGAGGCTTTGATTCGTCCCGGCGACGTCGTGTTAGTGAAGGCCTCGCGCTCCGGTGGCCTCGAACATATCGCCCTCGCCTTGATCGAAATTGCTGCGCCGTGATTTCTCTTCTGATCTCGGGCACCATTTCGTTCCTCATCACAATTCTTGTTACCCCAATCGCGATTCGGGAGTTACGCAAGCGTTCGATGGGGCAGTTCATTCAAGAAGAAGTATCGATGCACTCCCACAAAAAGGGCACCCCGACGATGGGTGGTGTCGTCATGTGGGTAGCGGTGACCGTCGGGTACGTCGTCGCCCACTTCCGATTCTGGTCATTCTCGGACGGTTGGACACCCAGCATCATCCCGTTTTCCGTCGAGGGTGTTCTCGTCCTCATGGCATTCCTCGGTATGGGGTTGATTGGCTTTCTCGACGACTATGCGAAATTCGCCCAGAAACGCAACCTTGGACTTTCGAAACGATGGAAATTTCTTGGGCAGGTCGTCATCGCCTCACTGTTTGTGCTCGGCGCAAACGCGGCAGGTGTATCCACCAAGATTTCCGTTACGCGCTCCGTTGGTGCCGATTTGGGGCCGTGGGTGTACGGCCTTTTTGTGCTGTTCATGCTCATCGCAATGGCGAATGCCGTGAACTTCACCGACGGTCTCGACGGACTCGTTGCCGGCTCGGGTTCGATGGTGTTTGGCGCCTACGTGCTGATTACCTTCTGGCAGTTCCGCAACCCCGATTACTACGGGATCTCGGGCGCTCTCGAACTCGGGATGGTGGCAGCGGCAATTGTTGGTGCGCTTGCAGGGTTCTTATGGTGGAACGCCGCCCCGGCGAAGATCATTATGGGAGACTCGGGGTCGCAAGCCCTAGGAGGTGCTCTCGCCAGCCTCGCATTGCTCACCCAGACCCACTTCCTCGTTGTCATCCTGGGGGGACTCTATGTGATGGAGGCCGCTTCGGTTGTGCTTCAGATCTTCACGTTTCGTACGTGGGGTAAGCGTATTTTCCGCATGGCTCCGATCCATCACCACTTCGAACTCATGGGGTGGCCCGAGACGGTTGTCATCATCCGTTTCTGGATTCTGTCGGGCATGACCGTGGCTATTGGCGTTGGTCTGTTCTATGCCGAGTTCCTGTCGGTCACCGACCGGGGCCTGGCACCATGACCGTACTCATCGTCGGTGCGGCGGTGAGTGGTCGTGCGGCGATGGAGCTCGCAATTGGCGATGGCCGTGATGTGGTGGTCTACGACGACAATCCGGAGGCGCTCCGGCAGCTACCCGAGGGCGTTCGTGCCGTCGACGCCGCTACCTACCGATCCGTGCTGCCCCATGTTTCCCTAGTCGTATTGAGTCCGGGTTTGCCCCGTGACCTTGAGATTGTTCGTTTCGCTCGCAGCAGCGGGAAGCGCGTTCTGGGTGAAACTGAGTTCGCTCTTGAGCACACGGAGACACCCTATTGCGCTGTGACCGGTACGAATGGGAAGACGACAGTCACTGGCGCGGCGGCTGACATGTTGGTTGCTTCGGGTCAACGTGCTCGGGCGGTGGGAAACATCGGTGTTCCACTAAGCGCCGTGACCGGGGACCCCGTCGACACGTTTGTGATCGAGATGTCAAGCTTTCAGCTAGAAACGACGACATCGTTCCATCCTCGGGCTGCGGCAATAACGAACATCGCCGCAGATCATCTCGACGCCCACGGGTCGTTCGCAGCGTACGCCGCGGCGAAGGCGAAGATTTTCGAGAATCAGACCACCGAGGATCTGCTCACCTGGGATGCCGATGACACCGGCGCATCCGCCGTGGTGGCCAGCGCTTCAGGCCGGCAGGTACCGGTGAGCGCGACGCGAGTACCCGAGGGTGGCAATGGAGTGAGGGACGGCGAGATGATCGTCGGCGACTGGAAGTTCAAGGCTCCCGATGTTGGTCCGGCGTTTACGGTGGACCTGCTCGTGGCGGCGACTGTGGCGCGCCACATGGGTGCGTCGGAGGCCGGTGTTTCGTCAGCGATAGCGAACTTCCGCCCAGGTGCACATCGGCGCGAGCGAATCGCGTTCATCGACGGAGTCACGTGGGTGAACGACTCGAAGGCGACCAACCCGCACGCGGCGTTGGCATCGATCCGGTCCTTTGGACGGGTGGTGCTCATCGCTGGCGGGCGCAACAAGGGACTCGATCTCGCACCGCTGCCAAACGAGGAGAACGTCGTCATGACGATCGCCATTGGAGAATCCTCTTCAGAACTTGTTGCGTCAGCGGCCCCCGGATCGATTGTCGAAGCCGACTCTCTGGCCACGGCTATCTCGATTGCCAGTACGAAAGCGGTCCCAGGCGATACAGTTCTCCTCGCCCCAGGATGCGCAAGCTTCGACATGTTTGTCTCCTATGTGGAACGGGGAGATCTGTTCAGAGAATTGGTGACTTCCATGGCGGACGAAAGATAGACATGGCTTCCCGAACTTCTACATCCGCAGAGTCCAGTCGTCTGGTGGCTCGGCGCACCAGGGCTGACACGGCGGTCGTGACCGGCCACTCCCGTGCGGTCCTCGCGCTCATCCCCGTGGCACTGCTGCTCGTTATTGGTGCTGGAGCGTTGATGTCGGCTTCCTCGGTGATTGCACTGCATGAAAACGGCGACCGGATGTACCTCTTCAACCGACATCTGATGTTCATCGGCATCGGGGTGTTTGCACTACTCATTACAGCGCGGGTTCCGTACCGGCTGTATGAACGCTGGGCGATCCCTATTTTCTTGCTGAGTCTCGTCGCACTTGTGACGACCCTGGCGATCGGTAAGAGCATTGATGGAGCGACCCGTTGGGTCACCATCGGTGGTGTCAGTCTGCAACTCTCCGAGTTCTCGAAATTCGCAACGATTGTGATGTTGGCCGCAATATTTTCGCGGGAGAACAAACGATTCCTTCGTTTTCGCGGGGTGTTTATCCCCGTTGCGTTCGTGTTCGGCTCGTCAGGTGTGCTGCTGCTGGCTCAGCCCGACTTTGGGACGGTCCTCATCGTTGCGGGTGCCGGTTTTGCAGTGCTGATCGCATCGAAGGCACCGTTGCGCTGGGTGGGCGCGATGATGGCGCTCGGTGGAGTTGCCGGGGCTTTTCTTGCCCAGTCTGCACCGTATCGGATGCAGCGAATCCTGTCGTTTCGCGATCCGCTCGCAGACCCGCTCGGCAACGGTCTACAGGCAGTACAGAGCCTTGTCGCGCTTGGAACAGGAGGCCTGTTCGGTGTCGGTCTCGGTGCCAGCCGGGCGCGCTGGCGTTTTCTACCCAACGCTCACAACGACTTTATCTTTGCAATCATCGGTGAAGAAATGGGGCTTGTGGGGTCGCTCGCTGTCGTTTCCCTGTTCCTCTTGTTCTCGCTCGTCGGCGTGCAGCTTGCGCTGCGGATCGATGACATGTTCGGGCGGTTACTCGCCATCGGCCTGGTCGCATGGATTTCAACACAGGCCCTCGTCAACATCGGAGGGGTAGCCGCTATTCTTCCTATCTCGGGCGTGCCGCTACCGTTCGTATCAGCCGGTGGATCGGCGATGATTGCCAACCTTGCCGCCGTCGGAGTACTGATCAACCTCTCCCGTACGCAAAGGACAGAGTCGTGAAATTTGCTCTGGCAGCCGCTGGAACCGGAGGCCATGTTTTCCCCGCTCTCGCTGTCGGGCATGCACTCATCGAACGAGGGATCGCCCGCGACGATATTGTGTTCTTCGGTGGTGATCGAATGGAGCGGGTGACGGTCCCGGCCGCCGGGTTTCGGTTTGTGGAACTCGAAATCCAGGGACTCAAGAGGTCTCTTTCGCCCGACAACTTGAAACTGATTTCGATGGTTCGCAAGGCCCGGGCGACCGTCCGCGATGTCTGTCGTGACGAGGGCGTGGGGGCTCTCACTACCTTTGGTGGGTACGTTGCCGGCCCCGTCGCGATGGCCGCTCACTCGGCCAACGTACCGCTCTTCGTCCATGAACAAAACGCCATGCCTGGTCTCGCCAATCGTCTGATTGCACGCTGGGCGACCGAGGTGTTTGTTGCTTTCGACCAGGCACAGTCCACCCTTGGTGGTCGAGTGGTCGGAAACCCGTTGCGCAGCGAACTCGTTGCGTTCGACAGGGCATCTCTCCGATCGGAGGCGAGAAGTCGATACGGTGTCGATGATGACACGACCGTCCTCGGGATCCTCGGCGGTAGCCTCGGGGCACGATCCCTCAACGAGATCGCAAATCAGGTCGCACTGACACTCGATCGTGACAAATTTGCCATCGTCCACATTGCGGGACGCGACCACGCTGATGCGGTTCAGCAACGTGCTGACCGTGCGGGTATTCGGTGGACCGTCCGCGGTTTCGAGGATGAGATGGAGTATTTTTACGCGGCCTCCGACGTTGTGCTGTCGCGCGCTGGTGCTCTCACCGTGAGCGAGCTAGCAGCGACAAGAACCCCCGCGGTTGTTGTGCCACTCGCCATCGGGACGGCCGACCATCAGGCAGCGAACGCCGCTGGTCCGGTCCGCGACGGTGCGATGGTGATGGTGCGTGAGGACATGATTGACCAGGTACCTGCGGCCTTGGAGCAACTCTTGTCGGACGTGGGTAAACGTGCGGCGATGGCTGAGGCGTATGGCCAGCATGCAAGAACGGATGCGGCGGCGGTCGTTGCGGATGCCATGATCGGTGCGGCCACGTGATCGATCGCGGGTTTCTCAACGACGATCGGTCTACCAGCGTCCATCTTGTCGGGGTTGGTGGTGCCGGCATGAGCGGCCTCGCCAAACTACTAAGGCAGGATGGTTACACGGTCAGCGGATCGGATCTAAAACCGGGGCGCGTCCTGAACCGGCTCCGCGATCTTGGAGTTGCCGCATGGACGGGCAGCGACCCTGCCAAGGCTCTCACCGCAGATATTCTTGTGAAGTCATCGGCGGTTCCCCCATCCGATCCCGAGGTGCGTGCTTTCGCCCAGGCGGGACGGCCGGTGTTGGGAAGACCCGAACTCCTCGAGCGGATGACTGCGGCAGTCCCGGCGATCGGCTGTGCGGGAACCCATGGCAAGACAACATCGACGGCCCTCATGATTCATGCACTGCGTAACTCGGGGCACGATCCAAGTTTCATGGTTGGTGGCCAGCTCAGCGACCTTCATACGAACGCCCACCTCGGCGCCGACGAGACATTTCTCCTGGAGGCCGATGAGGCGTTCGGCACGTTCCGCAGCCTGCATCTTCGTGGTGTGCTGGTCACGAACATCGATGCAGATCATCTTGACTACTACGGCAACGTTGCGGCACTCGAAGAGGCGTTTGCGCTTGTTGCAACTCGCACAGAAGGGCCGGTCGTCGGATGTATCGATGATGGCGGTGTGAGCCGGTTGGCTCAGCGTACGGCTTTGGTTTCCTACGGCATGCGAGAGGAAGCGACCTACCGTATCACTGACGTGTCGCACGGCAACTGGGAAGTGAGTTTCATGCTGTCGGGTCCGCACGGGGCGACCCCGGTGAGCATCCCGAAACCCGGAGACCACATCGCCCGTAACGCGGCTGGTGTGCTGGTTCTGCTCCACGAGATGGGTTTTGATGTCGAGCAGGCAGCCGCCTCGCTTGCGAGCTTCGAAGGTGTCCGGCGTCGTTTCGAAACACGGGCAAACATTGCTGGTGTCACTGTTGTTGATGACTATGCCCATCATCCGACCGAGATCGCAGCAACTGTGCAGGCGGCCCGTCGCGGTTCGTGGCGCAAGGTCTGGGCCGTCTTTCAACCCCACCGATACACCAGGACTGCCGAGCTTGGGCACCTCTTCGGCCCACCGCTCGCATGCGCCGATGAAGTGATTGTCACCGATGTGTTCGCCGCTTCGGAGACACCGATTCCGGGTGTCTCCGGACGATTAGTGAGCCAGGCGGTCGAGGCGGCCGGTGGCTCCGTACGCTTCGTCGAGCGTGTCAGTGATGCCGTCACGGTATTGAGCGACGAGGTCGTTGAGGGGGACCTGGTTCTGTTGCTCGGTGCCGGCGATATCAGTGCCGCGGCCGAAGAGCTAGCTCGAAGGTTAGAAAGCCGACCATGAATAGCATCCCCGACCTTGTGTCGGGTGGTCTCGTCCATCCGCAGGTCGCGCTCGGCCCGATGACGACGTACAAGATCGGCGGCAACGCCGAGTACTTTGCGCGGGTTGACACTCGAACCGAACTGGATGAGGTACTCGCCGCGGCGACGGGCGAGAATCTCGGTGTCACGATGATTGGAAGAGGTTCGAATCTTCTCGTCGCGACGCGCGGCGTCTCCGGGATCGTGGTGCGTCTGGCAGGGACCTTTTCGGAAGTAGAAGTTCGCACCGACTCCGTTCATGCCGGCGCCGGTGCGGCACTTCCCGTGCTGGCCCGCACAGCAACGAGGGTTGGCCAGCGGGGTCTCGAGTTCTTTGTCGGAGTGCCCGGCACCGTCGGTGGGGCCGTTCTTATGAACGCCGGGTGCCACGGCACCGAAACTCGGGATGTCCTGAGGTCGGCTCTCGTGTTAGACCTCGACTCCGGAGTCGCAGTCGAAAGGACCCCGGCCGAGCTGAAACTGTCATATCGCCACTCAAATTTACGACCGTCCGATGTCGTACTGTCGGCGGTGTTCGAAACAACGAATGGTGATGTGGCCGATGGCGAACGCCTCATGCGAGAGGTGACGGCGTGGCGACGTGATCACCAGCCGGGGGGGACCCACAACGCTGGGTCGGTGTTCAAGAACCCTCCCGGCGACTCCGCGGGGCGTCTCATCGACTCGATTGGTCTCAAGGGGTTTCGTATCGGAGGTGCAGCGGTCTCGACACGGCACGCAAACTTCATCGAAGCCTCGGAGGAGGCGACACCCGAAGATGTGTACGCAGTCATTGAAGCCGTTCGGACTCGTGTCGCAAGAGAGATTGGCATCGAGCTGGTCCGCGAGGTTGTCTGTCTCGGTTTCGAGGACGACGCGTGACGGCACCGCAAATCAATCAACGAATTGAGGAGCGTCGAAGAGGCGTGTCAGAGGACAACGCCCGGCGCCGCCTCCGACGCCTCCTGCTCGTGGCGACTCTCGTTGGGGTCGTGGCGCTCGTCGCGTGGCTGCTGCAAAGTCCTGTGTTCGCAGTGCGCGACGTCGTGGTGCGTGGTGTCGAGAATTCTTCGGCGTTGGAACGCCTGGAAGCAATCGATGTTGTGACTGGTGTTGCGACATTGTCGGTGAAGGCCGACGCTGTGCAGGCCGAGCTGGAGCTTGACCCATGGATCAAGGACAGCAGGGTTGTCGTCCAGTGGCCGGGTCATGTTGAGATCGACGTCGTCGAGTACGTCCCCGTGGCCGCCGTCCAGACGGGCACGACCTGGGTCCTCGTGGGGGAGGAAGGCAGCGTGCTCGAATCATTGCCGACATCGCCACCGGGCCTGGGCACAGTAACAATCGCCACTGAGCGGATCCTCCCGGGGCAAAAAATAAGCGATGTCGAAGTGGTTGCGGCCGTACTGTTCATAGCGCGAGTCGGAGATAGTGTTTCGGTGCCAACGACTGTCTGGAACGAGGGCAACGAACTCGTTGCTACCGTGAATGGGTATCGTGTTCGCATCGGACCGGCCGTTGATGTCGAGGCGAAAGCAGCGGCAGTGGTGGCGATTCTCGCCGATGGAATACCCCTAGGCTCGGTCATTGATGTTGTGTCACCGACCCGCCCAGCGGTGGCAATCCCTCAACCAGAGGTTGAGGAGTAGAAAGAAGTCCCTACGAAACTAGGAAACAGGGCTAACCTAGGTATTGAGCCTTAGTGGATTGTTGGAGAACATGGATCTAAATTCCCCTCAGAATTACCTCGCGGTCATAAAAGTGGTTGGTGTCGGTGGTGGCGGTGTCAATGCCGTCAACCGGATGATTGACGCCGGTGTTGGCGGTGTTGAGTTCATCGCGATCAACACCGACGCCCAGGCGTTGTTGATGTCGGACGCCGATGTCAAGCTCGACATCGGGCGCGACTCGACACGCGGTCTTGGTGCCGGTGCCAACCCTGAAGTAGGACGCGAGGCCGCCGAGGCGCATCGCGACGAGCTTGAAGATGCGCTTCAGGGTGCGGACATGGTGTTTATCACCGCTGGCGAAGGCGGTGGCACCGGTACCGGTGCGGCACCGGTCGTCGCCGACATCTCACGCAGCCTGGCCGCGTTGACCGTTGGTGTGGTGACGAGACCGTTCGGCTTCGAAGGCCGGCGTCGGTCGGTGCAGGCGGAGCAGGGCATCCAGGAACTCCGCGCCGCAGTGGACACACTCATCATCATTCCCAACCAGCGGCTGCTCGAAGTTGCCGACCCGAAGACGTCGGTCCTCGACGCCTTCCGAATGGCGGACGATGTTCTGACAAACGGTGTGCGAGGCATCACCGACCTCATCACCACACCGGGGTTGATCAACGTCGACTTTGCTGACGTGAAGACCGTCATGAGTGACGCCGGGTCTGCGGTTATGGGCATTGGAAACTCCACCGGGGAGAATCGCGCCGAGCAAGCCGCAAACAAGGCCATCTCATCACCGTTGCTCGAAACGTCGATGGAGGGTGCCCGTGGTGTGTTGCTCTCCGTATCTGGCCCGTCTGATATGTCCCTCTACGAGGTGAGCGTCGCGGCGAGTCTTATTGCTGATCACACCGAGGCCGATGCCAACATCATCTTCGGTGCGGTCATCGACGACACGCTGGGCGACGAGATGAGAGTTACGGTGATCGCCGCAGGTTTCGATCGCGACGGCCGACCCCGTAGCGGGGCGAGTTATACGGCCACTTCCTCGCGTACCGATTCTCAAACATCACCAGCGTCAGAATCTACTCCTGCACCAGGGAATGACGATGACCTTGACATCCCTGGATTCCTCCAGGGATGAGCGAAGGTGTCAGCGTTGCGGACGCGGCGTTTGGCGATGCGACATACGGCGATGCTCGTTTTGACAGTCGCGCAAGGGCAAGGCTTTCCGCAGACCTCGGCATATCAGATGAGTGGGCGTACATCTTTCAGGTTCACGGCACCGCCTTCGTGGCTGCGACCGGCCCCGGGAATTGTGGTGAGGCCGACATCATTCTGACGACGGTACCGGGGCTCCCGGTCGCGATCGCAACTGCGGACTGCGTTCCGATCGTCTTGTGGTCCGAAACTACCGTGGCGGTGGTTCACGCCGGGTGGCGCGGCGCATCCGCAGGCGTTGTGCGGACGGCTATTCACGCGATGGAATCCGATGGTGTACCCGTCAACCGTGCAGCGATCGGCCCGGCCATTTGTCGGAGCTCCTTCGAGGTTGGTGAGGACGTCCTTGCGCTGTTTCCCGGGTTCGGTTCGACGACCGATTGGGGCACTCCCGCGGTGGACTTGGTCGGCGCGATCCGGGACCAGCTTGGAGCGATTCCGCATGTGGTTGAGGAGATCTGCACGTTCGAGGATGCGGCGTATTATTCGTATCGGCGAGACGCGACAAAGGGACGGCAGGTAACGGTGGCATGGTTGCCGAACGGTTAACAACGGTCCATCGACGTGTGGACGACGCGGCCCGTCGCGCGGGCCGCAGCGACCGACCGGTCGTTGTTGCTGTTTCCAAGACACATCCGGCCGCGCTGGTACTCGAGGCGTATGCAGCGGGTCACAGAGTGTTCGGGGAGAACCGTCTCCAGGAACTACAGACCAAGGCGCCATTGCTTCCGGACGACATTGAGTGGCATCTGGTCGGTGCATTGCAATCCCGCAAGGCTCGGGTTGCTTCCCAGATCGCATCGATGCTGCACGGTGTCGACCGGCTCAAGCTCGTGGACCGCCTTGACCCGTGTGGTGCGAGCGTGCTCGTGCAGGTGAATCTCGCCGGGGAGCAGCAGAAGGCGGGTGCGTCGGTGGACGCCGTCGCACCGCTCGTCGAGGCGTTGGTTGCGGCCTCGGTGCCAGTCGTTGGTCTGATGCAGATACCCCCGCAGCCAAAAGCCGGGGAAGATTCCCGAAAGTGGTTCTCGAAGTTGCGCGACTTACGCGACCTGTTGGTCCGAGATTGGCCTACAGTGAGAGAGCTTTCCATGGGGATGACCGACGACTACGAGGTGGCAATCGAGGAAGGTGCCACCATTATCCGTGTCGGACGGGCTATCTTTGGGGCAAGGTCAACGCAGCAACCGTAGAACGAAAAGGCAAGGCCCACCAACAATGGCATCACTTTGGAACAAGGCGCTCTTTCAGCTGGGGCTCGTCGACGACGACCAGGTTGTTGCCGCCGAGGAACAGCACGCTGTCGACGCACAGGGCGATTCGACCGGGGTCCGTCGTGTGGAGACGCCACAACAGCAGGCAGTTCGACCGCTTGCGCCTCCGGTACAGTCGACCTCCTCGTACGGTGTCACGGGACGTCGTGTCGAACCACCGTCGATGGCGCGACGCCGCGTGTCGGCGAACCCATCGCATGCCGAGGCTGGCATGATCGTCCAAGGTCGGGCCGGAGCGCCTCTTGAGGCAGAAAGTATGTCGCCCCAAATGCACAATGAATCTGAACTCGTTGTCGCCCGATCCTTTGACGACGCCAAGGCTTTAGCCGATCATATCCGGGCTAGTCGGCCGGTCGTAATGGATCTGCGCGGGACGGAGCCCGAGATGGTGCGGCGTCTAGTCGACTTCGCCAGCGGCCTTACCTATGCGCTTGCGGGCAACATGTCGAAGATTGCTCAGGGTGTCATTCTCGTCACACCTCCCAATACGGGCATCTCGGTCAACGAGCGCCAGCGTCTCGCCGACCTCGGTCTGTACGCCGGCCCGATTCGATAACGACATCGTATGAATGGTTTGCGCACGCTTATTGATATTGCCATTTGGACGATCATCATCTGGATCGTCCTGGGGTACATCGTGGTGCTCGGTCGGGTTCCCTGGGGCCATCCTGTCCGTAAGGTCTACGATGCGCTACAAGATGTGATGCAGCGCGTTCTGCGACCGCTACGAAATGTGCTCCCACCGGTACGCATTGGCGGGGCTGCACTCGACCTTGCACCCCTGGTTCTGATTCTCGGACTATCGCTTCTGCGCGGGTTCCTCTAAGGGATATCGATACTGATGCGGTGGCTCATCGCCTCGGGTAGGCTTTCCGGATGGACATGACGGCATCCACGGCGAGTAGCGTGAAATTCTCCCGTGACGGGCGTGGTTACGAGGTAGACGCAGTCGAGGCGTTCCGCAGTGCCGTGGTGGATGTGTTGGCGCGCTACGAGGCCGATCTGCGAGCGGCGGTGAGTCGCATCGAAGAGCTCGAAGCCGAACTTCCCGACTCCACCGATCGGCGAATCCGCCGGACACGGGACTTGGTGGAGTCGTACGAGTTGCTGTTTGCGGGTGCGGAGTCTGTTGCTGCGGCACGGGAAGAGCGGCGAATGCAGGCTGCTCTCCAGAGCATGGTGTCGGCCGACTTGGCCGCAGAGCTCGAAGCCTCCCGTTCAACGGTGCAAGCTGCCCGCGAGGACGAGGCCGTGGACATCGTCGACCATGCTCGACGGGTTGCTACCCGTACCCGCGAGATGGCGGACGAGGAAGGCAAAACGAAGGCTGCTGCGGCACGTACCGTCCTTGCAGAGGCTCAACGCATTGCTGATGAGCAGACCCGGGTTACGACCGAGTTACGCAATGCAAGCGTCATTGCTGAGCAGCGTCTCGATTCGTTGGTCCGCCACATTGCTCGGGAGATGAACGCATTGCAGAGCATCCTGTCAGTCGACCACGGCGAGGTTGTCGCGACTCCATATGATGTTGGGCCCCCCGCCTCGACGCACCCCCAGGACAGTGGGACGTCCGGTGATGCCGAAGCATTGGCGGACCCCTTCAGTATCACGGTCGATCTCACCGAGGCACCCGATCCCGAGCGCGATGGGTTCTACGAACGCCGCCTCAGTGGCCTGCGTCGCCGTATCGAGGCCGCCGAAGCCACGGAGTCCTAGGCGCCGGGTCGGTGACTAGGACTCGTGCACCGATACAGACACTGCAATCGTTCGACCATCGAGTTCGAGTCGGTGCTCAAGTGGGCCGTCCGTTTGGCGGATCACCACAGCAAGACACTCCCCTCGAATCAACGCATCGTGTGACTTGATAGCCGCGGCCACGATTGGGTCGTCAGTCGCCCAATCGATGGCGACCCGATCGCTGACATCGAGATCCGCCGCACGCCTCAGACCCTGGATCCGGTTGATGAACTCGCGGGCAATTCCTTCGGAGCGGAGGTCGTCGGTTACGGTCGTGTCAAGCGCAACGGTGATGTCGAATGCGGTCGTCACAACGAGGTTTACGCGAGGTTCGCGCTGGACGGCGATGTCTTCGAGCGAAATCCCATGACCCGCAACTTCGACTCGTTCGCCACCAAGCAGCATGCAGAGGCTGTCGTGGTCCAGATCTGCGATCGCCGTCGCGATTGACCGCATGTCCTTGCCGAATCGTGGGCCAAGTTTCTTGAAGTTCGCCTTCGCTGAGAGAGTGACGAGATCAGTCTCGTCGGCCTCGACAACGACGTTGTGTACATTGAGTTCATCCTTGACGAGCGCTGCGTGGTTCTTGATCGCCGCCCGTTCAGCAGGGTCACGAGAGACAACTGTGAGAGTCGCCAGCGGCTGCCGGACCCGCAGGTCGTGCTGACGCCTCAGTCGACGACCGAGGTTCACAACGGTGCGAACCGCAGTCATCGACCGCTCAAGGGATTCATCGATCGCCGTTTCGTCCGCTTCCGGGTAGTCCGTGAGGTGGATGCTTGGCGCCGCGACCGGGTCCTGGTTGCGCTCGAGCACCTGGTAGATGTCCTCTGTGATGAACGGAAGGATCGGTGCAGCGACTCGGCCGAAGATGGTGAGTACCTCGTGAAGCGTTGCGAACGCGGCGAGTTTGTCGGCGTCACTATCGGTGCGTTGCCTCCAGAAGCGACGCCGCGATCTACGGATGTACCAGTTCGTGAGGTCATCGATGAAGTCAAGGATCGGAGGGATGACCGCAAACAGGCGATACTGCTCCATTTCCTGGTTGACGTCGCGCAGCAGCGATTGGAGAACCGAGACGATCCAGCGGTCGATTTCCGGACGGTCCGCAAGCGGTGGGGCCGCGAGCAGGTCTTCGCCGGTGAGCCCATCGGCATCTGCATACAGCGAAAAGAACGAGAAGGCGTTCCAATAGGGCAGCAATACGGTACGCACCACATCGCGAACGCCCTGTTCCTGAAAGCGCAACGGTTCGCCGCGCACCACGGGCGAATTGATCAAGTAGGCGCGCAGCGCATCACCGCCGAATTCGTCGATGACACCCGTCGGGTCGGGGTAGTTCTTGAGGCTCTTGGACATCTTCCGTCCATCTTCGGCGAGGATCAGGCCAGTCACGATGCAGTTCTGGAACGGTGCCTTGTCGAAGATTGCGGTTCCCAACACGAGCAGTGTGTAAAACCAACCGCGGGTCTGGTCGAGGCCTTCAGCGATGAAGTCGGCCGGATATCGGGTAGCGAATTGCTCTTGATTCTCGAAGGGGTAATGCATCTGGGCGTATGGCATCGATCCCGACTCGAACCAGCAGTCCAGAACTTCTGGGACTCGCTGCATTGTTCCCGCGCCACACTCACAGGGGAATGTGACGGGGTCGACGATGTGTTTGTGGAGGTCGTCGACCATAACGCCGGAACGTTCGAAGAGGTCCTGGCGAGAGCCGATACAAACCGACTCTCCACAACTTTCGCACTCCCACACCGGGATGCAGGAACCCCAATACCGATTCCGGCTGATCGCCCAGTCGCGGGCGTTCTCCAGCCAGTTCCCGAACCGTTTTGCGCCAACGGCTTCGGGCACCCAACGGATGTCTCGGTTTCTCTCCACCATTCGGTCTCGGAAGGATTCAACCTTCACGAACCATGTGGGGATGGCGCGATAGATAAGAGGGGTGCCAGTTCTCCAACAAAACGGGTAGCTGTGGTTGATCTGCTCGCGGCGCACAAGCTTCCCGGCCGCCTTGAGAAGGTCGATGATGATGGCATCGGCTTCCTTCACCGGCACGCCAACAAGTTCGGGGCCTACCTCATCGGTGAATCTTGCTCTCGCGTCGAGGGGTTCGACGAGGGCGTCGATACCGGCTGCCTGGAACGCGTTGAAGTCGGTCTCACCGTAGGCGGGCGCCATGTGGACGAGTCCGGTGCCTTCATCGGTTGTGACCTCCGGGTTGACGATCACACGGAACGCGCCGGCAGCAGCCTTGTCTGCGAAGTAGTCAAAGATCGGCTCATACGGGGCGCCAACCATGTCTCGCCCCACGGCTGTGGCGACCGGCTCCGCATCCGGTGCGTAGTACTCGACACGTTCCGGAGCAAGCCAATGACGTCCCTCGAAACCACCGGGAAGACCGTCGACAGCGACGTATGTCACATCCTCACCGACTGCTGCTGCGAGGTTGGAGGGGAGTGTCCAGGGTGTCGTCGTCCACACCAGCAGGAAATCCCCCTCCTTCAGAGGGCCATGGTTTTCGGTGACCCGCAGACGCACCGTGATCGACGGATCATCAACGTCGCGGTAGTCCAGGTTCGCTTCAAAGTTCGACAGCGGCGTCGTTGCACCAAAGGAATAGGGGAGCACCTTGTATGCCTGGTAGATCAGGTCACGGTCCCACAGTTCCTTGAACACCCACCACACGGTTTCCATGAAGTCGACGTCCATCGTCTTGTAGTCGTCCTCGAAATCAACCCACCGGCCGACCCGGTCCATGATGTCTTCCCACTCCTGGGTGGTGGTGTTCACCATGGCGCGGCATGCTTCGTTGAACGTGTCGACGCCGATCGCCTGGATCTCCTGGGGACCCGACACTCCGAGCTGTTTCTCGACTTCCATCTCCACGGGGAGGCCGTGGGTGTCCCAACCGAAACGGCGCTCCACCCGGTAGCCGCGCATCGTCCAGTAGCGGGGCACGACATCTTTGATAACCGCCTGGAGCAGGTGACCGTAGTGCGGGGATCCAGTGGCAAATGGTGGACCGTCGTAGAACGTGTATTCGGGGGCGTCCGCACGGTTGTCGATTGACGCCTGGAACGCACCGATGTCCTTCCAGAGGGCAAGGGTGTCGGCGTCGACCCGTTGAAGGTCGAGGCGCGGATTCACCTTCTTGAATGGCTGTGCGCTCTGCCCGGAGGATCGGGAAGTCATTGTGGTCTCCTGCACATTGGTCACTGGCAACGTTCTTTCGTTGCCAGGACGGGAAACCCGCGGTACCACCCGGCTTGATACCCGACGGTCGGATACCCGCTCATTGCTCCTCTGCGGTGGAGAGACCGGCGGGTTCTACGGCCTGGTGGCATTCTTCCCGCAGCTCGAGGGTGATGTCCCACACGAAAAGGTCGCCGGACTCGCACTGTCGCCGGCTCGCTGAGATCCTCGTGCCGTGTGGGCACGTCCCTGTCATTGCGCCCAGCAGTGTACACGGTATTCGAGACGCGTCAGTACCATCGGCGGTATGGTGAAGATAGGACTGCGCGAGCAAGACGATGGTGTTGTTGTTGACGTATGGGTCGTCCCCGGAGCGTCGCGGACCGAGATCGTCGGCGCCCACGATGGGGCCTTGAGGATCCGCGTAGCCGCACCACCCGAGGGTGGCAAGGCAAATAGAGCGGTCCGCAAGGCCCT